>JBAZJM010000424.1:0-3760 GCA_041651315.1 Lentisphaeria bacterium | reverse complement strand
CGTAGAGAGGACAACCGTCAACTGGAGAGCCGGATGCGGGAAATCCGCCTGTCCGGTTCGGAGGGAGGGGTAGGGCGAAAGCCCTATCCCTACCCCTATTTCCCGCCCCGTCCCGTTGGGACGGGAAAACCGCAGCCGTTGAGCTTTGCCAAACTCCAGTCATCGGCGGGACGCCGATGCCACACTTTATCCGCAAAGTGAACAGCATTGTTGCTAGGTGACCTCTTGCCGGTCAGGGCGCCAGCAGGGGGGCGAGAAACTCCGTGATTTCGGCGTCGGTGAGGGTGCGGGGATTGGCACCCATGCTGTTGCTGCGGCAGCGGGCGAGGATGTCGGGGAGGCGTTCCCGGCGGAGCTTGGCGGCCTGGAAGTCGGGGGGCACGCCGAGGTCGTGGCAGAGACAGGCGACGGCGTCCACCAAGTCCGGCCCGGTGCGGAGTCCGCAGGCGGCGGCCAGTTCATCCAGGAGCGCGCCGCAGGCGGGGGCGTTGAGGCGCAGCACATGCGGGAGCAGGATGGCGCAGGTCAGGCCGTGCGGCAGGCCGGTCAGGGCGCCGATGGGATGGGCCAGGCCATGGACGGCGCCGAGGGCGCTTTGGGAAAACGCCATGGCGGAGAGCAGGCTGCCTTCGGCCACGGCGGTGCGGGCGGCGCGGTCGGCACCATTGGTAACGGCGGCCGGGAGGTGGGCGTACAGCTTGGCGGTGGCCGCCGCGGCCAGGGCGCGGGTGGGGGCGCTGGCGCGGTTGGAGAGGTACGATTCCACGGCCTGGGTCAGGGCGTCGAGCCCGCTCCAGGCGGTGAGGTTGGGGGGCTGGGAGAGGGTGAGTTCGACATCCACCAGCGCGGCGCGGGCGATCATGCCGGGGGAACGGATCGATTTCTTGTCGCCGGCCGCCGGATCGGTGAGCACGGCGTTGTTGGTGATCTCGGCGCCGGTGCCCGCGGTGGTCGGCAGGGCGAAGAGCGGCAGGCCGGAGTTTGGCACGGGCCGCCGGCCATGGAAGACGTCGGCCGCCGGCAGGCTGGCGGGGGCCAGGATGGCGGCGGCCTTGGCGGCGTCCAATGTGCTGCCGCCGCCGGCGGCAACCACCAGGTTGGCGCCGCTGTCACGGACCCGGGCAACGAGCTCGTCAATGCCGGCCAGCGGCGGGTCATGATGCACGCCGAAGAACTGGCCGCGCCAACCGCCGCAGAGTTCGCGCAATTCCTCCACGCGGCCGCCGCCCAGGGCACTGGCGGAACCGACAAAAAACACCGCCGGCGCGGCGGCGGCTTCGCGCAGCAGCGCCGGCAGTTCGCGGCGCACCCCCCAGCCGAAACGGATGACCGGCGGGTAGCGCAGGGCGTAATCGGAGAGCGGGGCGGCGGTCATTTGTCGTCGGTTGATGGAATTTTGGTCAGCCAGCGCAGGACGTTTTCTTTCTGCTCAACGGCCTTCAGGCGCTTTTCCAATTCGGTTTTTTGGACGGCCAGCTTGTCGGTCTTTTTGCCGGCGCTCTCGAGTTCGCTGATCTTGCTGCCGAGGTTGGCGTCCTGGGCCACCAGCGCCTCCTTTTCGTCATCGATCGGCTTGGACAGCTTGTCGTACTCCTTGGTCATCCGGTCCAGCAGCACCTTGAATTTTTTCTCCATTTTGGGCAGGGCGACTTCCGCCTTTTTCTTGTCCTTGGAGGATTCGGCGCCCTTGAGTTCCCGGATGTCGGCGCCCATGGTCAGGAGTTTTTCCCGCAACTTGAACAGGTCGGGGTATTCCTTCTTGACGGTTTCCTCGTCCACCCCCTCCGGCAGGCCGGTGGGGGCGGCTTTTTCCTCGGCGGGGGCCTCGGCGGCCTTTTTGGCCTTGGCGCCCTTTTTCTCGGCTTTCTCGGCCTTGGCCGGCGGAGTGTCGGCGGCGGCGGCCTTGTCGGCGGCGCGCGCGGCCGGCGCCAGCAGGAACAGGCCGGTGGCGGCCAGCAACAGGATGCTGGCATGCAGGGGGCGGATGCGGAACGTCATGGTAAAACTCCTTAAACCGTTGTGGAGTGGCCGGTCGGGCGGCTTGGCGGGGCAAAAACCCATTGCCCCGTCTTGGCATGTCAACATAGCCAACGGCGGGAACCGGCGCAACTCCGGGGCGGAAGGCAGCCTTAACCGGTCATGGGTTGGGGGGCTGGGGATTTACCGGGCCCGGAACAACGTGACGGGTCAAAACAAACCGCCGTTGACCGGTCACTCACGCTCCCTGCGGTCGCTACGTTCCCGGCTCGGAAAAACCGGGTCCCGATTACCCCCCCATTCAGTGACTCCTTACAGGCAGCCAAGAGGGCGAAGGCTGGATGGTTCTGAGGCGGCAGCCTCCCTGGGAGTGTCGGCGGCTTCGACGCCGCCCAAAATAGGCAGGGGCTTCAGCCCCTGATTCAGAACAGCAAAAAAAGGCGTGCCGTAGGTACGCCGCGATTCGCCGCGTACCTACGGCACGCGACATGGCGGGGTGACACAACAGGGGCTGAAGCCCCTGCCTATTCCCGCCCCGTTCCGCTGGGACGGGAAAACCGTACCCGTTGAGTTCTGCCAAACCCCAGAGTCGGAGCCGGAAGCTCCGGCCACTTTTTGCCGTCGCCCGGCGCGGGTTATCGCGGGCTATCGAGGGTCCTCGATGGCCGTCGACGGCCATCGATAACCGCCGAAAACGGGAGGCCGTGCGGGTTTTGGGGGGAAACCGCCGCCGTCAGCGGCTGGCGGTTTTCTTGGCTGCCGGGGGCTTGGCCGTGGTTTCGCCGCGGATCGGGAAGGCGCCCGCCGGGGTGTACAGCAGCCGGGCGGGGTCGCCCTGGCCGCGGCAGAACCACTCAAAGGCGGGGCGCACGGCGGAGGCAATGTCCGGGTCGTCGATGACGGTGATGGCGGGAATGGCGACGGCGGCGCGCTCGCCGTCGCCGAAACTGCAGAGCGACAGGTCCCGGGGCACTTTCAGCCCATGGTCGTGGAGCGCCCGGAGCACGCCGATGGCACAGTCGGTGGACGGGCAGAAGATGGCGGTGGCGTCAAAGCCGCCGCCGGCGAGCACGTCACTCATTTTCTGGCGGCCCTGGGTATAGGCAAAGGAAAACCATTCGCACGGATAGTTGTACAGCGTGCCCTCGAGGCCCAGCGCGTCCAGCGCCTTCCGCCATTCGTCGATCCGGGTTTGGACGGTCTGGTTGACGGGGTGGCTGTTGAAACAGGCGATGCGCCGGTGCCCCAGCTTCCGCAAATGCGCGATCAGGTCATGGATTTTGGCCGGCGGCATGCCGTTCAGACAGCGGAGGCCATGCTCGGTCTGGTCGGTGAACAGGGTGATCACCCGGTCGCGGTGGCGTTTGAGCTTTTCGATGAACAGGGAGTCGGTGCGCTCGCAGCAGACGATGAGCAGGTCGAAATCGCCGTCGAGCGCCTCGAAGATGACGGGGTCGTCCAGGTGGCTGTAGAACACCGTTTGGAACTGGCAGTTGTACTCTTTGGCGGTGACGTAGATCTGGTGGTCCCACTTGTTGAGTTCCCAGGAGGGGCGGATCAGGGCAACCTTTTTGGCGCGGGCCTCGGCGGCGGTTTCGCAGACCTCCAGCCGGCCGGTGGGCAGCCGGCGCAGGACCTGCTCGTCGAGCAGCCGCTGCACGGCCTGGCGCACGGTCAGGTAGCTGCAGCCGGTCTCCTTGGCGATCTTGTGGGCGCCGGGAAAGGCGGTGAAGGCATAGTCGCCCTGGCGGATGCGGCCTTTCAGGAGTTCGGCGATCTGGAC
>JBAZJM010000423.1:0-3764 GCA_041651315.1 Lentisphaeria bacterium | reverse complement strand
GCTTGTGGCTGAAGCCCCCCTCCGAGTTTAAGGCAAAAAAAGGTTTGACGGAGGGCTTGGGAACCGCCTTTCCTCAAAAGGGGGTTCCCAACCGGGAGTAACGTCACGCAACTGCTACATTGGGGGACAGAAAAAACACTCCGGTCTCTCCAGTCCCTGGAGTCCATCGAGTCCCCCCTGCATGCGCTGGGTACGCAAACTTCCCATCCGTCATCACCGGTCGGCCCGGCCGGTCGCGGCACCGCTCCGGTCGTAGAAACGGACAGTGTTGCCGTTGACTTCGGCGCGCCCCGCCGCGGCACCATCCCGACCGTAAAACCGGACCGTGCTGCCATTGGTGTCGGCCCGGCCCGCTGTGGCACCGCTCCGGTCATAGAAACGGACGGTATTGCCCCTGACCTCGGCGCGGCCATCAGCGGCACCGTCCTTGCCGTAGAACCGGACCGTGTTGCCGTGGCGGTCGGCCCGCCCCGCCGCGGCGCCGCTCCGGTCATAGAACCGGGTTGTTTGCTGCCGGGCGTCGGTCCGGCCGGCGGCCGCGCCGTCCCGGCCATAGAACCGCATCGTGTTGCCGCTGTCACCGGGAAGGACCACGGCTCTTTTGGCGGTGTCCGCAAAGGCGTCCGGAGCGCGGTTTTGAGCGGCGCCGGACGACGCCAGCCCAACGCTGAGCAGGATGGCCAGCCACCGGAGCCAGCCCGTAATTGGCAGCAACCGAGACGGGGACATGGAAGACACCCTCCTGCGCCAGGGACGCCGGCACCGTTGGCGGCCCGTCCTTACCCTAGGCCGCCGTTGCGCCAACCGCAAACGGGGCATGAAAACGGCATCGGCTGGCTCGCCGAAGACATGATCCTGATGCAGTCGGAACTGCCGGAAAACCAGCCGGCCACCCTGGCCGCCTTCGTCAAACGCTACCACCTCCGGGAGTTCGACGGCCGCTCGGACGCCTGCCTGCAACCGACCATGACGTCCCCGGCCAATCCCTGTGCATGTCCCCTTGTTTTGCCCACCGTCAGCGTTCAGGCTGAGGCGCGGCAGCGCCGATAGCCTGCGACGCTTGGTTGTGCCTCCTCGCATTACATCCGTCCTCACAATACGCAAGGAAGAAGCAAACGACGATCAAGATGGCCGCAGTGACCAACATTGCTTTGGTATTTGCCTTGCGCAGTTGGCGGAGTGCCGCGAGCGGCGCTTGGGCGGCTTCAAAGCCGCCCTGCCGAAGCACACTCAAGACCTCAAACAGACAGGTTGTCACCTGTTTGTCTGGCGTCTCCTTGGATGTGCCGCTGATGGCAGCGTAGTGGAAGGTGTGTCCCTTGACTGCAAATCTGATTCCGCCTTCTTCGGTCAGCTCCAATTGCTCCAAGTCTGTAAACGTGAGCGTCTGCCCCAGCAGCCGAATGGATCTCTCGCGGACCTCCAAAGTGGGGAATTGCTCCGCTGTGCTTCGAACCCGGAACGCCGCAGGCAAGGGAACGACCACCATCCTGATGGTTAAAAGTGGTCTTTCCGTATTCATAATCTTATGTGATCCCATTGTCCTGCCTCACCCAACGTGACATAACCGTTCAATCGCAACACTCTGGAAAATAAGAACATAGAGACAGGTGACTTGTGGGAGCCGGCAACGTTATAATCGCGCTCTGGCAGCAGTATTCGACAGGTCCCAATTCACCCGTCCCCAACTCGCCTATCAGTCTCACCTCATGGTATGGCGATTCTACTGCCGCCTAACGGCGCGCCTCAGCCTTATCGCGGCTTCGGCGCCGTAGCGTTGCAGGAACCTGTTGTACTCTTTTCAGCCGTGGGGGGGCCGCATTCTTCACCAAAAAGAATGTATGCTGCCAGTTCCTTCTCGCATGCAAGGTCAATGATCTTTGACAAATCCAAGAACTGTAGGTGACGCTTGCTTTCTAATGCACCCTCAATGATCCGCCGTGCGTCCGACGTTATATCTTGGTTACAGGCGATGACAAACCGATCAATGCGTTTCAGTTCATTATCCAGATCATCCATAAATTGTACGCTGAACGCTGCCATGGCTTGGCTTATCAACTCAGCTATATTTCCAGAGTTCTTGGACGTCCCGTGAATCCCCGTGGCTTTGGCTTGGAGAGCGCAGTATTCATAGGAACCAAGCCCCGTCTTGTATCGAAATGGCATGATGTCCCTACCAAACTCCCCTGCACCATGAAACCGAACACGTTGCACGCGTTCATAGCCAGACCGATTCAAGAGAGGAATTAGGACTCGGTCCAATAGGGTGTCCTCGTCCATTGAGGCGACCCTCACCCTCAAACGTTCACGCATCAACGGATCCTTTGTGAGCACGAAACCATAAAGTTGGTATTCAACAGCGACCTTTTTTGTGAGATACTGCCGCCATTTGGTCATCAACTGTTCCGCCCACTCTCGTCCCAATTCATAGTCAAAGGTCAGCTCCGTTATGTCCAGTTCAAGTATTGTTTTGGGAGGAATTTCCTGCAAGAGAGTCCGCGTGAAAATAAGTGTCTCTACCTCTGAAAAGAGCCCGAGGTTTTCATCGTCCTTTGACCGGAATGCCGTCCCAACGACCTGCTGAGCACTTCTGTCCTCCTCCCGCTGAGAGACACTTAATTCAAAAATACTCCCGTGGGTACGCCAAACTTCAACAAGTTGCTTGCAGTAGACCTGAAATGGTGTCGATGGATCGAAAACGCATCCATCGTCTTCGTAGGGTGCTAAGGACGGCAAAGGATTCGCTGCTAGATCCTCGTACACTCGCCGACAGAAATCAAAACTGATGCCGTACTCGTCAAGGCGTTTTTTAACCTTTGCCGCCGATGCGCGATACGTACAGCGGGAACCCTCCTCATACTTCAAGTCTTCAATTCGGAAAAGCATGAGAATCTCGCAGGGAACATGCCGTCGCCAGCACCCACTATGGAGTTTTCCTATGCGAAAGTAGCAGTCAGAGCTCATATCCCCTCGTTCTTATCTTCAATCCCAACTTTATATATAGGTGCTCAATCACAAATTACGGAAACCGTCCCGGAAATACACCGGCCACTTCGCCTAAACTGTACTGTATCGCGCACGGGGGAATGGTTCAAGTGTCGCAGATCCATGCTGTGGCTTGGCTATGGAGGAGGTGCGCGAAGGGACAGGTGAATTGTGGGAGGCGGAAACTTTTTCCGCCCGCCGGGGTCGCGAACTTCGCAATGCGGGGGTATAATATTTGTTAATGAAAAGGCTGACGGGCGGCAGCGGGTATGACGGGCGAAACCAGGACATTTAAATTCACGATGAAGCGGACGGCGGACGGAGCGGAAATCACTCCGGCCACCATCAGCCTGCCGTTGTTTGTCGAGTATAACGAGCAGGTCCTGCGTTTTCTCCGGGGCAGCGGGAAAGGTGCCGACCTGGTCGATTCCCGGGTGGGGATCGAGGACGGATCGTTTCGGCTTGCCGTTACTTTGGGCGCCGCCATTGCGGCAACCCTCACGCCGGATTTTGACCGGTTGCAGCAGCAGGACTCCCTGGGGGACATTGATCCGATGCGCGCACGGGTCATCCGGGAATGGCAGGCGGAGGCGCGCAAATATCCGGACCGGGCCTACTCGATTGAAGGGAGCGGGGACATTGCCATGAAGCCGGTTACCATCAGCGTCCAAAGCGATTACCACCGACGTGACGACGACCAATGGGTACAGGTCGAGAAATATCTGACGGGGAAGATCTACGAGGCGGGCGGCAAAAGCAAAGCCAACCTCCACCTGCTG
>JBAZJM010000422.1:0-3772 GCA_041651315.1 Lentisphaeria bacterium | reverse complement strand
TGTGGTCGGGCATGACGACAAACGTATCAATGCCAACACCAGGATAATAGGCCGGCAATTCATCCCACACCGCCTGAACCATCCGACCGGCATCGTTCAACACCATGCGCCCCCCGACCATCGTGCCCAAAAACGGCCGGCGGTCTTCCGTGCAGAGCGTGACATAATACGCCCCCGTCCGTGCGTAATCGTATCCGTCCAACCGGATCGACCGCCGATGATGAATACGGTGACCATACATCACGCCAACACCCTCCCCGTTGCCGCCATCGCCGTAGGGGCAGGCCCCCGTGCCTGCCCTTCCCCAGGCCCCCGTGCCTGCCCGTTTTCTTCCGCCGCCGCCCCAACAGCCCAGCGGATGCCCGCCGCGGTGTCACGCCCGATCCCGGCCACCGCGGTCAACGCCGCGGCGCCGGCCGTCATGACCGCCTCCACCGAGCCGAATTGCTCCAACAGCCGTTCCGCCCGTTTCGTCCCAATGCCCGGCAACCCCAGCAGGATCCGGAGTTGCGCCCGTTTCCGCCCCCGTGGCCGGCGCCCCGGCCGGAAGACCCTTTCCGTCGCCGCGCGCCGCATCTGCCGGGCCGCATACAGCATCAGCCGTGCGGACTCCGCACCGTCCAACGCCCGCAGCACCGGAACGCCCCAGACGACCGTGACCGTTATCAGCGCACCTTGAATCGCCTCGCGCCGCATCCCGTCGTCCGCGATCTCCGCCGCGGTACCTTCCAAGATCAGCAGCGGCCGCACCTCATGCGTCGCCAGGGCGTAGGCCTGACGGAACAGCCGGCCGTCCTTGATCGAGGCGACCAAGTCCGTCAGTGTCTTGCGCTCCACCAGCAACTGGCCGTCGATCTGGTAATCTCCCAGGTCAAGCCGGCGGCATTCGCAAGTGACACCCGGCAGCGCCGCCAACGCCAGGGCCGCCGCGCACCCGCGTTCCCGGTCGTCCATCACCACCCGTACCGGCGGCCCCCCGGCAATGTCATCCCGCGCCATGGCACACCTCCGCCCCATCACAACGCAGCCGGCACCGGTTTATTGTGTCCGCCCGCACGAATTCGACGGCGGCCGATTGCGGCCGATTGCAATCGGGCGTGGTCACCGGTCAGCGGCATGGGGCGTTACTGGCCACAATGCCGGCGGTAGGCGGCGGGGGTGTACGGCAGGTGTTCGGCAAAACGGCGGCAGAAATTGGAGACGTTGTGGAACCCGCACTCGGCGGCCACCCGCTTGACCGGCAGGTCGCGTTCGCTGGCCAGCAGCGCCTGGGCGCGCGCCAGCCGTTCATTAAGGAACCATTCGCCCAGATTGCACCCCTGCTCTGCCAGAAAAATCCGGTGCAATTGCCGCACGCTGACCCCCACATGCCGCGCCACCTCGTCGGCCCGCGGGGCATGGGACATGTTGATCCGCAGGTAATGGCGGGCGCGTTCCAGCAGCAGCGCGCGGGCCACCGGCGTCCCCGGCCGCGCCGCCGGCGGCGCGGCCGGCAGCCGGGCAAACGCCTCCCGCCAGACCGCCGCCACCCAGGCCTGGGCCAGGGCTCCGGCCGCCGCCGCCACAAACCCGCTTTTCCGCACCGCGTCCCGCAGGAACAGGCGCAGCAGCGCCACCGTTTCGGCGTCGGGCATCCACCGGTAGTCTAGGCCGGCCGCCGCGCTTTCCAGCCGGCGCCCGTCCGCCTCGCCACTCCGGCTGACTTCCAACATGAATCCCCAAAGCTCGCACTGGCCGGCGCCATGCTCCCAGCCGTGCTCGATGCCCGGCGGCATGAGAAACACCTGCCCCGGTTGCACCACCAGGTCGGCGCCGGACCGGTAGTAGCGCACCGGCGCGCCGGTCACCAGCGTCAGTTCACAGTACGGGTGCGTGTGCGGCGACACCAACCGGGGCCGGCGCTCCACCAGCAGATGGCACAGCACCGGACGCACCTGGTAGTCCAAAAAGCACAGCCCCTGGGCCGCCGACACCGCCGCCGCCAGCCGGTGGTTGAGGGTGGCGGGCGACACCGTGATGCCGGGCAGCAGCACGTGGTTCTCAAGCATCCTGGCAGCCCTCCAGTCACGGTTCGGCGGATCTCTTCTTGGCAATATAACCGTATCTTCAGACCCCACTTTTTTCTCGGACTGCGCCGAAGAAAACCGTCCGTGTTGCGGACCACCGAAAAACACCAAGCGTTTGTCGGGGTCGGTATCGGCATCGGTATCGATCAAAATGAATCAGGAGCATACCCCAGCGTCCGATACTGGCAGCGGCACAAAAACGGCATGATTGGCAGAAAAACATTATCCTTGGACGGCAGGCACGCCCTATCTTAACGAATAACCGCGGAGGAGCGGCGGAATACAGTTTTCCGCCCGCCCGCCGCCGCCGCCAGGAGTACCCCCATGCACCATCACGCCTCGCTGCTCTCCGCCCTGGCGCTGGCCCTGGCCGCCGCCAGCGGCCAGGCCGCCCTCGTCACCGACGCCTTCCGTTACAACGGCAGCTACACTCCCACCAGTGCGTCGCCGCCGGCCGGGCAGAGCACCTGGTCCTACGGCACGGCCGCCCTCGCCGTCGTCCCCAATAATCCCGCCGCCGGCATCGCGCTCTTTGCCGACAGCCGCACCGACGCCCGGATCCAGATGAACCACCTCTACGGCGACGCGGCATTCATCGCGGCGCCGGCCGCGTATGAATGGGAGTACGCCATCACCTTCAAGGTCAATTCGTTCGTCAGCACGGGTCAGCCGTTCCTCGTCGGCGTACGGGACGAAGGCGGCAATGGCAAGGCGGTCATATTCTCCATGTCCGTCAGTGCCGGCAACAGCCTTTATTTCACCAATGCCGCCGGAAACGGCGACTTGGGACTCGACAAATTGTACAGCGGCACCACGATCTTGAATGACGGCCTGTTCCACACCATCCGCATCGTCAAGCAGGAAATTGGCGGGGTGATGAAGGTCACCGGCTCTGTTGACGGTACGCAGACGTTCCAAGCCAACTACAGCACCTTCCAGGACGACAGCGGCATGACCAACGGCTTCGGCTTTTTCGGCAGCACGCCGAGCATGTACAATCTCCAGATCGACGACCTCTACTTCGGCGCGCCCGTCCCCGAACCGGCGGGGCTGGCCCTGGCCGGCCTGGGTTTGGCCGCGCTGTTGCGCCGCCGCGGCGCGCGGAGCCCGTCCCCAAGTCGTCTCCCATAGGCACGAATGTGCCTCCCATGGAATTAAAAATCGTCGTCGTTCTCGTTGTCGGGGTCGGTATCGGTATCGATCAAAAAGGTCTGCTTCCTGGCATCATCAAACCTCAACAGCCATTCGATCCCGATTCCGATACCGACCCCGATACCGACAACCATGGCATGCACCAAAACGGGTGCGAACCTTTTCCGTCACGCATCACAGTTAGACGCTAAACACCTTCAGCCATTCCCACGCACAAGACCGACACTTACCTCATGCCCACCTCCGATCCCCGCCTCCTGGCCAACGGCCGGCCGATCCCGGCCGGGAACTACGCCGACCAGCCGTACATCGTGCCCACCGCCGACGGCGCCTGGCTGTGCTGCCTGACCACCGGTCGCGGCCAGGAGGGGGACCCCGGCCAAGGCGTCGTCACCCGGCGCTCGACCGACCACGGCCACAGCTGGTCGGACCCGGTCTGGCTGGAACCGCCGGAGAGCCCGGAAAACTCCTATGCGGTCCTGCTGCGCACGCCGGGTGGCCGGATCTACATCTTTTACAACTACAACGCCGACAACGTGCGCGAGGTCAGGTGC
>JBAZJM010000421.1:0-3806 GCA_041651315.1 Lentisphaeria bacterium | reverse complement strand
CGGCCCACGGATCACGGCCAGCGCCAGCCAGATGCGGCAGCTGCTCCTCCTCCTGCTCACCAACGCCTGGGAAGCCCGGGATGGCAACCGCCGCCACACCGTCCGCCTCAGCGTCCAGGCCGTACCCGGGCCGGCGACGCCCGGCGGAACACGGCACTTTCCCCCGGACTGGCAGCCGCAACCCGGCCCCTACGCCTGCCTGGAGGTGGCGGACACGGGATGCGGCATCCCGCCGGAGGCGCTGGACAAGCTGTTCGATCCGTTCTACTCCACCAAGTCCACCGGCCGCGGTTTGGGCCTGTCCATGGCCCTGGGCATCGTCCGCACCCACGACGGTGCCATCGAAGTCACCAGTGAACCGGGCCGCGGCAGCGTGTTCCGCATCTACCTGCCAGCCCATCCCAACCCCTGAAAGCACCGCCCCCTCCCATGCTTCTCAACGCCACCAGTTTCGCCCGCGCCGGCATCATCGGCAACCCCTCCGACGGCTATTTCGGCAAGACCCTCTCCTGCGCCTTCGAAAACTACTCGGCAACCGTGGTCCTGTACGAGACCCCGGAACTCCAGTTCCTGCCCGGTGACGTCGATGACGCCGTGTTCACCGATCTCGACCACCTGATGCGCGAAGTCCGCCTGTTCGGCTATTACGGCGGCATCCGCCTGCTCAAGGCCGTCACCAAGTTGTTCGTGGACCACTGCCGCGAGTGTGCCATCCCCCTGCCCCGGCGCAACTTCACCGCCCGCTACACCTCCACCATTCCGCGCCTGGTCGGCCTCAGCGGTTCCAGCGCCATCGTCACCGCCATGCTCAAGTGCCTGATGAAGTTCTATGAGGTCCAGATCCCCCTGGAACAGGCGGCCACCCTCTGCCTCAACGCGGAAAAGCACGAACTCGGCATCCAGTGCGGCCTCCAGGACCGCGTCATCCAGATGTACGAGGGGGTCGTTTTCATGGATTTTAACCGGAGCCTGGTCGAAAGCCGCGGCTACGGCGTCTACACCCCGATGAATCCGGCGCTGCTGCCCGACCTCTACATCGCGTTCGATCCGCAGCGCGCCGAAATCTCCGGCGTCTATCACCAGAAACTGCGCGTCCTGTTCGAGGAGAAGCAGCCGGACGTGGTCGCCGCCATGGGCGAATTCGCCGACCTCGCCCAGCGCCTGTATGAGGTCCTGCTGGCCGGACGCCTGACGGAGGCCCCCGCCCTGATCAACGCCAATTTCGACCTGCGCGACCGCATCTTCCACGTCGCCGAAGCCAACCGCCACATGGTCATGACCGCCCGCCGGACCGGCTGCTCGGCCAAGTTTGCCGGCTCCGGCGGCGCCATTGTCGGCACCTACGAGGACGATGCCCAGTTCGACCGGCTCAGCGCGGCCATGGCCGCCATCGGCTGTTCCACCTTCAAGCCGATCATCGGCCGCGGCCAGTGGCACCCCGATGGGGTCGTCCCGGCCGGCGCCTCCCGCACCGCATGCCCGCCTTCCCGCGGCTGACCCCGCCGTAGCTGCAGCACAACGGTTTGGGATTTTGAACAGGAGGCCGCAGAAGCTGCCGAGAGGTCTTTCGCCGTTCGCTCCGGAGTTCCCCTGTTCAACCTGATTTTTTAGTCATCACAGGGTCGCGGCACGGTCGCAGACGGACAGGCAGAACGCCTCCAGGCACAGCCGTTCCTCAACGTTGCTGGCCAGGTGCCAGGCCAGTTCGCCGGCCAGGCGGGCGGCACGGTCCGCCTCTTCCCAGGCCGCCGCCGACGGCGCCCCGGCAAGGCCGGCGGCCGCCAGCATCTCGGGATGGGGCAACGCCTCCGGCCCGGCCCCGGCGGCCAGCAAGGCGTTCTGCTGGAACCAGGCGCCGATGGCGGCAATCAGTTCCTGGCGCCGCCCCTGGTATTCGGCTTCGGTGCGCACTCCCAGTTCCTCCTCAATCTTTTTGCGCAGCGACGGATCCAGCGCCGCCTGGGCCTCCAGATTCGGATCGGTGGCGGCTTTGGCCTGGCTTTCAGCCTCGGCGCGCAGCCCCGCCAGAATCGAGCCGAGCCGGTGGGAACCGGCCAGCCCGGCCGCAGCCCCGGCCCCCGGCCGCAGCAGGGCCAGGGCCGCAAACAGTCCCCGCTCCGTCCAGCCGCCATACTCCTGATGGTTGCGCAGCAGCCGCACGCTCTGGCAGCGGGAGCGGATGGTGGGCAGTAGTTGGCGCGGATTGGCCGAGGTCAGCACCAACAGCGTGCCGGCCGGCGGCTCCTCCAACGTTTTGAGAAAGGCATTCTGCGACTGGTCGTTCATCCGGTCCGCCTCAATCACCAGGCCGATCTTCAACCGGCCGGCGGCGGCCGTCAGCCCCAGGCGCCGCTCAAACTCGCGCACCGCGTCCACCGGAATCTTCCGGGTCTTGGAACTGGGGCGCAGGCTGTTCAGTTCGGGATAACTGCCGGCGGCAAAGGTGCGGCAGACCTCGCAGGCCCCGCAAGCCAGGCCGTCGCGGACAGAGCCGGGACAGGCGCACCCCTGCAGCCAGGCCAGGGCGGCTTCCTCAAGAAATTCGGGGGAATCCCCCTGAAAAAGGTAGGACTGCCCCCAGCCCCGGCGCCGGATCATGTCACGCAGCGAGGCGGCAAGCACGGGAAACGTCCCCGCAAGATCATCCCAGTGCACGTGTCACCTCCGCCCACAGCAGCGCCTCGACCTCGTCCGGCGCGCCGGCCGCCGCCACCACGCGCACCCGCTCCGGCTCCTGGCGGGCAATCGCCAGATAGCCCTCGCGCACCGCCTGGTGAAAGGCCAGCGTCTCCGCCTCAAACCGGTCCCCGCCCGCCTCGGCGGGCCGGCGGCTGGCCCGCGCCAGGCCGGCTTCCGCGGTCACGTCGAGCAGCAGCGTCAGATCCGGCTGCCGGCCGGCGGTGGCCAGCGCGTTGACCGCGGCCACGGTACGCGCCTCCAGGCCGCGGCCCCGCCCCTGGTACACCGTGGTCGAATCGGCAAACCGGTCGCACAACACCACGCCGCCGCCGGCCAGGTGCGGCAAAATCCGCTCCCGCATCAACTGGGCACGGCAGGCCGCCATCAGAAACAGTTCCGCTTCCGCGCACAGTCCCGCCGGCCATTCCTGCTTGACCAGCCGCCGCGCCGCCTCGCCCAGGGCGGTGCCGCCCGGTTCGCGGGCCTCCAGCACCCCGGCGCCGGCACCGCGCAACCGCGCCGCCAAGCGCGCCGCCTGGGTGCTCTTGCCAGCCCCTTCGCCCCCCTCCAGGGAGATGAAATAGCCGCCCGCGGGAATGTGCAAATTCGCCATGGACGGCAATGTATATGCCCATCCCCCGCCCGCCACCGGGATACGAACTGGCCGCAACCCTGCCGATGACTTCTCCGGCGGTTCCCGGGGGCGGTATCGGGGCGCATGTCACTTCCATTGGGATTCCTGGGTGATCCGTTTGGCAACTACCAGACCGGCCGCGCCTCTCCGCGGGGTGCAACCCCGCGCCTACAGGACGGACAGGGTTTCCTGTAGGCACGGGCGTGTCGCCCATAGCCATCAGGTTAAGCCGTTTTTGAGCGCCAACGGCGCGCATTCATACCAGCCTGGGGCAACGCCCCAGGAAAAGAAAAAGATAACGTTTCAGCCCTGAAGGGGCGTTTCATGGAGCGGGCCTTCAGCCCTTGATTTCTTCATTCTCGCAAACCTGGGGCGTTGCCCCATAAGCGTTAAGATAAAGTTGGTTTTTCACCGTTTAAACAGTACATTGAAAAGGAGGTGTTGATTCTAGCCGTACACGCAGGAGGTTGTCATGGTGATGCCGCTGGATGGT
>JBAZJM010000420.1:0-3809 GCA_041651315.1 Lentisphaeria bacterium | reverse complement strand
GGCGGGCGGCGATCTCCCGCGCCAACGGTGCCGCGATCCCCATCAAATCCTCGGTGTTACCGGTCACCGCCGGGCCGGGCTGGGTGGCTGATGCGTGCCGGAACGCCGTCTCCACGGCAAGGGTCTTGCCGGTGCCGGTTTTGGCGGGAGTGAACAAGGTGCTGCCCTCCACCACCACGGCGGCGGCGACCAGCCGGCCGGTTGCGGTGGCCGCCGCGGTTTTCTCCTCGGCGACCCGCCGCAGTTCATCACGCTCCACCAGCAACAGCCCCGGCTGCCGGCTGAGCTGCAATGCCAGCAGCCGTGACAGGGTTTCCGCGCGGCGGTTGTCGGTGTCGTCCCACAGGCGGTTGCGCAGGGGCGCCACGGCGACCACCGTCGCGCCGTTGACACCCGCGCCGCCGGCCAGGGCGGCGGCCTGGCGCAGCCCGGCCAAAATCCGCTCCCGCAGCCGCGCCGTGGCAGTCTCCGGCAACCCCTGGCCCTGCAGGGCGTCTGTCGGCCAGGCTTCCGTGAACAGGACTAGGCCGCTGCCACCGTCCACCAAGCGTGCCGTTAGTGTCCGGGCCGCCACGTCCAGCAACAGCAGCCCCTGGGCGTTGAGCCGCTCGCCCAGCGCCAGTTGGCCACCGCGGCCCTGGGCGGCGGCCAATCCGAGTTCCCGGAGCACGGCGTCAATCTGCTGCCGCTCCACCAGCGCCAGGGTGGCGGGCTCGCGGGAGAGCGCCGCGGTCAGCTGGTCGGCAACCGTCCGCGCCTCCGCCGCCGGGGTCACCGCCACCACCGCCAGCCGCGGCGCGGCGGCCGCCGCCAACCCGGTTCCGAGGATGAGCAGAACGGCGATTGTTTTCAGCAGGCTCGTCCGCATGGTTCTTTGTTCTCCCAAATTACTTCCCCGGTGCCGGGGGCGCAGTTTTCGTGGCCACGTCATACAGCCAAAGTTTCATCGGGCCCGTGCGTTCCGGCACGGCCGCGACCAGGATGCCGCGCGGCGTCCACCAGGCACCGGCCACCATATGATCGAGCAGCCGCGCATCGTTCTTCACCTCGGCCAGGCAGGCGGTCGGCGTGAATACCCGCACCCGCACGCCATCGCCCCGCGGGGCGAACAACAGGAGGGCGTCGGGCGCCGCCGGAGTCACGGTGAAACAGGAAATGCTCCACCCGTCAAAACATTGCGAGCTGTTTGCGGCCAAGGGTAACTCTGGCGCCTGAACCGGTTGCAGATTGCCGGGACGTTGCCACGAAAACGGGGCACCTGGTCTCAGGTTGTACGCCACCTGATTGTGGAACAGGTCAAATACAATGGACACATAACCGTCACCGCTGTACACCCAGCGGTCACCGGCAACCGTGCAGACTTTGGCTTGGGTATCCCAAAACGGCGCCGCCACCAGTTGTTCCAGTCGGCCGGTGGGGGCATGGTGGCTCCAGATGCCGTTACGCGGCCCATGGGAATCGCTCTCACCCACCACCCACAGCACGCGGTGCCGGGGCGGATCGGCCACCATAGCTTTTGGCCACCAACCACTGCCAATGTCCAGCGGCCCATGACCGTTCAACCGTGTGGAGTCCGCCACGCATTCTGCCGTCCCCACGGGTTTGCCCGCAGCGTGGCGCAACCGCCAAATGCCACCGTTTCGGGCCGGCCAGTAAATCCAGTCATCCACCACCGTGAAAAACTCGTACGGGGACGGCTGTAACCCTGGCACCATCACGGTTGCCGGATCTGCCGTAGTCACCGGCAGGGTGAACGCCGTCTTTGGCAGACGCCAGATTTGTTCGTACTCGCTCCACCAAACAGCATCTGCACTCACCGTCATCTGCTGGCTGCCGCAGGAGACTTGGGGATTTGGACCGCCCGGCCACGGCCGTTTCACCGCGCCGGTCACCCGCCTCTGAGCTACATCATAGCGGAGCACACCGTTCCACCCCCCTTTGATCTGGAGCCAGATAGTTTCCGGTTCTTGGACAAAGCCCGCAATGAAACAACGCTCATCCTTGGGCAGCCCAGCCACCAGTAGGTCGATCTCCCGCACCGGGCAATTCCCATTGTCCGACAGCCCGTCCGTCATGATCATTCCGAACTCTTTTGTCCCAAACCGGATGTTCCGTAAGGCATTGTCCAAATCTTTGCCGGACTGGCGGACCAACACGGCGTAAGCCTGAACCACCATCCGCCGGTATTCCGGGGAGGGCGCCGGGGCGGAGGGGTGCATGAAATAGCCGCAAACCGGATACGAAAAATCGTGGCAGTATTCCAGTTTTAACGCCGGCAACAACAAAGAGTTAAACCGTTTTTCTTGTTCCGGCCAGGGCAGGCATTTCAAGGCATCCCAAATCATCTCGCCACCCCGCCCCGTCACGGTCTTGTTCCATTGCGGGTTGCCGGCGGCACGGGCTTCATAAACCGACAGTAACCTTCGGGCTGCCGTCACCGCTTCCGGTCCCTGCGGCGGATACCCCTTCTGGGGTTTCCATTGATATTGCTTTTCGTGATAAGTCCTGACAAAATCAAGTTCCGCATGCACCAATGGATCGCCTGTCTCCGCCAGCGGCTGCAAGCGGGCCAGCATGGCATCGAACAACGGTTCCATGGTGGCGGCCCGCCAGCGCGGACAAGAGACGAAGTCATCCCGTACCCGGATGATTGACTGGAAAATATCAACCGTATCTTCGCCATAACTGCGTTCCGGCGAACGCAGCCAACAGGCGGCCATCGGTTCCAAGTAAGCCATGGCCTCTTCCGGTGTCTCGAACATGGCCGGGATACTCGGCAGGAGATTAAACATCCCCGAAACAGAGCGATGCGGCACGCCGTCCCGCACATCCCATTCCAATTCCGTATACCGCCGGAACAACCCACGCAGGCGCCGCACTTCCAAACGTTGCTCCGGCGTGAGGTCCTCCGGACGCAATACGTTCAAATAACTGGGGAAACAGCCGATGCCAATGAATACCGGCGGTTCTGCCAGCAATAGGCGCAAGGCGCGCTCGCTGTCCGACATCCACGACGCAAAACGATCCAACGGAGGCTTGACTTCTCCTCCATGCCCTCCGGGATATCCGAGCAAGGCATCGGCCACAGCTTGACGGATCTCCGGATCTTTCGGATTCAGTGCCAGCGCAGCTTCCAACAACGGCACCGCAGTTTTGTCTTCATCATTGACATGAAGGCGTTTGGCGATCCACAGGAGATAGCGCGCCTCGCCAGCCGCATCGAACGGGGTCGCGGTTGCGGAGTCCGCCGCCACGGCGGCACTGCCGGGGCGCAGGCGGGCGGCGATCTCCCGGGCCAGTTGCGCCGCGAGCCCCATCAGGTCTTCGGCGTCACCGGTCACCGTGGGCCCGGGCTGGGTGGCTGAACCACGCTGGAAGATCATTTCCGCGGTGATGTTTTTGCCGTTACCGGTTTTGGCGGGAAGGAACAGGGTATTGCCCGTTACCACCACGGCGGCAGCGGCCAACCGGCCGGTTGCGGTGGCCGCCGCGGTTTTCTCCTCGGCCACCCGCCGCAGTTCATCGCGTTCCACCAGCAACAGCCCCGGCTGCCGGCTGAGCTGCAATGCCAGCAGCCGTGACAGGGTTTCCGCGCGGCGGTTGTCGGTGTCGTCCCACAGGCGGTTGCGCAGGGGCGCCACGGCGACCACCGTCGCGCCGTTGACACCCGCGCCGCCGGCCAGGGCGGCGGCCTGGCGCAGCCCGGCCAGAATCCGTTCCCGCAATCGTGCCGTGGCAGTCTCCGGCAACCCCTGGCCCTGCAGGGCGTCTGTCGGCCAGGCTTCCGTGAACAGGACTAGGCCGCTGCC
>JBAZJM010000419.1:0-3820 GCA_041651315.1 Lentisphaeria bacterium | reverse complement strand
AGACTTGGTCGGTGATGGTGCCAATTTCGGCCTGTTCACCCACGCGGACCAGCCGTATCCCAGTTACCATGCCGCCCGCCTTTTCTGGTCGATGCAGGGGGAAATGGTCGAAATGAAAGGCGGCGCCGGTGACCCGCTGGACGGCGTCGCGGTGGCAAACGGCAACGGCCTCACGATTTACCTTTATCACTTCGCCGCAGCCGGCAGCCCCCGCCAGGCCGTCCGCCTGAGCCTGGCCCATCTGCCGCCCGGCATCACCCAGTACCGGCTGGCAGTCATCGACCCGTACAACACCAATCCCTACGAGCGGCGGCACAGTGCCCCCGACGCCCGCGACCTGATCTGGACCGCGGCCCGGCCCCTGCCAGCCGGTTCCACGCCACAACTCACCGTGGAACTGGTGCCACCTGGCGTCACCGCCGTTCTCCTGGAACCGAGAAAGGTGTCCCCATGAATGCCCGCCCCCCCCGGCTCCCCGCCTTTACCCTGATCGAACTGCTGGCATGCCCAGCCGTAGTCCCAAGCGCCAGCGCCGGGCGAAGGCAAGTTCGAGCAGCGTTCACGCTGATCGAACTGCTGGTGGTGATTGCCATCATTGCCATCCTGGCCAGCATGCTGCTGCCCAGCCTGGGCAAAGCCCGCGAGCAGGCGCGCAACACCGCCTGCCTGTCCAACCTGCGCCAGTTCGGGATTTCCTGGACGCTTTACATCGACGACTTCAACGGCAGCACCCCGGAAAACGGCTGGTTCGCCTGGGGCGGCTGTGACTCCGGTGGCGCCGGCGCCTCCCCCGACTCCCTGCCGGCCCGGTCGCTCTACACCTACATCCCCCAGAACGCCAAACAGCTGTTCAAGTGCCCCAATGACGACAACGGCGCCTTCGGTTACAGCGTGTGGGGCTACTACGGCACCAGCTACACCACCAACCAGTGGCTGGTCAACTATTCGGTGGCGCCCGACGGCTTCCACGCCAATTTCCAGGCCCAGAAACACCCCAGCAAGACGATCCTGCTCGGCGACGCCACCATGTACAGCGCCCAAATCGGCTCCTGGCCCGGCTACCTGGGCAACTTCACCTGGCATGCCCGCGGCCGCCTGGCCAGTAATATCCTGTTCCTCGACATGCACACCGCCCTGACCGTGCTCAACACCAACCCCTACACGCCGCCGCCGGACGTCATCTGGATTGCCGACCAGTAACGCCGGGACTGCCCCTTGGGACTGGGACCATTAGGCCCATGGGGACTCTTGGGACCACTAGCCTGGATTATTCATGAATTTTTGTCGCCAACGGCGACGCACGTGTCCAGCCCAGGGTTGGACAACCCTGGGGCATGAAAACCATCCCAACCCGAGTTGCACCCTGTAGGGGTGCCACATGTGCATGTGGAGGTTATTTTTCATTCGCCCCTGCGCCTAATCATGCGTAACGCTGTGCGTCCCCTTCAGGGACGAATGCCGTTCATGCCGATTTTCCCAGGGTCATTCGACCCTGGGCTGGACAGGTCAAGTCCCCGTTGGGGACAACGCCGGGAAACGCCATGGTTCATGAATAATCCAGGCTAATGGTCCTACGCTTTAGCCGGCCTCCACCGGCTCCGACCGCGGACCCGCCCCCCCCTCCGGCTGCGGTTTCCCGCGACCGCTGGTCTGCCGGTAGCGGGTGGGCGAACAGCCGACCACCCGGCGGAACACCTTGTTGAACTGGTGCTGGTCGCCGGCAAACCCCGTCTGGGCGGCGATTTCCTTGACCGGGTAGTCGTAGAACTTCAGCAGAAACCGGGCACGCTCCAGCCGTTGGTCGCGAATGTAGCGGGCGATGCTGCAGCCCAGGTGCCGCTTGAACAGGCGGAGCAGCTGCAGATGGGGGATGCCGGCCTCGCGGGCCAATACCGGAACGTATAGCGGTTCGCTCAACTGCCCGGCAATCCGGCGGCGGACATCGGTCAGCACAGGCGGCTCCGCCAGGGGCGGCACCGCCGCGGAGGTCGCCAGCTCCCACAGCAGTTCCCACAGCCGGGCCGCCGCCCGCGCCGGCGGGATCTGGCCGGTCCCCATGACCGCAGCCAGTTCCTGGCGCATCCGGCCAAACCGGCTCCCCAGATCCTGCATCACCGGAATCGGCACCGTCCCCCCGCCCTGGGGAATGAAATGGGCGAAGGTCAGATAGGCGCGCCCCGCATAGTCGTACTCCATGTCGAAGCCGGGCACCGTGATGCTGGCGTGCCCGTGGCGGATCGGGAACACGCCGCCGTTGATGCGCAGCAGCCCGTTGCCCTCGTACAGGTTCAGGCACCAGATCCGGTTGAGCCGGTAACGGTCAACCCCGTCCTGATGCACGGGATGGCGGGAACGGTCGCACAAATTGATGATCGTGGGCGGTTCCTGCAAGGGCAGCTCCCACGTCATGGCCGGCATAATCATAAAAAAACACCAATTTTTATCAAAAAACACCCCTTGGTTCATCCTAAATTCAATGATAGAATAATACCAACACGGCCGTTCCACCATCCCCAGCAACCAGGAGTCACCTCATGGGCAACCGGCGCTATTCGGTCATTCTCGGCAATCTCGGCAACACCTGCGACCGTTTCTGCAGCAGCTACAAGAGCAACCCGCCCGCCTTGGAAATGCTCAAGGCAGCGGCCAAGATCCCCCAGGTCACGGGCATTGAACTGGTCGGCACCTGGGACATCCGTCCGGACAACGCCAAGGAAATGAAAAACGCGCTCGCCGGCCACGGCCTGACCTGCGTCTCCATCATTCCGGACCTGTTCGCCCGCAAAGAGTTCGCCAAAGGGGCGTATTCCAACCCCACCCCCGCCATCCGCCGCCAGGCCATTGACGAAAGCAAGCAGATGTGTGACATCGCGCTTGAGCTCGGCTGCAACCTGCTCAACCTGTGGCCCGGCCAGGACGGCTACGACTATCTCCTCGCCGCCGACTACGAAAAGGAACGCGACCTCGAATGCCAGGCGATCACGGAACTGGCCCAGGCCTACCCGAACCTGCGCTTCGCCCTGGAATACAAGCCGCAGGAGCCCCGCACCCATTGCTACCTGGCGCGCATGGCCGACACCCTCCTGATGGCCCAGGAAACCGGCTGCGCCAATGTCGGCGTCACCATGGACACCGGCCACTCCTTCGCCGCCGGCGAGAACCCCGCCGAGGCCGTGGTCCTGGCCCGGCGCGCCGGCAACCGCCTGTTCCACATGCACTTCAACGACAATTACACCAAGTGGGACGACGACATGATCGCGGGCTCTGTCCACAGCATCGTGTACCTGGAACTGCTCTACTGGCTGGACCGCTGCCACTACACCGGCTGGCTCTCCATGGACCAGTATCCCTACCGCGAAGACGCCGCCGGCGCCATCGGCGAAAGCATCCAGTGGCTGCTCGCCTTCGACGCCATCCTGGACCGGCACCGCGCCGAGATCGACCGGGCGGTCACCGCCGGCGACCCCGTCGCCACCTCCCGCCTCCTGCGCCGGGCCATGCTGGGGGCAAAATAAGGCGGCGGGCCGAACGGCATCGACCGCAATCGATTGCGACCGACCGCAGCCGATTGCAGCCGACTCTCGATTTAAGGAAAAGTCCTCATGCCCCTGAACTTTGAACTGGCCGGCGACTGGCAGGTCCGGGTGACCGGCGCCGGCCCGGAAACCGTGCTGGCGGTGCCGCCGCCGGCCACCGTGGCGGTGCGCGACGAGGCGTATTGCCGGGTGCCCATCTACCGGGCGGAACTGCCGGGCTATTCGCGCGGCGAACGTCTGCTCGGCCTGCGCGCCGGCGATCTGACGGCACCGGGACACCTCGT
>JBAZJM010000418.1:0-3824 GCA_041651315.1 Lentisphaeria bacterium | reverse complement strand
GTGTGTCATCGCCCTCGCGCGGGGCGGTGAAGAAGCTGTCGTTACGCCACTCGAAGTCGCCCCAGCGTTCCACAAACGCGTCGAGCTGCCCCTTGATGAACTCCACCACCTCCGGCTTCGAGAGGTCGAGGGTATAACCGAGCAGCCAATCGGGGTGCTCGCGCGCGACGCGCGATTTCTTGTCCACCGTGTAGAGGAAGGCGTAAATGAGTTGGCCCATGCCATATTTGCGCAGGTAGTTGCCGGTGGCTTTGAAATCCGGGCCATTCCAATCTCCCGCGCAATCCCACCATCCCCAATCCCGGTGGTAGACATCCCCGCCACAGTAGCGCATCAGATCGGCGACACGAAAGACCTTGCGGAAAACGCTTGCCTGTTCCGCTCCCCCGCCGCACCAGGGTAGTGTCGGGCCGGCATAAGCGGCGTCTCCCTGATAGCCGGAGCCTTTGGCCCAATCGCCCAACATCCGGATTGCGGGAAACCACTCTTCGCGCGTGTAGTCCCACAGATAGCGGTATTGCCAGTCCAGGCACTCATTGCCGGCATTATCGAGATCGTCTTGGAACAGTCCGATGAATGCCTGCGGGGTGACCAGCGTTTCCCCGGGCGCAAGCGTCTGCTTATGACCGGCAACCTTTAGATCAACATTGATTGCCCCGCCCGGGTCAAGCCTGAAACATGAATTCCAGTGGCCAAAATAGTCCCAGCCGATGAACATTCCATCATTTGTTTGCTTGTTGAAAAGCGCATACCAAGGGGCATAATTGGCCGTGCCCGGCTTTGGGTCGTATCCAACGCTTGTGGTATTGCCGGTATTACAGATTGATCCGGTGATCCGCACATGTCCGGCCTTTGCGGCGGTCCATATCTGCGCGGCATCCAGTCCGTCTTTCGGACATTGCTTGCCGGCCCCAATGAACAAACCCGTATCGCTTTGCCACTGCTTCACCCTGGCGTTATGGACAAGATCCACAAATTGTCCCTTGCCGTTACAGCCCTGATACCGCCACCCGTTGGCTCCCTGTTTATCCGAAAACTCTTTGGAAGCCGTGTGCGACTCGCCGTCACTGTATGTAATCGCAGGATCGAAGTCCGTGGTATCATACCGGTCATTCTTGCTTATGTTGACCAGAAATATCAGCTTGTCGCCGATGTTTACATCGGTGCTGACGTCAACAGCCACCTTTGCCAGCGCATTTGGCGCGCTCTGCCAGCCGGTTGCCGGCCATACCTGGGCATCATTCCGGAAAATCTTGACGTTGACGCCGTCGCCGGGAAAACGTTCGCCGCCGGCTCCCTCATATCCGCGGATTCCGTCATATGGATATGGCGCGTACGAATCAAACATGATCGGTTTCGCGGCATCCAGACTTTCGGTCACGAGTTTCCAGGAACCGGTGAAAAATGCTCCGCCGGTCATCCAATGGAAATCAATCGCGGGCAGGTTCCCTATGTCGGCGGCGAAGCCGAGAAATGTCGGGTCCACGATCTGAACCGGCGCCTGGCCGATATTTTTAAACGCGGCCCATTCCCGGATAATGCTTGAGCCGGGATAGATCAGATAGCTTTTAACAACCCGGATGCCATTGCGCTCCAGCGTGATGTCAAGCTGTCGTTCGCCCTGTTTTAGCGTTGTTTCCTTTGAGCCGGCCAGCGTCCACCCGCCGGAAGCGCTGCTCACGCGATTGCTGGCCCCGGTATGGAACGCAAACTGCTCCGAGAGACCGTCCGGCGGCGCAAATTCCCGGCCGGAAACGGGGCTTTCAAAGCTCTTCAAAAGGAGCTTCCCGTCCTCGAACGCAACGGCACGCTTGACTTTGGAGGTCCCGAACTCCCAGCGGGATCCTTGCTGTCTGATAAACGCGTCGTCCGCAACCGGAGCCTCCCCGTTTCGCGGAACGCCGGTTTTGCGAGTTTCATCCCGGCTTATCACTTTATTCTCGGGCTTGCTTTTATCCGAATGCGGTTGTTCGCTTTCCGCTGAGATGCCTATGCCGGCGATTGCCATTAGACACGGCAAAACCATGACTTTTATGATCTTCACGTTTGATGCGAATGAAAGCAACATTTCGGTTCTTCCCTGTTGCGCTGGCGCTCACGGCACGTTGATTTTTTGCAATGCGCCCTTTTACCAGGTTCTGAAGAGGGATATCCTCGGCATGAATTCGCAGGCGCCGATATCCGCGACGTTGCCGGCCCGGTCAATCCGCCGGTTGCCGGTCCGATCCGTTGCGTTGGTCATCCAATCCAGGTTGACGCCGTGGTTGTAGCAGGAGGAATGCGCCGACGACAGGCTGAAGTCAGCGCCGGAGAGAAGCGGATCATTTGTCGTGCCGCCCGGATTTAAATAGGTTTGGTCATAACCCGGCGACATGCAGCAGGCTACCATGGCCGTTTTACATTTGGAGAATGCGCCAATCGCTGTCCCCGCGTTCCAGTAGACAATGCAATTGATGACATTGCTGATTGGAACGGCATAAATATCGCGCAGGTAGATGCCGCTGCTATTGCTCACAATGGTGCAATTCTCAACCCGTCCGCCGCTCGCGGCGCTCATACCCACCGCTCCCTGGCCGCTCGCGCAGCGATTATAAGCAATCACGCAATTCCGGATGATTCCGGAGCCGCAGATGGAGACCCCGCCGCCGGAACTATCGCTGCCGGGTATGTAATTACCCGTCACGCTGCTGTTGGATATTGAGCCGCCCGAGTGCAATTGCGCCCCGCCGCCGCCATACATCCAATACACAGTATCACATGCGTTGCTGACGATTTCGCAGTGGTCGACAAGGCCGGCGGTGTATATATAAACGCCGCCTCCCACGTTAAAACGGTTTCCGCCATTCACCCCGTTGGTTGCCACATTAAACGCCAGGCGCGAGTAGCGCAATGTGCCGCCGGAGCTCAGCGCCACGCCGCCGCCGCCACCGAATCTCCCCGAAGAATCCACGAAAACCGTATTCCCGGCGATGTCGCAATGACTTACCTCTCCGCCGCTCATAAAAATGCCCCCGCCGCCGCCGCCGTGCAAGGTGGCAGTCTTCATCCAGGCCCGGTTGCCGGCAATGACGCAATTCGAGACGCAGCCGTTCTGTACATAAATCCCGCCGCCGTTGTCATTCGTCACCATGCCGTTGGTAATGGTAAGGCATACCACGCGCGCGGCGGAATTATTCAAATAGAAACAGCGGTTGGAATAGTCGGGGAAGTTCCCGTTGACGACGACCAGGGCGCGGTCGCCGGAGGCGTTGGTGACCACGGTGTTGGTTATGGAAACCTGGTTTGTCAGCCAATAGGTGCCGTTGGAGATGATCACGTGGTCGCCGCCGTTGTAGGCGTTGGCCTCGTTCACGACCTCGATAATATTGGTGCCGGCCGTCTCCCAGCTGTCGTAGGGCGGGGTGGGCGTCGCGCCGGCGGTCCCGGGCGCCACCACGTAGCGGTTGGTGGCCGCGCCATAAGCTTCCAATCCCGCTGTTATCAGGAGCGCGCACAGACATGCTGATCCTACGGTCGTTTTCATCATCGGTCCCTTTCTTTTATGGATGGCGCGACGCGAGGACGCGCCCTACTTTTAGGGCGTCAGCTTGCTGAGGCCATTGAAAAAAGGTCAGGATGTCTCCTGAATCCTGAATTCCTGCAAAATATGTGTTTTGCGATTGGCTACACTTTTATCTCAGTTCCAGCTCGACCAGGGCGTAATCGCTGCCCGACAGCCACAGCCGCCAGCGGCCTGATGAGGGCACATACGCTGCCGGATCGCAAAGTCCATCCCCGTCATAATCCGCCGGGACAGCGATATGATCTTCCTTTGTGCCGAATGT
>JBAZJM010000417.1:0-3833 GCA_041651315.1 Lentisphaeria bacterium | reverse complement strand
GGGAGGCGCGCATTATTGGGGGGGGGGCGGGCGCGGGATCGCGGCTGGGGCGGCGGAACACTGCCCGGCGGCTGGTTACCCGGGGGGTGTCTGGGGCCAGGCGGCGGGGGCCAGGCGGGCGAGGCCGCGGAGGGTGAAGTCGGCGGGCGCCGGGGTGAGGGCGAGGCCGCCGAGGTGGCGGAGGAAGAAGGAGGCTCCGCCGCCGGTGACGAACACGGGGCAGCCGGGGGCGTCGAGTTCGTGGCGTGAGGCCTCCACCAGCTGGCGGACAGCGCCGAGGACGCCGGCATCGCAGCCGGCCAGGATGGCGGCACGGGTGTCGGTGCCGAGGGCGGGCGGGAAGGCCTCCTGCAACTCGATTTCGGGGAGCTGGGCGGTGTGCAGCTTGAGGGCGCGGCGCCACAGGCTGCGGCCGGGCAGGATGGCGCCGCCCCGGAAACGCCGCCGGTCATCGACGGCGGCGGTGCTGATGGCGGTGCCGCAGTCGACCACCAGGAAGGGAGGGGCGCTGAGGGTGAGGCCGGCCACGGCGTTGGCCAGGCGGTCGGCGCCGACGGTGGCGGCGGCACAGGCGGTGAGGTCGAGTTCGGTGGCGGCCAGGGCGGCGTCAAGGAAGCGGAAGTGGCGGCCGGGCCAGGCGTGGCGCAGGAGGGCGGCGGCCTCGGGCACCACGCAGGCGGCAAGCACCGGCCAGTCGGGGTGGGCGGCGAGCAGGCCGGGGCGGCCGCCGTGGGCGGCGAGGTCGCGGGTCGGGAGGCTTTCAGCATCCGCGAGACGGCCGCCGTCCAGCCGGGCCAGCCGGGTGTGGGTGTTGCCGACGACCGCCAGCAGCAGCGGCCGCGTCATGCGGGCAAGCCGGGTTCGATGGCCAGTTTCCAGGCAACATCGGCGGGTTTGCGCTTGCCGTCGACGACCTCGGCCAGTTCCCGGAGCATCTGGTCGGCGAGGGCCAGGGGCAGGGTAAATTCGGCCAGGCGCCAGGGGGCGGCCTGTTTGGTGTGGCGCACCTCGATGATGGCCATCATTTCGAGGGCGGCCGGGCGGATGCCCTCGGCGGCGGCGGTGGTCTTGGCATCCACCTTCTTTTTGTCCAAGGCGTCGCGGAGGTCGAGGAACCCTTCCCAAACTCGGGTCAGTCCGGCAATGCGCGCGGCGTCGCGGAGCAGGGTTCGGGCGCCTTCGAGATCGGCCGGCTTCTTTTCCTTTTCGAGGATGGCATTGATCTTTTTGACCGTGGCGGCGGCGGCGGCCTGGGCGGCCTGGAGATGCTTGCGGATCTCCTTGACCCCGGCCAGGGCGTCGATCAGGGGGCGCAGGTCGCGGGTGGTATTGGCCTCCTCCTGCAGGGGACAGTAGCCGGGAATGGCCAGGAAGGCGGCCAGCGGGGAGGCCGTGGAGGCGACGGTTTCGAGCAACTCCTTGGCCTCGCGGAAGGCGGCGGCGTCATCGCCGGCATGGATGTCGGCCAAATCCTCGGGCGAAGTGATGTGGGCCTTGGGGTTGTGGGCGTGCCAGGCAGCGGTTGCGTAGGTGTCGACACTGTCGTACCAGGCCGGATCCCAGCAGGATTCGACCAACACTCCGGCATGGCCGGCGGCATGGCCGGCGGCGAGCTCGGCGAAGATGCCGTCCATGAACGGCTTGGTGGCGGTCCAGACGGCGAGGGTGGAGGCGGGTGCGGTCCAGCGGGAGAGGGCGCCCTCCTTGGCCGGGGCCGTCTTGGCCGCGGGCCGGGCGGTGACCGTGCAGGCGTCGAACAGCTTGGCTTTCTTGAGGGCCGCGGTGAAATCGGGGGTGAACACGGCAGCGGCCAGTTCCGGCGCCATTTCGTCATGGAAGACGACGCGACGGACCCCGGCGGTGGTGAACACTTCCACGAGCCAGACCAAATGGTCCTGGATGAGCTTGGCGGTGGCGGCCTTACGGCATTTGGCGCAGCCGCAGATGGAGCCGGGAACGCCCTTTTTGCCGGGGACGGCGGCGGGCGGTTCGCCGAGATGGACCATGATGAACGGGGTGCCTTCGGGGAAAAACGTTTTGACCAGTCCCTGGTAGAACGGCTGGAGTTCCCGGCGGGTTTCGGGGGCGCTCAGGCAGTAGGCATGGCCGGCCGGTTTGCCGGCGGCGTCCCTGGCGCCGATGGCCGGTTCCAGCCGGGGCAGGGCGGTGCGTTCCCCCAGGCCGCTGAACACCGGGAAGGGGGTAAGGCCGTTTTCGCGGGCCACGGCCAGGATTTGGAGCAGGAAGTTTTCCCCTTGGAAGCGCGGCTGATAAACATCGCGTTTCCACACCCGCAGCGACGGGGAGTACCAGGTCAGGCTGACTTCCTTCATCCGTTCCGGCTTGTCGGGCTGGGGCGGCAGGATGCCGGCGCAGGCGGTTTCCGGGCTGCCGACATTGCGGCCGCCGTCGAACGGGATGCCGAGGGCATTGAGGCGGCCGGCGGCCAGCCGTTCGATCAGGATGTTCCAGTCCTCGGGCAGCATGCGGTCCAGCCCCCACAGCGTCTTCACCCAGGCGGCGCGCACCGGTTGTTGCGGCCAGTCGCGGATCTTCAGGTTGGGGATCTGGCGGCCGCGGGCCAGGGCCCGGTAGATGCCGGCCAAGGCGTGGGCGCCCCACAGCGCCCCGATCTGGGTGGCGGTGCGGATGACCACGGTCGCGTCGGCGACCTCGATTTCGTAGTACTCTTCCCGGGCCGCTTCCGGAACGCCGTCAAAGGTGATGCTGTCCGGGGCTTCGACCCGCACGTCGATGATGAACTTCTTCTTGTTGGCGACCACCCGGATGCCGGCGCCTGCCAGCACCGTGCGCATGGTCTTGCGGTAGAGTGGGGCGACATTGGAGGTGACCAGCCGGACGTCGGTGCTGAGATCGGTCAGGCCGCCGGTGAGATGCAGTTCCCGCGGTTGGGGGACCGCCATCACCAACTCCCCAATGTTCTTGGAAGCTGAACCCATGCCGCGTTTTCTCCCTCGCCTGGCCGGTGCCGGCCGTGGCGCTGTTGCTGCCCCTGGCGGTTCAAGGCGCTAAAACCGCCTCAACGTAAAGGGACAATCGGCGTACTGTAGCAGCAGAACGCCTTTTGTCAATGGGGCGCGCGGGGGGCGCGTGTCCGTTCAGTAGGGGATTCCCTTTTGTTCCGTTCGCTGGCATGAACGAGGGGTGACGTCATCCGGCCCCCTTCGAGTGGGATGATCGAGCGCGGGCGCGAGCGCGAAAAACCCCCAACCAACTGGCCCTTCGCGCTCAACGTAGCGGCGCTCGCGCCCGCCTCTGCGCACTCGGCTCGTTTGGGGTGAATTATTGAAGGGCGCCGCCCGGCCTCGGGCGGACCGGGGGCGTCCGTCGCGCCGCCACCCTGCGGAAGGCCAGGACAGGCAAGATTGCCTGTCTCACCGTGGGTGGCGAGTTTTATTCCGCCGCCTGCTGGCATGCTTCCGCCGCCAGTGATTGATACTCTGCGCACCGCGCACCGCAAGAGAAACCTTGACGGAACTGACATGCGCCCGCGGGGGGGCGGCAACCGGCCCGTGCCTGCGGCGGGCGCCAGGGGCGGGCGCCGGATTGGGGCATCCCGGCCTGCGCCGGCTGCCGAGGACCAGCGAAGGCCGGCGATGCGTTATGTCTTGGGGGCCGGGAATTTGCGGGTGCCACGGACGGTGTAGCGGGTGTGCAGCAGTTCATGGGAGAGGTGCCCGAGCGGCTTGCCCAGGAACTGTTCATAGAGGGCGGCCACCGAGGGGTTTTCGTGCGATTTTCGCAACGGCAGGTCGTGGTCGGCCTGGTAGATGCCCTTCATGCGTTTGGCCTTTGCGTCCGCTTCCATGGCC
>JBAZJM010000416.1:0-3836 GCA_041651315.1 Lentisphaeria bacterium | reverse complement strand
GCGCCACAGCAGCCCGGCCGCCAGCGCCGCCACCAGGCCGCCCCAGGAGGCCAGCAGGGCGCCGCGGGTCAGGGCGTGGAACAGGCTCAGCGCTTCGGTGACGCCCGCCAGGAACAGCGCGGTGGCGACGGCCGCCAGCAGCAGCGCCTCCCGCCCGTCCCGGTCGCGGCGCTGAAACAGGCAGGCGAGCAGGCCGAACGCCAGGACCGGCAGAACGGCGGGCAGGGCCTGAAACAGGGTGGGCATCAGGCCATGCCGTCCGGGCGCAACAGGTGGCGGTTGGCGACGGCAATGCCGCTGAGCAGGCTGCCGACAATGCCGAGGAAGCCCTGGTCGGTGCCGGCCAGGTAGAGATTGGCCAGCGGCGTGCGGCCGGTCCGGCATTTGTCGGGCGACCCGTAGATGGCGCCGTTCTGGCGGCCGGTGAAGCGGCGGATGGTGCGCGGGGTGAACATTTCCGCCTCCAGCACATGCCCGCGCAGGCCGGGAAAACGCCGTTCGATGCGGGCGCGTTCGGCCGCCAGCGCCTCCGCCTTGAGGGTGCGGTACTGCTCCGGGGTGGCGGCGAACCAGGGCGCGAAGTCGGCGAGCCGGGTCACACGCAGGGTCCGGCTGGGTTCCGGCGCGGGGCCGGCGGGCGGCGGCCCGAAATTGTCGGGGGCGCAGAGCACCAGGCTGCGGTCGTCCACGGGAACGGCGGGACGCCCGTAATGGAAGTGTTCCGTCTCGCTGATGAAGGCGATGCCGGGGCTGATGCCCAGCTCGGCCGGGGTGCGGTCGAGGGTTAGGATGGTCTCCACAAACGCCACCTCGCCGGGGCGCGGCGGCGTGACTCCGGCCGGCGGCGCGTCGAGCAGCGCCCAGGTCTCCGGCCAGCCGATGGTGGAGAGCACGGCGCCGGGCGCCAGCTCGCTGCCGTCGTCCAAGGTGACCGCGACGACCCGACCGGCCTGCACCGTCAGCTGGCGGACTCCGCAGCGCAGGCGCAGCGTGCCGCCGCGTTCGTCCAGGCGCGCCGCCAGCCGGGCGAGGAAGGGGCGGATGCCGCCGGCCGGGCGGGACAGCCCTTCCAGGAACAGGCTGCGGAAGAGGATGAGGCCGTCGTCCCAGTCCACATCATCGGCCGCGTAGCCGCCGTAAAACAGGATCGGGCACAGCAGCAGTTCCAGCAGTTGCGGACTCCGCACGAAGCGGCCGATCTGGGTGCGGGCGGACAGGCGGGCGTTGGCCGGGCTGAAGGGGTCGGCGGCGCGGATTTCGGCGGCCAGCCGGCGGTAGCCGTCGATGTCGGCGGGAAAAGCGCCGGCAATGGCGGCTTCCAGGACGGCCGGGTCGTTGGTGAACGGCAGGGCGGCGCCGGGGAAGCGGACTTCGGAGGCGGTCTGGGGGCGGAGGTTGAGCTCCTCGCGCGACAGGCGGAGCTGGCGCAACATGACGTTCAGCGGCGCCTGGCGGTCGCTGGCCGGCACGAAATTGGTCATGGCGTGCAGGCCGGTGTCGACCTCGCGGCCGCCGCGCCGGTACCAGGAGTTCAGGCCGCCGCTGACGCTGTGCCGTTCGCAGACCAGTACGCGGCGGCCGAAATGGGCCAGCCGCACGCCGGCCGCCAGGCCGGACAAGCCGGCGCCGATGATGAGGATGTCGTCTGCCATGGCCGCCGCCGCCCGTGGGCGGTTATTCCATGATGATGTTGAGGTGGGTGCCGCCGGGCGGGATCATGGGCAGGACGTGTTCCTGGTACTCGACATGGACGTCGAGCAGGAACGGCCCGTCGGTGGCCAGCATTTCCCGGATGGCCCCGGCCACTTCGGCGCGGGTCCACACGTGGCGGCCGGGGATGCGGTAGCCCTTGGCGATCTGGACGAAGTCCGGATAGGGCTGGTCGCCGGCCTTGAGCACGGTGTTGCCGCGGTTGGAACCGTAAAAGCGGTCCTCCCACTGGGCCACCATGCCGAGGTGCTGGTTGTTGAGGATGATCATCTTGACCCCGATCCCCTCGGCGTGGATGGTGCCCAGCTCCTGGATGTTCATCTGGAAGCTGCCGTCGCCGTCGATGTTGACGACCAGCGCCTCGGGGCAGGCCAGCTTGGCGCCCATGGCCGCCGGCGTGCCGAAGCCCATCGAGCCCAGCCCGCCGGAGGTGAGGAACTGCCGCGGCCGCTCGAACTGGTAGTACTGGGCCGCCCACATCTGGTGCTGGCCGACCCCGGGGACGATGATCGCCTGCCCCTGGGTCAGTTCGTAAAGGGTCTCGACCACGTACTGCGGCTGGATGAGCTTGGTCTTCTTATAGGCCAGCGGGAAGTTCCGCTTCCACTCGGCGATCTGCCGGTGCCAGGCGGCGTAGTCCTGGCGCAACGGCTTGCGGTTGAGCTTGCGCAGGATGTCCTTGGCATCGCAGACAATGCCCAGGTCGGCGTGCTTGTTCTTGTTGATCTCCGACGGATCGATGTCGATGTGGATGATCTTGGCGCGGGCGGCAAAGGTGGCGACGTTGCCGGTGACGCGGTCGTCGAAGCGGGCGCCGATGTTGAGCAGCAGATCGCATTCGTTGGCGGCAAAATTGGCGTAGTAGGTGCCGTGCATGCCGAGCCACTTGAGGGACAGCGGATGCGATTCCGGGAAACCGCCGAGCCCCAGCAGGGTGGTGGTCACCGGCAGGTTGTAGCTTTCGGCGAAGCGGCGCAGCTCGGCGGAGGCGCCGCTGGAGATGATGCCGCCGCCGGCCAGGATGCAGGGACGCTGGGAGGCGGCCAGGGCGGCGCGCACGGCCTCGACCTCGGCCGGCGTGGCGCCGGGGGGCACGGAGTAGGCGCGCAGGGCGATCCGGGCCGTCAGGTCGGGCGGCACCAGTTTCTGCTGCACGTCCTTGGGGATGTCGATCATCACCGGGCCGGGGCGGCCGCTGCCGGCCAGGTGGAAGGCCTCGGCGACGACGTTGGGGATGTCGGCCGCGTCCAGGACCAGGAAGCTGTGCTTGACGATCGGCCGGGTCATGCCGATGATGTCGGTTTCCTGGAAGGCGTTCTTGCCGATCAGCCGCTGGGGCACCTGGCCGGTGATGACGACCATCGGCACGGAGTCCATGTAGGCGTCAGCGATGCCGGTCAGCAGGTTGGTGGCGCCGGGGCCGCTGGTGGCCATGCAGACGCCGACCTTGCCCGACACCCGGGCAAACCCGTCGGCGGCAAAGGCCCCGCCCTGCTCATGGCGCGGCAGCACGACGCGGATCTGCCGGCTCTTGCTCAGCGCCTGGTGCAGCTCGATCGCCTGGCCGCCCGGATAGGCAAATACCAGCCGTACGCCCTGCCGTTCCAGACAACGGATCAGCAGTTCGGCGCCCTTGATGAGCGCCGGCGGGGCGGCGGTCGAAGCCGCGGCGCCGGTTTTGGCCGGCGTTTTTTTCCGGATGGCGGAGGTCATGGCTGCGAGCTTTGGGTGGGTTTGGGGAATCGTGAAACGGCCCGCGGCAAGCACCGGCCGTCAGCCGTTCATGCCGCGAGTTTGTTAATCTACATCTTCCGCCCAGGCTTGAAAAGCCGGGGGCTGGAGTGGGTGCATGACTTTCATGTGGGTTGGGAACCCCCTTTTGAGGAAAGGCGGTTCCCAAACCCTCCGTCAAACCTTTTTGTGTCTTTTGCGGATTCCGCAGGCCGCCCTGCGCAACAAGCCACGATTGGGCCAGCGGGGCGGCCTGCGGAATCCGCAAAACGAAACAAAAGTTTTGGGAAGGGGGATCCAGAGCGAACGTGTGAGCGACCCGGCAGAGCCGGGGCTGCACAGCGCGAAGCGCGGGGGGAGCACCCTTTTCCAAAAGGGTGGCCCCAACCATGCGC
>JBAZJM010000415.1:0-3839 GCA_041651315.1 Lentisphaeria bacterium | reverse complement strand
GCCCCCGCGCGGCGAAACGCCCCTGCCCGTTGTCCGTCACATCCCAGCCGAGCTTCAGTTCCATGATTTCGGAAAGGTTCGCCACCGCCGCCGCCCGGCGCCACTCCTCCGGCGAATACCCCGCAAACGGCGGCAACCTGAATCCCAGGCCATGGAAGAAGGTTTGGGCTTCGGCAATGTGGGCATTGATCTCAGATCGTTTCACCGTGGGGCTCCTGATGGGTTTCTCCGGTTTTGTCCGTTCACTTCCGCCGCCGGCGCAGCAGGCCCAGGGCTCCGAGCGCCAACAGCGCCAGTGATGCCGGTTCGGGAATGGTGGCGGCAAAGTTGTCGGCGTAGAAACTGTGCCATTCCCAGTACTGGTTCGCCGCGGCAATGGAGGATTGTGTCACCAGCCCGATGCCGGCATCCGGACTGGTCCACAACAGCGTGTCATCCACATAAAGGCGGGCGCTGCCGCCGTCGGCCACCACCTTGTAGTTCCGATAGACATTGTCGCCGGTGCCGACATGGGTCCAATACGTCGTGCCCAGGTAATCAATGCTGATCGGATAGATGTCGTTGGCCGCATCGTATTGCCGGTCAGAAATCAGCAGGCTGGTGGTGCTGCCCGTCAGTTCAAACGCCATCACCTCGTTGTTGTAAACACCGCTTTTCCGGTCCCACTTCAGATCCACCGACACCTCTGACGCCGCGTCAAAAGTATGGGTGATGGTCGCAAGGCAATAACCGGTGGCAGACCGATTGCCAAAGAAGGCGGCCTGGGAGCCGGAAATCTGCGGCTGCAACTTGAGGCCGTCCTGGGTGGTTTGCGCCCAGCCGTTGCCCACCGTGGTGCTGTCGGCCCGGTCAAAGTTGTCATAGAATGAAACCGCAAGGGCGGTGTTCATGCCCATCAGCCCCACGGCGCCCGCCAGAACCATCCATTGACCGGTTGCCGGCCTCATGCCAGGTTTTCCTTATTTCATGGTTTTTTTGGGGGGTGCCGTTGCGCGCTGCCGGTCTCCCGGCTGTCGCTTCCATGTTCATGACGGCCTCCTGGTGTGCCCGTTCCGGTTTTGGGGTTACCTTATCCGCAGACCTCCGGGATCCTCGCCCGCAGGGCGCCGGCCCCGGCCATTCCATCTGCCAAACAGTATATAAGGGAAGAGGTTGCAACACTACCATTGCGCCGGCAACTTCTGATACTCTTTTGACTTTCTTCAGCAGGAAGCGGCCATGAAACGCCGAAAACCAACACCGGTCGCGGAGCAGGTGACGCCACTGCCGGACCGTTCCTTCGTGACGGAACGGGTGGTCGGCGCGGTCCTCGACTGCAACTACCACACCCATCCCGAATACGAAATCACCCACGTCGACGGCGGGCATGGCACGCGCCTCGTCGGCGACAATGTTTCCGTTTTCGGCCAGGGCGACCTGCTGCTCATCGGCGGCGGCATCCCCCACCTCTATCACAACCGGCTGGAGGACAGCCTTTCGCCATCCTGGGCCCGCTCCAGGGTGATCAAGTTTCGTCGCGACTGCCTGGGCCCGGGGTTTTTCGACCTCCCGGAAATGAAACCGGTCAAACGGCTGCTGGAACGTTCCGAACTGGGAGTGAACTTCCCGCCCAAGACCGGGGCGGCGGCGGCCAGGGTCATCCGGGCGCTGTTTGACGAACCAGACGAACCCCGGCGCATCGTGCACCTGCTGGAACTCCTCAGCCTGTTGGCAAAAGCCAAAGGGGCAAAGGCCCTGTCACTCCGCAAGAGCGGCGACTTCAAGCACCGGGACACCAGCCGGGTCGAACGCGTCCTCGACTGGCTGCACCGCAACTTCACCGCCGACATCGGGCTGGAGGAAGCCGCCGCGGTGGCGCGCCTGTCCCCGGAATCGTTCAGCCGCTTTTTTCGCACGGCGACGCGCCGGCGCTTCATCGATTATCTGGGCGAACTCCGCATCGGCCAGGCCTGCCGCATGCTCTCGGAAACCGACGGCAGCATCAGCCGCATTGCGATCGACAGCGGCTTCCGCAATCTCTCCAACTTCAACCGGCAGTTCCGGCGCCTGCACGGCATGACGCCAAAGGCCTATCGCGCCAGTGTTTCGGCGTGCTTTCCGTAACGCGGTTACACGACGGCTCACGGCGCCGGTTCAAGGCGGAGGTCGCTGAACCAGGCGGTGCCCGGGGCGGCGTCAAGCCCCAATACCAGATCCGCCTGCACCGTGTTGCCGGGAATGGCGGCGGGCAGCCGGATCTCCGTCCACCCAGACTCACCCCGGAACGCCGCCGCCGGAAGCTGTTCCCGGATGCCTTCGGCGTTGAGCAGTTCCAGCCGCACCACCACCCCGTTGCCCGCCGCTCCGGCCTGGACTTTGACCCGGGCGGTCAACAGAACATGACGCCCTTTCAGCGCTGCCACGGGCAGGGCCCGCCGGACCACGGTCCCGCCGTTGACGGCGGTGACGCGCAGGCAGAAGCCGGTTTCGGCCGGCTCGCGCACCGCCACGCCGGCGGGCGCAAACAAGCCGGCGCTGGCCGGGGCGGCAAAATCCTCCCGGAACACGGCGGAGGCAACCGGACCGGCATCACTCCCAGCGTCGGCGGGCACGGCCTGGACACCGGCCTGCAGCGCGTTAAAAATGGCCTCGGCATAGCCGGCCATGCCGCCATCGCCCGGATGCCAGCAGACCCCGGGATGCGACCACCGGCCGGAAACCCCGCCATAATTTCGGGGATCGGCGCAGACGGCGGTGATGTCGGCAAACGGCAGGCCGTATTGGCGGCACACGGCACGGATCGTGTCATTCCGGGCCGACCGGCCGTCGGGCGGGCTCCACACCCCGGTGCAGACCAGATGCGCCCCGGGATTGGCTCCGCGCAGCAACGCCACCAACGCGGCATAGTGGTTCCGGAAGAGATCCTCCGGCTCCCGGTCGTTTTCTCCCAGCTGAATGACCATCAGATCGGCGCGGAGGGCCGCCAGTTCCTTCGCGGCGGCAAGCTTGCCGGCAACCGTGCCGCCGCCGACCGCCTCCACCCGCAGCGCCACGGGTTTTCCCTGCCCCGCGGCAAGGCGCGCCTGCAACCGGTGGGCGAAATCGTTGGCGGCGCAGGTGGCGGCCATGCCCCAGTCGCCCTGCCAGCCGAGATATTCGGCGGGGCCGTGCCGGGAGATGCTGTCACCCACCACCAACAGCTGGTTCACCTCATAGGGCAGGCGGGAAACCTCCCCGGCATGGGCCGCGAGGGACAGGACCAACGAGGAAAACAACAGTTGCTTCACCATGCCCAGTTTTGCCTCTCAGCACACGCCGTATTTCATGAGTCACGCCAAACGCGGTCTGTTGCAGCCAAACGTTTGTAACGCGGTATGGGCCACCGCCAGGGGTTTTGTCGGATGATGTTGGGAACCCCCTTTTAAGGAAAGGCGGTTCCCACAACCCTCCGTCAAACCTGTTTGTGCCTTTGCGGATTCCGCAGGCAGCCCTTGCAGTCCCAATCGTGGCCTGTCGCACAAGAGCTGCCTGCGAAATCCGCAAAACGAACAAAAGTTTTGGGAAGGGGCTTGGGGAGCACCCTTTTTCAAAAGGGTGGCCCCAACATACTTGTCATACACCGCCGCCAGGCGGCCAGTTGAATTCACGGCGCCGCCGTGAATTCAAAAGCGGTCATGGAATGGGGCGGCAGGGCGTGCACGAACTGACCGGCCGTCACCGTCACCGGGCCCGGCGTGCCGGTGAAATAGGCGGTCTCAGCGACGTCTTTCTGGTACAGTTCAAGGTAACTGCCGCCCGACGTCTTGAACCCGTCGAGGCAAATCCGGGTGGCCATCGTGGCCTGAAAGTCCCGGTTGAAG
>JBAZJM010000414.1:0-3863 GCA_041651315.1 Lentisphaeria bacterium | reverse complement strand
GTAGAGAGGACAACCGTCAACTGGAGAGCCGGATGCGGGAAATCCGCCTGTCCGGTTCGGTGGGAGGGGTAGGGCGAAAGCCCTATCCCTACCCCTATTTCCCGCCCCGTCCCGCCGGGCCGGGAAAACCGTAACCGTGGAGTTTTGCCAAACACCAGGGACGCGGGCAGGAATGTCCGCGTCACGTTTTTGGCCGGCAGGAATGCCTGCCCCACGTTCTTGGCGGCCTTCATGATATAGTCCGGGCTAGGCCAGCCGGCACCAGCAACGATGGCCGGGGGTGCTGAGATCGCGGCCGGGGGGCGCGCCCTGGCGGCATTCGGCCCGGGCGGCCGGGCAGCGCGGCGCAAAGCGGCAGCCGGCCGGGAATTCACGCGGCGGCGGGACGCGGCCGGGGATGGTGGTCAGGCTGGGGCGCCGGTCGTCGAGCCGGGGCACGGCGTCCAGCAGGGCCCGGGTGTAGGGATGGGCCGGCCGGGTGAACAGGGCGTTGACGGGGGCGGTCTCACACTGCTGTCCGGCGTACATCACGGTGACGCGGTCGGCCACGCCGGCCACCAGGCCGAGATTGTGGGTGATCAGCAGCAGGGCGGTGCCCTGGCTGTCCCGCAGCCGCCGCAGCAGTTCCATGATCTGGGCCTGCACGGTGACATCAAGCGCGGTGGTTGGCTCGTCCGCCACCAGCAGCGCCGGCCGGCAGGCCAGGGCCATGGCGATCATCACCCGCTGCTGCATGCCGCCGCTGAGCTGGTGCGGATAGGCCCGGGCGCGCACCGCCGGTTCCGGGATGCCCACTTGGCGCAGCAGCTCCACCACCGTCTCCCGGAGGCCGGCACCGCCCTCTCCGGGGCGGGCGGCGCGGTGGAGGCGGAGGGCTTCGCCGATCTGCCCGCCGACGGACATCACCGGATTGAGCGCCGCGCCGGGTTCCTGGAAAATGTAGGCCAGATCCCGGCCGCGCACCTGGCGGAGTTCGCGTTCGGACAGGCGGAGCAGGTCGCGGCCGAGCAGGCGGATGGCGCCCCCGTAGCGGAACGGCGGCTCGGGATTGAGCCGGGCCATGGCCAGGCAGGACACGCTCTTGCCGCAGCCGCTTTCGCCGACCAGGGCGTGGATTTCGCCGGGGGCCAGGGTCAGGTCCAACCGCTCGACCAGGTTGACCGGCAACCCCTCCTCGGGCACCAGATCCAGGCGCAGCCCCGCCACGTCCAGCACGGGCAGGGGGGCCGGCGGAGCGACGGCGGCAACAGGGAGGGGGGCGGGATCGGGCATGGGGGTGGGGTGGGGCGGGCGCGTGTTTTCCGGCCACTGGCGGGGGCCGGGCGCTCCGGCGGGGTTATCCCAAATCCACCTGTTTGAGCACGTTGACGCCGGCCTTCTGCAGCCCGGCCAAGGCCTTGGCATTGTCGTCAAAACGGAAGATGAGGGCGGCGCGGCCGGTGCTGGCTTCGGCGAAGGCATACATGTACTCGACGTTGACGCCGGCCGCCTCGATGATCGCCAGCAGGCTGGCCAGGCCGCCGGGGCGGTTGGCGATCTCGACGGCCAGCACGTCGGTGACCGTGCTGACGACCCCGTGGTCCTGCAGCAGTTGCCGGGCCTTGTCCACGTCGCTGACAATCAGGCGCAGAATGCCGAAGTCGGAGCTGTCCGCCAAGGCCAGGGCCAGCAGGTTGATGCCGGCGTCGCCCAGCACCTTGGTCACATGGGCCAGGCGGCCGGAGCGGTTTTCGAGAAAAATGGAAATCTGCTGAAGTTTCATCGGCATTACCTTTGAGTTACAGGCTCTTGCGCTGATCCAGGACGCGTTTGGCCTTGCCGGCGCTGCGTTCGATGGCGCCGGGTTCGACCAGGGTGATCTTGGCCGACAGGCCGAGGAGCTGCTTGATCTTGTCATGGATGCGGCGCTGCAAGCCTTCCATGACCTTGATCTCGTCGGAGAAGACCTCGGGCTGCACTTCGACCCGGACCTCGAGGTTGTCCAGCGCGCCGTCGCGGGTGAGGACCAGCAGGTAGTGGGGCTGGACGCCCTCGATGTCGAGCAGCACGCTTTCGATCTGCGAGGGGAACAGGTTGACGCCGCGGACGATCAGCATGTCGTCGCTGCGGCGCATCACTTTGGCCATGCGGACCAGGGTGCGGCCGCAGGCGCATTTTTCATAGTGCAGGGAGGTGATGTCGCGGGTGCGGTAGCGCAGCAGTGGCAGGGCGCGCTTGGTGATCATGGTGAACACCAGTTCGCCCTCGCTTCCCGGCGGCAGGACCTCGCCGGTGGCGGGGTTGATGATCTCGGGATAGAAATGGTCCTCGAAGATGTGCATGCCGCACTTGGCTTCGCAGTCGCAGGAGACGCCGGGGCCGATGACTTCGGACAGCCCGTAGATGTCGAAGGCGGAGATGCCGGACTCGGTCTGGATGCGGCGGCGCATCTCCTCGGACCAGGGTTCGGCGCCGAAAATCCCCTTGCGCAGCTTGGTGTCACGCAGGGAGAAGCCGGCCTTGGCCGCCTCCTCGATGAGATGGACGAAGTAGGACGGGGTGGAGCAGATGGCGGTGGCGCCAAAGTCGCGGAGCACCATGAGCTGTTTCTCGGTCTGGCCGCCCGACATTGGAATTACCGTGCAGCCGACGCGTTCCAGGCCATAGTGGGCGCCCAGCCCGCCGGTGAACAGGCCGTAGCCGTAGGCGTTCTGCACCACGTCCTCGCGGGTGATACCGATGGAGTGGAAGGTGCGGGCCATCACCTCGGACCAGAGGTCGATGTCCTCGCGGGTGTAGCCGACCACGATCGGCTTGCCGGTGGTGCCGCTGGAGGCATGGATGCGCACCACCTCGGAGAGCTCGGCGGCGAACAGGCCGAAGGGGTAGTGGTCGCGCAGGTCGGTCTTGACGGTAAACGGAAAGCGGTGCAGGTCGTCAAGGGTGCGCAGGTCGCCGGGCGTGACGCCGGCTTTGGCGAAGGCCTCCCGGTAGAACGGGACGCGCTGGTAGACGCGTTCGAAAGTGGCGCGCATGCGCTGCAACTGGAGGGAACGCAGACTGTCGCGGTCGAGGAAATCTTTCAGGAACAAGTCATCTTGCATGACGGAAACGCCTTTCCTAGTCGGGTGCGGGCACAAGGTTGACGCGGGGGTTTTATGGGTGATATTAATTGCTTTAGTTTTTCGCCACCAAGAATCCGTTGGAGGATAGTGCCATGTCCCGCCATTCCAGCTTAAAGAGCAACGACAAGATCACGGTGAAGCGGAGCGTGCTCAAGCGCTTTGAACGCATCGACCTCCTGAAGAAGACCGGGAAGTTCAAGGACGGGCAGAAGTCGTGGGGACTGCCGAAGACGAAGTCGGTGGGCTGATCTCGGCCCGCGTTTCGCGCCACCCCCCGATCGCCATCATCAGCAGCAGAACGGCGGCAACTACCGCGAGCCAGGCTTGGGCCGGCACGGAGATGTCGCCGTTTTTTTTGCCCTGAAACCGGCGGTAGCCGCTGGCGCCCAAATAGCGCACCAGGCGGGTCCGGCCGGCCGCCGACGACGAGTTGGCATGAAACAACGGCATGGCGTTCACTATATATCGAGATTCCGCCCCAGGCCACAGGCACGGCCGGGAGGGGCGCGTGTCCGTTCCGTAGGGGATTCCGGGTGGTGCTTGATTCAACACCCAGGACAGCGCCGCTTTTTTGAACAGAAGGAAGCAAAAATCGCGAAGGCTAGAAGGTCCTGATACCAATTTCATTTCAATCGTCATGTTTTCTCACGGAGGCACAGAGATCACCAAGAAACCATAATTAATTAAACATCAATCAAATATGTTTTATTCCTTCGTGGCTTCGGGGCGTCAGCGAAACCAGTGACGTCTCGTGAACTG
>JBAZJM010000413.1:0-3866 GCA_041651315.1 Lentisphaeria bacterium | reverse complement strand
TGGGGTACGTCGGCAACCACAGTGGCGGCCTGGCCCACGCCTTTTGGCTGGTCCCCGCCTGCTACCTGATCCTGGCGGCCCTGATCGGCTACGACTGGCACCGCTATATCAGGAAAAGCAGAAATTAGGAAAAGCAGAAAGCAGAAATGGGAAAAGCGGCACTGCCGTTCGGGTGTATGACATTTATGTTGGTTGGGAACCCCCTTTTGAGGAAAGGTGGTTCCCAAGCCCTCCGTCAAACCTTTTTGTGTCTTAACGCGGAGGGGCGCTTCCGACACAAGCATTCATCTCTGATTTACGTTTTTCTAGAAGAGCTTGTGTCGGAAGCGCCCCTCCGGTTTAAGACCGCAAAAGTTTTAGGAAGGGGTTTGGGGAGCACCCTTTTTCAAAAGGGTGGCCCCAATATCATCCGAAATTCTTGCGGCGGCGCTGCGTCTTTTGAAGGCGGCCGGGGAGCAGCCGGTCCGCTCCTTGAATTGTTTCGAGAAGACGTAACGGTCCGGATAGCCGAGCCGGGCGGCCACTTCCTTGACGGAGTGTCCCCCTTGGTGGAGCAGGATGCGCGCCTGCGCCATCCGTTTCTCCATCCGGTAGGCGCCGGGGGCCAGGCCGAAAAACCGGGTGAAGTTCTTGCGGAAGCTGGAATAGCCCAGTCCGAGCCGTCGTGCCAGTTCCGGCAGCGACAGCGCGCCCCGGAAGTCGTCCGCCAACCGGTCGCGGGCGTCCGCCAGTTTGGTCCTCAGGCGGCTGGTGTCGCCGGCCGGGGGGTCCATGGTCAGGAGCTCGACGATGAAGGCGTGCGCCCTGGCCAAAAAGGCCGGCAGCCCCGCCTCCGGGCAAATTTTCAATTCCCGGTACAGGCGGTTGAAGCGCTCATACAGATCCGGCGACAAGCCGATCTCGACCACCGGCCGGCCCGGTGAGACGGTGTTGGTTGCCAGCAGCAGGTCAAAGACCGGGCGCGGCACCACCAGGAAGCATTCCGCAAAGCCGCCGCCCTTCCGGAAGTGCTGCGCGTAGCGCGTCCCCGGGAAACGCTGGAACAACGAGCCCGGCCGGAAGGCGTGCCGGTTTCCCCTGGCATCGGTCAGATACCCGTTCCCCTGCAAGACATAAACCAGCCCGTACCAGCCGTCGAGGATGTCCGTGTGGTTGGGTTCGTTGCCCGGTGCGTTGCGGGCGAACCCGCACTGCAGTTCCGTCCCCAGCCGTGTGGCGTTCTCCCTGGCCGGCCGCTGGCGAATGGCGTGGACAATTGCATTCATGTCAAAAGATAGTTGTTTTTTGATTAAACAGCAATAAAAAAATGTATCAAAAATAACATGCTTTTGGTCAGAACGGACATTTTTTGCGCGTGGGAGTGGGGTATAGTCGATCACTAGTTACCCCAACCGGAGACCATCACATGGACCTTCTCAAACCGAACCCGCAGCAGCTGGCCTGGGCCGACTGCGAAGTGGGGTGATCATTCACTTTGACCTGCAGGTGTTTGAATCGGGCGGGGACCTCACGGGGCCGCGGGGAGGCGCGCCGTCCCCGGCGGTGTTCAACCCGCCGTTGCTCGACACCGACCAGTGGGTGGAGAGCGCGGTGGCGGCCGGTGCCCGTTACGCCGTGCTGGTGGCGAAACACGGGTCCGGGTTCTCGCTGTGGCCCACCCAGGCGCACTCGTGCAGCGTGGCCGCGTCCCCCTGGCGCCAGGGGCGGGGGGACATCGTGGGCGACTTCATCCGCTCCTGCGCCAAGTACGGTGTGCGTCCCGGGCTGTATTACAACACGAATTTCAATGCCTTCCTGAACGTCGAGTATCCGGGCCGGGTGCGCTCCGGCGATGCCGCCGCGCAGGCGGCCTACAATGCCGTGGTCGAGCAGCAGTTGACCGAGCTGTGGTCGCGGTACGGCGACCTGTTCGAGATCTGGTTCGACGGCGGGACCCTGCCGCCGGAACAGGGCGGCCCCCGGATCATTCCGATTTTGGCGCGGTTTCAGCCGGATGCCGTGGTGTTCCAGGGGCCCCCGAGCGCCCGCAACCTCCTGCGCTGGGTCGGCAACGAGCGCGGCGAGGCCCCCGACCCCTGCTGGGCCACCACCGACCTCCTCACGGCGGAAGACGGCACGGCCGAGAAGGTCGGCATGGGCGGCAGTCCCGCCGGCTCGCGCTGGGCGCCGGGCGAATCCGACCTGCCCAACCGCGACCAGAAGCGGGCCTTCCAGGGCGGCTGGTTCTGGCGCGCGGGCGAGGACGACCTGCTCTATTCCTGCGACCATCTCGTCGAGCGTTATTATGGTTCCGTCGGCCGCAACACCAACATGCTGATCGGCATGGTGATCGACAACCGCGGCCTGGTGCCGGAAGCCGACCGGCGGCGGTTTGCCGAGTTTGGGCGGGCGGTGGCCGGCCGGTTTGCCCGGCCGCTGGCCCGCGCGGCGGCCCCGGAATTGGATTTCGGGACGGAGCAGGAGCTCAACCAGGCCGTCGTCATGGAAGACATCGCCCACGGCGAGCGCATTCTCGGCTACGACCTGCGCGGCGTGCGCGCCTCCGGCGAAGAGTTTTCCATCGCCACCGGTTCCTGCATCGGCCACAAGCGCATCCTGCGCTTCCCCGCCGTGCGGGCCGCCCGGCTGCGCCTGGAGGTCACGGCCGCCAAGGCGCCGCCGCTGATCCGGGAACTGGCCGCCTACCGGATCTGATGCCAATCACCCCCGCAGATGGCCGTCGCCGCGGGCGACCCATTTGTAGGTGGTGAGGGCTTCGGGGCCGACCGGGCCGCGGGCGTGCAGACGGTCGGTGCTGATGCCGACCACCGCGCCCAGGCCGTAGTCGCCGCCGCCCGAGAGGCGGGTTGAGGCGTTGACCAGCACCGACGCCGAATCCACGCCCTGGACGAAGCGGTCCGCCCAGTCGAGCCGCCGGGTGACGATGCCGTCGGTGTGGCCGGAGCCGTGGCTGTTGATGTGGTCGATGGCGGCGTCCACCCCGTTCACCACCTTGACCGCCAGGATGGGCGCCAGGTATTCCTCGGTCCAGTCGCTCTCGGCGGCGGGCACAAAACCGTCCGGGCAGAGCGCCAGGCAGCGCGGGCAGCCGCGCAGTTCGACCTGGCGTTCGCGGAACGCCGCCGCCAGCGCCGGCAGCAGCCGCGGTGCGGACTCCGCATCGACCAGCAGCTTTTCCAGGGCGTTGCAGACTTCGACGCGCTCGCACTTGGAATTGACGCTGAGGGCGACCGCCATCTCCGCCGGCGCGTCCGCGGCCAGGTAGAGGTGGCAGACGCCCTCGTAATGCTTGAGCGTGGGAATGCGGGTGCCCTCGGCCACGGCGCGGATCAGGTTCTTGCCGCCCCGGGGGATGAGCAGGTCGATGAAGCCGTCCAGCCGGAGCAGGTCGCGGACGCTTTCATGCCCCGGCTGGTCGACCAGCTGGACGGCATGCTCCGGCAGCCCCGCGGCGGTGGCGGCGCGGGCCATGGCGGCGGCCAGCACGCGGTTGGTGCGCACCGCTTCGGAACCGCCGCGCAGGATCACGGCGTTGCCCGCTTTGAGGCAGACCGCCGCGGCGTCGGTGGTGACGTTGGGGCGGGACTCGAAGATGACGCCGATGACCCCGATCGGGACGCTGATGCGCGCAACATGCAGGCCGGTGGGCCGGGTGTGGCCTTCGAGCACGCGGCCGACGGGGTCGGGCAGGGCGGCCGCCTCGGCCAGGCGGTCGCGCAGGTAGCGGAACACCTTGTCCGTGACTTCCAGCCGCTTGAGCAGCGGCCCGGCCAGGCCGGCCTCGCGCGCGGCGGCCACATCCGCGGCGTTGGCGGCGGCGAGCTCGGCGCGGACGGCGTCGAGGGCGGCGGGCATGGCGGCAGCGC
>JBAZJM010000412.1:0-3881 GCA_041651315.1 Lentisphaeria bacterium | reverse complement strand
TATAAATTTTCACCCTAACGCGGCATAGCAACCCGTTCCCCGGACGGTTCCGGTTTGCTTTTTTTTCATTATATGATACACTATGTATCATTGATGCATTTTGTATTATAAAAAACGCCGTCCCCCGCCCCCCCAATCCCCAGCAGGAGAAACAGACCATGACCAAGCACCGGATCCCCCGGCTGGCGCTCGCCTTCGCCAGCCTCACGGCCCTGACCCTCACCACCCAGGCGGGACTTGTCAACTTCGAGTCGCGCAGCACCAGCTGGACCACCAACCTGACGACCGTTTCCAGCCAAACCTCGCATGCGGGCAAACTGGCCGGCGGCTCGTACATCGACGGCATGTGGTCGTATGCCTCGTTGAACTATGCTTTGGGCAGCAACCCCTCCACTTTCGTTCCCACCACCATGAACTACCACAACACTCCTTACGGCAACGTGTTCGCTGGTGGATATATGCTGCCGAATGCGAGCAACACCAGCCTGCTTACCCACTCGGGCGTCATGGGCGACAACAACTACGGCGTCGCCTTCGCCTTCACCAATGTGCTGGGATACGCCGACACCTTCACCCTGTCCGGCAGCTATCAAGTTGGGCAAAATTCCAGCTCGCGTTTCATCGATTCTTGGATCTATGTGGTTTCAAGCGGCGTCACCACGGTGCTGGAATCCTCCCACTATTGGACCGACAATAATTATGCGAATCCTTATACCGTCACGCTGAGCATTCCCTTAACGTTTACGCTGCAACCCGGGGATAAGGTCTACGTCGCCCTGGGGGGTGAGAACACCACTGGCGACCATTATATCCTCAACGACGCCGGCCTGACCTGGAGCGTTCCCGAACCGGCGTCGCTGGCGTTGCTGGCGCTGGGCGGACTGGCGCTGCTGCGCCGCCGCCGGGGCTGAAGCTAGTTATGCTGTAGCGGATTAGGCTGTAGACTGTTAGGCAATTCAAAGCTCATCCCAACCCGGCCGTTCATGACCTGGCTTCCGGTCGCGTTTTTCACGGCCCCGCCCGGCGCCCTCCGCCGGCGGGGCCGCCTGGAGTTTGGCAGAAACCATGCACGCCAACCGGTGCCATACTTCCGAAGACAGCCTGAAGGCTGGACTCAAACACGGAACGCCGGTCGTTTGAGTTCACGCTTTAGCGTGTCTGGCCTGGGCATAAGTACGGGGGGAATGGAGCGGCTTCGTCCCGTAGGGACTGAATGAAAATAGGCAGGGGCTTCAGCCCCTGTTCCCTCCAAAAATAAAACGATGGCGTGCCGTAGGTACGCCGCGATTCGCCGCGTACCTGCCGGCGCGGGGAAAAAAACGGTGAGTTATGCCAAGCTCCAGGGGTGTCTTCAAAAGTCATGTTTGGCCTAAACCATTCACCCTTGTAGCTCAGGGCTTGCAGCCCGGCGGAACATCGCCGCCGCACGCTGAAGCGTGAACTCAAACCGGGTGCGCCCCCCTGTTTGAGTTCCGCCTTTAGGCGGGATTGGCGGTTGTCCTTTGCGATCTTCGCGGCCGGTCTCAGCTGTAGCTGCCGGCCAGCAGGGTGGCGGCGCCGGCGTCCAGCTGTTCCATGCGGCGCACCTCGTCGAAGCGGGCCAGCAGGTCGTCGGCGCGCACCCGCCGCTTGTCCTCGCCGGCCAGCGCATGAATGATCCGGCCGCGGTGCATCATGATCAGACTGTCGCCCAAGTTGACCGCCTGTGACATGGCGTGGGTGACCATGAGGGTGGTCAAGCGTTCACGGGTGACGATCTGATGGGTCAGCGTGATGACCTGTTCGGCACTCTTGGGGTCAAGGGCGGCGGTGTGCTCGTCGAGCAGCAGCAGGGCCGGCTTCCGCCAGGTGGCCATGAGCAGGGTGAGGGCCTGCCGCTGGCCGCCCGACAGGGTGCCGATCGCGTTGTCGAGCCGGTCCTCGAGCCCCATGCGCAGGGACCGCACCCGGTCCGCAAAGGCGTCGCGCAGGCGGCGGGGCAGCGCCCAGCCCAGCCCCGGCCGGTGGCCGCGACGGGCGGCCATGGCCAGGTTTTCGGCGATGCTCATGTGGGGGGCCGTGCCGCTGAACGGGTTCTGAAAAACGCGCCCGATGAGGGTGGCGCGGCGGTGTTCGGACCAGCCGGTCACGTCCTGGCCGGCCAGGGTGATGGCCCCGCCGTCCAGGGGGAAGGTGCCGGCAATGGCATTGAGCAGGGTCGACTTGCCGGAGCCGTTGGTGCCGATGACGACGACGAACGACCCCTCCAGGATTTGGCACGACACCCCCTGCAGGGCGCGCACCTCGTTGGGGGTGTCCGGAAAAAAGGTCTTGCGCAGATTGCGGACATCAAGCATGGGCTCGGCCTCCGGTGCGTTTGAGCACGCGGTCCGCCACCCCGGGCAGCACCAGGGCGGCCAGGACGAACAGCGCCGTGATCAGTTTCAAGTCGTTGGGGTTCATGCCGAAACGCAGGGCGATGGCCACCAGCAGCCGGAACAGCACCGCCCCGAACACCGCGCCCACAATCATGAAGCCGGGGCGCCGGGCGCGCACCAGCGATTCCCCCATGATGACGCTGGCCAGCCCCCAGACCACCATGCCGATGCCCATCTGGACGTCGGCAAACCCCTGGTACTGGGCGAGCACGGCGCCGGAGAACGCCACCAGGGCGTTGGACAGGCCGAGGCCCAGGATGATCATCAACCCGGTGTCCACGCCCTGGGCGCAGATCATCTGGGGATTGTCGCCGGTGGCGCGCATGGCGGTGCCCAGACGGGTGTTGAGGAACAGGTAGAGCAGCCCGGCGATGAGGGCGACGCCAAACGCCGAAAAGGCCAGGAACATCAGGTCGCGCACCGGCACCTCCCAGCCCCACACCCACACCGCCGCACGGCCGCCGGAACAGGCCAGCCCGAGCGCTTCCGCCCGTTCCGCCAGGGTGGTGACGGACAGCAGCGGCAGGTTGCTGCGCCCCATGATGCGCAGGTTGACCGAGTACAGCGCGGTCATCACCAGGATCCCCGACAGCAGCCCGTGAATGCGGAACTTGGCATGCAAAATGCCGGTGACCGCACCGGCCACGCCGCCGGCCAAAGCGGCCGCCAGGGTCGCCGGCACCGGCGCCCAGCCGCGCAGCAGCAGGACCGCGGCCACGGCGGCCCCTAGGGTGATCGAGCCGTCCACCGTGATGTCCGCGAAATTGAAGATGCGGAAGGAGATGTAAACCCCGAGCGCCAGCACGCCAAGGATCAGGCCGATGGTCAGTGAACCGAGCAGCAGATTCATGGGGCCACCTCCAGGCCGGCCAGCGGCCCGCACCAGACATTGCCGCGCCAGAACAGGCTTTCGCCGCCGCCGGTGATGAGCCGGTCATCGTGGATCAGGTGCAGCAGCCCCTGCAGGCGCTGGGTGGCGAACAGGGCCGACAGCACCGGTGCCAGCGGCCGGAACCCGTCCGGCAGCGTCTGGAAGGTGAAGGCGGCGGCATGCAGATGGGCGAGCGGACTGCCGGCCGCCCCGCCCAACGGCCGGAGGAAGGGCGCGGGCACGGCGGCCGTGGCGCGCGCCACCACGCCGACCACCAGGGCCAGGCTGCCGGCATGGGCGCGCTCGGGGGTGAAGGACAGCCACTGGCGGATTTCCGGAAAGGCCAGGGGCGCCGCCGGCACGTCCCCGGCGGCCGGTGACCGCTTCAGCGCGGCGCCGAGCAGGCCGGCGGTGTCCGCCAGCATCACCAGGGCGGCGGAGTCCGCACCGGCATGGTCCAGGCACAACCGCGCCACCTCGCTCATCGGCACGGGCACCCGTGCCGCCCACGGCGTGAAATGGAAGAACACTCCCGGCGTCCCGTCGCAGACCAGTCCGTGCAGCAGCTGCGGTTCCGGAATGAAATTGCCGGA
>JBAZJM010000411.1:0-3891 GCA_041651315.1 Lentisphaeria bacterium | reverse complement strand
CCCGAACGCAGGCTGCCGTCGGCGCCCTGGTGGAGCAGAAAATTGTCCAGCACCCCCGCCGCCGCCGTGCGCAGGCGTTCGGGCACGGCGCCGCCGTGCTCGCGCCGGGCGAGGGCGAACAGGCCGGTGATCACCCAGAAACTGTCCCAGTCCCACAGGTTTTTGGCATAGGGGCCGCCGGGGTCGACATAGGCATGCTGCAGGCAGCCCTCCGGGGCATGGAACAAGTTCTGGGAATAGGTGCGAATGGCCGCCGCCAACGGCGCAAAATCGGCCGGCTCAAGATCGGAATTTGCCATGGCGTTGTGACTTTCTTGGGTCAACGGGGCCGCACCCAGAAAAAGTGGCGGGGGGCCCCACGCAACGAAAGGACCCTACCTTATCGGGCCACCCCGCCGCGTCAAATGCCCCCCGCAACCGTATTGCGGCGCTGGACATGGTGGGAGGTGGTGCTTATACTTCGCCCGGCTGAAGCTTTTGGGGGCGGCAGGCTGACGGTGGTTGATGTTTTGTCCGAACGCGGCATGGATTATTCCTGCCGTTCCATAACGTGTTTCCCTGACGCAAGGTGGTGCTTCCATGGATCTTGCTTCTTTGCAGCGAACGTCCTGGGCCGGAGGACGGCTGCTGGCCTTTTCCGGCCTCGACGGCGCGACCCGGTATGACATTGGGCTGGTGGCCCGGACCGCCGCTGGCGCTCCGGCCATCGAGGTCATGCTGCCCGGCGAGGCCCGGCTGGAATTCCCCGCCGCCGGCCTGGCGGAAGTGACGCTGGCTGGGGATTGGTTCTCCTTCTTCACCACCGCCGGCCGCGTCCGGGGCGCCTTTCTCGACGCCTGCCATCTGCTGCTCGACGGCCCCTGCGAACTCCGCGGCGCCTCGCCGGCGGTGGCTGTCCAGACGGCTGGTTCCCGCACCTTGGTCGGTTCCGCCACCGCCTTTGACTCGGAACGGATCGGGGCGGATCTTGAGGCGGCCCTGGCGGCCCGTCAACGCTGGCTGCGGGAATTGCCGGTGCCGGACGCCGGCTCAGCCGCGGCCCGCCGCACCTTGGCCCTGGCGCTCTCGGTGATGAAGGTGCAGTGCTGCACGCCGGAAGGACGGATGCGCCACCGCTGGACCACGCCGGACCGCTGGCCGCACCGCGGCATGTGGCTGTGGGATTCGGTCTTCCATGCCATCGGCTGGCGCCACTTCGACCCCGCCCTGGCGCGGGAGATGATCGACGCCGTTTTCGACCACCAGGCGGCGGACGGCCGCATCCCCCATGCCATGACCCCGGCCGGCGCGTCGGAGATCACCCAGCCGCCGGTGCTGGCCTTTGGGGTCCAACAGGTGTTGGACGCGGAACCGCGGCCCGACTGGCTGGCGGCGCTGTATCCCCGGCTGGCAGCCTATGTCCAATGGGATCTGGCCAACCGGGACACCGACGGAGCCGGTCTCGCCGAATGGTTCATTGAGGGCAACCCCATGTGCCGCAGCGGCGAGAGCGGCATGGACAACTCGCCGCGGTTCGACACGGCGACCCAGTTGGACGCGGTGGACTTCAACTCGTTCCTGGCGCTGGAATGTGAAACGCTCGCCGGTTTTGCCCGGCAGCTGGGACGCCCCGCGGAGGCCCGGAACTGGGAGGAACGGCACGCCGTCCTCTGCCGGCTGATCCGCGAGCGGCTGTGGTCGGAAGCGCACCGCTTCTTTGTCGATTACGACGTGACGGCCGGGGCACCGTCACCCGTGCTGGCCAGTTCCGGCTTCCTGCCGCTGATCTGCGGCGCCGCCACCCCGGAGCAGGCCCAAGAACTGGCCCGGCACCTCGCCGACCCGGCGACCTTCGGCACGCCGCTGCCGGTCCCCTCGGTGGCCGCCGGCGACACCGCGCACTATGCCAAGGACATGTGGCGCGGGCCGGTCTGGGTCAACCTCAACTGGCTGATCGCCATGGGGTTTGAGCGGTACGGCCTGGCGGCGGCGGCCGCCGGCCTGCGCGCCCGGACCCGCGCGGAAATCGAGCGCTGCTGCGAACGTTACGGCACCTTTTTTGAATTTTACGACGACCGCGGAGAGGTGGAGCCGCCCCGGCTCCTGCGCAAGGGCCGCTGCGCCCCGGAGGTCAGCCCCTACCTCCAGGTGGTCCATGACTATGGCTGGACCACCACCCTCTACGCCGACCTGGTCTGCCGGGAGGGCAAAAACCGGGGAATGTGTCAACCCGGTCCAGAGGTGGGGCTCTGCCCCAAGCCCCGCTCAAGGAACTCCGTCCCTTGAGAGCCGAGCCTGCGAGGCTGGGCAACCTCCTGGTTGCCAGCGTAGCGGCCATCCCGACACCCGATTTTGCGCAGGCCGGCACTGGGCGCCGCAGCTGGTCGCGGCGCTGGGTATAGCCTCTGACGGCGGTGCCCCGTGCCGGCCTGCGCAAAATGGAAGGTCTCGGGGATTCCAAAGGGACAGGTCCCTTTGGCAGGGGTATGGGGGCGGCGCCCCCACATGGGGTTGGGCGTGTCGGTCAGCCGCTGATGGCGTAATGGCTGGGGACGCCTTCGGGGCAGGCCAGGCCGCTGAGCATTTCCAGGAGAATGGCCTGGCGTTCCACGGCGACCACCGGGTCCGTCCGGTCCATCAGGTGCAGTAGCTTGTGCCAGGCGTCCATGACCCGGTTGGCGGCGTATTCCGTCAGGTAGGCCGGCACGTCGTTCAGCAGTCCCGCGTCGGCCAGGGCCTGGGCGGTGGGGCCGCGCCAGGCGATCCAGCGCAGGCGGCTGTTTTGGAGGGCGCGCCATTCGGGGGGGGCGGCGGGATGACAGAAGGCCACCCGCCAGTCAATGATTTCCGCCTTCCCCCGGTGCTTGCCGTGTGCCGTGGTCAGCCGGCCGAAATCGACCATGGCCACGCCGTGGCAGCCGGCAGGGAAGTCGTGCCAGGTTTCACCGGCCGTGAGCTGCCGCTGGCCAATAGCGGCCAGTTGGACGCCGCCCGGTGCCGGCGGAAGTTGGGCCGGCTCCCGTCGCAGAGCCTGTGGCTCCATGTCTGCCTGCCGGTTGGCCGGCTGGGCGGATGCTTGGGGTGGGGGCGAGATTGCGTGCTTGCCGGTGTTGAACTGTTTTCTGTATTGCAATGGGGTCATGCCGAAGCGGTTGCGGAAATGCCGGCAGAACAGGGTCTGGTCCGTCCACCCCACCTTGCCGGCAATTTCACCGGCGGGAATGTTGCCGCCGGTCAGCAGCCGGGCGGCCAATTCCAGGCGGCTGCGGAACAGATATTGGATGGGAGGTATCCCCAGGGTTTGATGAAAGAGTTTGATCAAGTAGGAGCGTTCCATGCCAAGTTTGCCGGCCAGCTCAGCCAGCGACCAGCTATGGGCCGGATCTTTTTCCAGCAGCCGCAGGGCCGCGACCAGTGACGGGTGGGCCTGGTTGCCACTGCCGGCCCCTGGGGGCTGTTCGCGGCTCCAGGCGCGGGAAAAGCGCGCCAGCAGCAGGGTCAGCTGTCCGATCTGTTCGCTGCGCAGAGCCGGTTCAAACGTGTCAACATGCGCCAGCCAGCTGTTGTGCAGCAGCACCTTGAACAATTCCTGGACCCCCAACAAATCCTCCGGCGGCAGATGTGCCACCAACAGTTCCCCGCCCGCCTGCCGCGGGCTGCTCCACAGCAGCCGGCTGAGCAGGGGGTCGTGCAGGGTCCAGGCCAATTCCTGGTGCAGCAGTTCCGGGGTGATGCCGATGATGTAGCCGGTATACAGGCGGGCGTTGCCGCAGACATGGGGGGTGCCGGGGCGCAGCAGCACGGCGTCGCCGGCCACCAGCCGGCAACGGCCGTTGCTGGTGGTCACGTCCAAGGCGCCCTCGGCGCAGAGGCGCAGTTCAAAGAAGTCATGCACATGTTCACTGGCGTACT
>JBAZJM010000410.1:0-3892 GCA_041651315.1 Lentisphaeria bacterium | reverse complement strand
CCCGGCCCCGGCGGCGTCCCCGGCCGGGATGCCATATTGCTCCAGCAGCTCCCGGTTGCCCGCCAGCAGCGTCACGCCGCCGAGCGTGGCCGCCACGCCAAAGCCGGCCCGGCTGGTGAATTGTTCGGGAACCGGCAGCGCCAGCCCGCGCCGCCGCGCCGCGGCGGTGACCGCCCGGGCCACCGGGTGCCCGCTGAACTGCGCGGCCGTCGCGGCCAGGCCCAGGACATCGTCCTCCGTCCCGCCGGCGGCCGGCAGAATCGCCGTCACCTCCGGCCGGCCTTGGGTGAGCGTCCCGGTCTTGTCCAGCACGATGATGTCAAGCCGTTCCGCCTGCTGCAGCGCGGCCAGGTCGCGGAACAGGATGCCGCGGCGGGCGCCGCGGCCGGTGCCGACCATCAGCGCCGCCGGCAGCGCCAGCCCCAGCGCGCAGGGGCAGGCAATGATCAGCACGCTGCACACGCTGTTGGCGATCCAGCCCCACAGCACCGCCTCGTCCCAGCCCTGGATCCGGCCCCAGGCAAACCAGCCGAGCCCGGTGGCCAGCGCCGTCGCCAGCACTGCCGGTACGAAGACGGCCGAAATGCGGTCGGCCAGCCGCTGCACCGGCGGTTTGCCGGCCTGCGCCTGCTCCACCAGCGCCACAATCTGGGCCAGCGCCGTTTCCGCGCCCACCCGGGTGCAACAGATCCGCAACCGCCCCTCCTGGTTCACCGTGCCGCCAATCACGGCGGCCCCCGCCCCCTTGGCCACCGGCAGCGGCTCGCCGCTAATCATCGCCTCGTCGACACTGGACTCCCCCTCCTCCACCAAACCGTCGACGGGAATCCGTTCGCCCGGCCGCACCTGCACCCGGTCGCCCACGCGCAACTCCGCGGCCGGCACCTCACGGGGCGGGCCGCCGTCCGCCTCCACCTTCCAGGCCCGGGCCGGCGCCAGCTCCAGCAGCCGCCGGATCGCCGTCCCGGCGGCCGTCCGCGCCCGGGCCTCCAGCCAGTGTCCGAGGCTGATCACCCCCAGCAGCCCGGCCGCCTCCATGAAATAGAGGTGCGGCAGCCGCTCCCATCCGTGCAGTTGGAAGCCGGCAAATGCCACCAGGCTGTAGCCGTAGGCGACCGTGGCCCCCAGGGCCACCAGCGTGTCCATGGTCGCGGTGCGCCGTTTCAACGCCGCCCAGGCGCCCCGGTAAAATCCCGCGCCGGCCCAGCCCATGGCCAGCGTGCCGGCGGCCAGCGCCGCCCAGTCCAAGGCCGGCCATGCCCCGCCGCCGGTCAGCAGGTGCAGCCAGTGGGCCAGTTCCACCGGCAGCCACAAGGCCAGCGCCACCACCGCGCGCCGCAGCCAGCCCCGCGCCTCGGCGCGCTGCTGTTCCCCCCGTTGCGCCTCCAGCTCCCCGGCCGCCAAACCGGCCGCCTCCGGCACCGCCGGATACCCCGCGCCGGCAAGCGCCGCCGCGATCCGTTCCGGCGTGGTTTGGCGGCCGTCGAACCGCACCACCGCGCGCCCCCGCGCCAGGTTCACCTGGCACGCCGCCACCCCCGGCACCCCCAGCGCGGCCTGTTCCACGCGGGCGGCACAGCTGGCGCAGTCCATGCCGCTGACCGACAAGGCCGCCACGGCGGCGGTGCCGGCGGCGTTTCCGTTGGCTTCGTGCCCGGGCATCGTCCAAGCCTTTCCTTGAAGGTTTTCGCAGCGGCGCCATCGGTCTGCCCCATCGGACATGTCCGCCCCGTCCGACACGTCGGATTGGGCCGCCCATCACAAGTCACGAGTCACGCGTCACGCATCCTTGGCTCACCATAGCATGGAATTTTCCGGCTTTTGCCTTATCGTGCCGCCATGCCAACCGCATCCCAACCCGGCCGGCCCGCGGTGTTTCTGGACCGCGACGGCACCCTGATTCCCGACCATAATTACCTGGCCACCGTGGACGGCGTCGACCTGCTGCCCGGGGCCGGCGACGCCCTGGCCGCCTTGGCCCGGGCCGGTTTCGCGCTGGTGGTGGTGACCAACCAGTCGGGGATCGGCCGCGGCCTGATCCGGCCCGAAGTCGTTGAGCAGCAGCACGAACGGCTGCGCGAACGGCTGCGCCCCTTCGGCGTCGAACTGGCCGCGATCGCCAAGTGCCCCCACCTGCCGGAAACCGGCTGCGCCTGCCGCAAGCCCAAGCCGGGCATGCTCCTGGAAACCGCCGGCCGGCTGGGCCTCGACCTCGCCGCCTCGTTCATGGTCGGCGACAAGCCCGGCGACATCGGCGCCGGCCGCGCCGCCGGCTGCCGCACCGTACTCCTCGGCACGGCCAACGACGACCCCGCCGGCGCCGACTTCACCGCCCCCGACCTGCCCGCCGCCGCCGCCTGGATCCTGGGCCACCGCGCCGGGAAGGTTGAAGGCTGAAACTTCCCGACTGCAATCGGCTGCGGTCGACCGCAATCGATTGCAGTCGATAATGGCCACCCCCAACACCCCACGCCTCAAACACCGTGCTCCCCATCCACGAAATCCGCAACGACCTGCTGGCGGCGGCGGCGCAGCCGGGCGCGCAGCTGCTGCTGGCGGCGCCGACCGGTTCCGGCAAGTCGACGCAGGTGCCGCAGTACCTCGCTGATGCCGGCGTCATTCCCGGCCAGATCCTGATTCTGCAGCCGCGCCGGCTGGCGGCACGGATGCTGGCGAACCGGGTGGCCACCGAACGCGGCCAGGCGGTGGGCGGCGAAGTCGGCTACCAAACCCGTTTCGATTCGCGGATCTCCGAGGCAACCCGGATCCGCTTCATCACCGAAGGCATCCTGCCCCGCCTGCTGCTGGCCGATCCCACCCTGGGCGGCATCGGCGCCGTGCTCTTTGACGAGTTCCACGAACGCAGCCTGACCGTGGATCTCGGCCTGGCCCTGGCCCGCCGGGTGCAGGAAACCCACCGGCCCGACCTCCGGCTGCTGGTGATGTCGGCCACCCTGGACACCGCCGCCCTGGCCGCCTACCTGCCCCGGGCCTGCGGACTCCGCGCCGAGGGACGCCTGCACCCCGTGGAGATCCGCTACGCGGGCGGCACGGCGCGCACCCCGGTCTGGGACCGGGCCGCCGAGGCACTGGCCGGCCTGCTGATGGCGGGCGCGGGGGGCGACGTGCTCATCTTCATGCCGGGCGCCCATGAGATCCGCCGCACCCTCGACGCCTGCCGCCACCGCCTGGGCGGCGCCGACACCCTGCTGCTGCCGCTGTACGGCGACCTGCCCCCCGACCAGCAGGACCTGGTGATGCGCCCCGCCGCCGGCCGGCGCAAGGTGATCGTGGCCACCAACATCGCCGAAACCTCGCTGACCATTCCCGGTGTCCGGCACGTCATCGATTCCGGGCTGGCGCGGATCGGCCGGCACGATGCCGGCCGCGGCTTCAACACCCTGTTCGTCGAGGCGGTCAGCCGCGCCGGCGCCGACCAGCGCGCCGGCCGCGCCGGCCGCGAAGGCCCGGGCATCTGCGTGCGGCTGTGGAGCCAGCTGGAGCAGAACCACCGCCCGGCCCATGACGTCCCCGAAGTCCGCCGGATCGACCTGGCGGAAGCGGTCTTGCTGCTGCGCACCCTGGGGGTCGCCGACACCCGCGCCTTCCCCTGGTTCGAGGCACCGCCGGCCGCGGCGCTGGAGGCGGCCGAACGCGGCCTCCGCGACCTCGGCGCGCTCGATCCCGTCACCGGCGCCCTGACCGAACAGGGAGCGCGCCTGGCCAAGCTGCCAGCCCACCCCCGCCTGGCCCGGTTGCTCGACGAGGCCGCGCGCCGCGGCTGCCTGCGCGAGGCGGCGCTGGTGGCGGCGCTGCTCTCCGAACGCGCCCCCGCCGCCCCGCCCGCCGCCGCAGGCCCCCGCCGGCGCGCCGGCGGCGCGGACGAGCCGGC
>JBAZJM010000409.1:0-3892 GCA_041651315.1 Lentisphaeria bacterium | reverse complement strand
TTCCGCCCTGGCGGCTGCTTGCCATTGATGATTGCAAACAATTATGGTGGAAAGATTTACAGCTTCCATTGTATGCCGCGGCCTGGCGCCGGCGGTCGGCGGCCGGCGGCCGACCGCCGGCGGTCGGCTATTTCAACCTGCCCAAGGCGGTCAGCGAAAGCGGCATCGCCGTCTGGGAACTCACCGACGGGGAGCTGGCGGGCGCCGAGGCGTGCGCCGCGGCGGTGGCGGCGGCGATCCGGGACCGCGTCTTCTGGCCGCCGTCGGAACAGGTGCGTTACGACGACGATTTTGCCGCCCTGTTTTTCGGCACGGCGGCGGAGAGCGCGGCGCCCGGCCCCTTCTGCCAGGCGGCGGCGCCGGCGCCGGCGGCGGCCGGGGCCGGGGAAGGGGGGCGGGCATGATGGAGCAGGCACCCCGTCACCAGGTCATTGTCGCCTCCGCCGGTTCCGGCAAGACCTTCCAGCTCACCAACCGGATCATTGCCCTGCTGGCGGCGGGGGTGGAGCCGGAGCGCATCCTGGCGCTCACCTTCAGCCGGGCCGCGGCCGGCGAGATTTTCGACACCATTGTCGGGCGGCTGGCGGGGGCGGCGGCGGACGCGGCGGCGGCGGCGAAGCTGGCCGGCTGGATCGGCGTCCCCGGCACGGCGCCGGCGGCGTTCCGCGAGCTGTTGCGCAACCTGCTCACCCGCATGCACCTGAGCCCGATCGGCACCCTGGACAGCTTTTTTGTGCGCGTCCTGCAGGCCTTCCCCTTCGAGGCCGGCACCGGGGGGGCCTTCAGCATTCTCGGCGACGCGGAACTGCGCGCCGAGCGCCAGGGCATCCTGCGCGGTCTGCTGCGGCCGGCGGCCGGCGACGGCCCGGGGCGCCAGGCGCGGCTGGAGTTCATGGAGGCGGTCAAGCGCGCCACCTTTGGCAAGGCGGAGAAGCGGCTGAGCGACCTGCTTGCCGACTTTATTGAGCGCGGCTATGCCGCTTTTTTGGAAACCCCCGACGCCGGCCGCTGGGGGCACGCCGGGGCGATCTGGCCCGCGGGCTGTCCCTGGCCGGTCCTGGCGGCGGAGGCGCGGCGGGCCGAGGCGGGCCGGCTGCGCGAGGCCCTGGCCGGCCAGCTGGCCGGCGGCGTCCTGACCGACGCCCAGCTGGCGGGGCTGGCGCTGTTCTGCGACACGGCGGAGGCGTTCACCGCCCATTCCGTGCTGGGCAAGGCCGTGGAACCGCTGTTCCTGAAACTGCTGGCGGGGCTCGGCGACCTGGAGCAGGGGAGCGCCGAGATCATCGTCAGCCGCAAGGCGGCAACCCTCTCCGGCGCGGCGGCGGCCGCCGCCGCGCGGCTGGTGCGCCATGTGGTGGCCTGCCTGCTGGACAACAAGCTGGAAAGCACCCGCGGCGTGTTCGCGGTGCTGGCCCCCTACGGGCACGAGTACGACCGCCGCCTGCGCCGGGCCGGGCGGCTGACCTTTGCCGACGTCCAGTACCTGCTGGCCGGCGGGGCGGGCGGCCCGGAACTGGAGGCGCGCCGGCTCAACTTGGAATACCGGCTGGACGCCAAGTTCGACCACTGGGCGCTGGACGAGTTCCAGGACACCTCGCGCCAGCAGTGGCACATCATTCGCAACCTGGTGGACGAGATCATCCAATCCGCCGACGGTGTGCGCAGCCTGTTCCTGGTCGGCGACGTCAAGCAGGCGATCTACGGCTGGCGCGGCGGCGACGCCAACCTGATGACCGAGATTTTGGAGCAGTACAATCCGCCGGGGGCGCCGCCGCTGCTCGACGTGGTGCCGCTGGACCAGTCGCAGCGCTCCTCGCCGGTGGTCATCGGCCTGGTCAACCGGGTGTTTGGCGCGCTGGGCCCGGAGAGCGGCCTGCCGCCGGCCGCGGTGGAGCGCTGGAACCGCGACTGGCGCGCCCACCAGGCCGCCCATGCCGGCAAGCCCGGGCATGCGGCCTTCTGCGAACTGCCGCGCCGCGGCGGCCGGGGCAGTGCCGGCGAGGACGCCCAGGCCCGTTACGAGGAGGTGGCGGCGCAGCTGCTGGCGCTCCGGCCCTGGGAGCGCCGGCTGACCGCCGCGGTGTTGGTGCGCACCAACCGCAGCGGCCGGGAATTGGTCGACACCCTGCGCCGGCACGGCATTCCCGCCTCGTGGGCCGGCGAGGAGACGCTGGGCGACAACCCCGCCATCACCGGAATTTTGGCGCTGCTCAAGGCGGCGGCGCATCCGGCCGACAGTTTTGCCTGGGAACAGCTGCTGATGACGCCGCTGGCCCCCCTGGTGGGCAACCAGGGCGAGACTTTTGTGCGGACGCTGCTGGCGGAACTGCACCGGGACGGCTTTGAGCCGGTCCTGCGCCGCCTGTGCCGGGAGGCGGCCGCCCTGGCCGGCCTGGACCCGTTCAGCCGCGGGCGGCTGGACGAACTGCTGGTGGCGGCCCAGGAATTCGACGCCCTCAGCCGCATCGATGTGCCGGCGTTTGTCGCCTTCGCCATGGACAAGAAGGTGGTGGCGCCGCCGGCCGAGCAGACTGTCCAGGTGATGACCATTCACAAGAGCAAGGGGTTGGGCTTTGACGTGGTGTTCCTGCCCGACCTGCAGGCGGCCGGCATCGCCAGCGAACGCCGCATCGGCTTGGGCATCCATTACGGGGCGGACCATGAGCCGGAATGGGTGCTGGAAATGCCCAAAAAAGCCGTGGCGGCGGCCGACCCGGAACTGCGCCGCCGGCTGGCGGCCGGCGAGGCGGCCGCGGCCCATGAGGCGTTGTGCGTGCTATACGTCGCCCTGACCCGCGCCAAGCACGCGGTGACGGTGGTGGCGACCCGGCCGGCGGAGGACTCGGAGTCGTTGACCCTGGCCGGCCTCGTGCGCGCCGCTGTGGCGCCGGCCGTGCCGGAGGCGCCGCCGGCGAAGAAACGGCGGGCCCCGGCCGCGGCCGCTCCTGCCGCTGCCGAGGCGCCACCGCCGCCGGCCGCGGCGGAGTCCGCACCCCTGCCGGCGGTGACGCTGTTTGAGGACGGCGATCCCGGGTGGTATCTGCGGCTGCCGTCCCCGGCGCCGCTGCCGGCGCCGCCCCTGCCGGCGCCGCTGCCGCGGGTGGCCGGGCCGGTGCGGGCGCGTTTCCCGCGGCGGCTGCCCTCGCAGCCGGGCGAGGGTGAAGCGGCCGCGGCGGCCCTGTTCGCCCCCGAGGCCGGGCACGGCCGCGAGTTCGGCAGCGCCATCCACACGCTGTTCCAAAAACTGGAGTGGTGGGAGCCGGGGCGGCCGGAGGCGATTGTCGCCGAATGGCGGGCCGCCCAGGCCGGGCTGCCGGCGGCGGCCGGGGCGGAAATGGAGGCGGTGTGGCTGGACGCGCTGCGGGCGCCTGCGATCCGCGCCGCCCTGGCCCGGCCCGCCGGCCCCTGCCAGCTGTGGCGTGAGAAGAGCTTCGAGGTCATCCTGGACGGTGCCTGGGTGTCGGGCGCCTTTGACCGCGTGGTGGTGCGGCTGGACGCTGCCGGCCGGCCGCAGGGCGCCGTCATTCTCGACTACAAGAGCAACCAGATCCGGGAGGAGGGTGATTTGGAGGCGCTGGCCCGGGGCTACCGGCCGCAGATGACGCTTTACCGCCAGGCGCTGGCCCGCATTCTCGGCCTCAAGACCGAGGCCATCAGCGTGCAGCTGCTATTCCTGCGCGCCGCCCGCCTGGTGCCGGTGGGGTGATCCGGTGTCGCTGCCTCAGAGGTTTGTGGAGGGCGCCTGACACAGGCGCCGCTGCAGGATTGGGGTGCTGCTGTAGCCGCGGCTGTGTCAGCCGCGCGGGGGGGCCTCATGCCACGCCGGAGAAAAGGCAAATACATGACCTTCCCCGCCCCGTCTGCCACGGCAGCCCCCTTCCACGGGCGGCAC
>JBAZJM010000408.1:0-3905 GCA_041651315.1 Lentisphaeria bacterium | reverse complement strand
ATCGTCGAAAAGTAATAATTGAGGCGGGACAGTGACGGCATCAGGCGCATCATGGCCAGGGCCACAAACGACAGCCGGAGAATGATTGAGCCGGTGGCAACGCCGCACAGGACCAGCACGGCCAGCGCCCCCATGCCGGCGGCCACCACAAACGCCTCGATGGCAAAGCGGGGAATCTGTCCGGCGACGTGCTGCTCAGCCTCCGCCTGCCGGAGTTGTTGCTGGTGCCGCCGGTGCCAGGCGGAAAAAACCTCCTCGCAGTTGAGCAGCTTGCACTCCTTGATGCCGGCAAAGGTCTGCATGACGTCGCGGGCGATTTCATGCCGGTGATGTTTCAGCCGCACCCCAATGCCGGTGTTGCAGCGGCGCATGGCGAAATACAGCAGGAGGGCCAGCAGTCCCGAGGCCGTTGCCAGGGCCAGGGTCAGCCCCGGCGCCAGCACGAGCATGGCGCCAAAGATCACCAAGACAACAACCGTCTCGGTGGCCAGCATCATGGCGGGCATCATCGCACCGAAGACGACCGCCTCAACCATGTTGATGTTGTTCATGAAGGTCGAACTGTTCCGCTGGAGATGATAACTGTAGGGGGCCCCCAAGTAACGGGTGAACAGCTCCGCGCCCAGTTCCGCCGCCTTGGCGAAGACGAACCGTGCCTGCAGCCGGGTCAGCAGCAGCAGGAAAAGATTTTTGCCCAGATAGACCACCGCCACCGCCACGCACAAAAGAAGAACGAACTGTTGCATCGAGGCGGGGTTGAGCACCCCGTAAATGAGTTTCAAAAACCGGTTCTGTCCGACCAGGGCGGGATTGGCCAGCACGGCGACGACCGGCATCACCAGGCCCAATCCGACCAGCTCCATCAAGGCGCCGGCCACCATGAAGATGATCAGCCCCAGCGCCTTCACGCGGTCGCGGGCGGACAGCATCCGGTACAGCCTGGCAAACGGATTCATGGCGCCTCCCGACCGGACATGAACGCCTGGACAAAGGCCGCCGCCTGCCGGTAGCGTTCCGGGACACCGATGTCCAGCAGGGGCGCCGTGGTGGGCTGGCCGCCCAGCTGCCCCAGGGCGGCCAGTTGCGGGAACACTCCGGTTTCCAGCGACAGAGGAGTCTCACCGGGAAACCCCCCGACGGCCGCCCGGGTGAACAGATAGGCTCCGGCGTTGATCCAGCCGTCGACCCCGTCCGGCTTTTCCCGGAACGCCGTCACCCGGCTGTCGGAGTCGAGCAACACCCGGCCGCAGTCCCGGCGTTCCGGTTGCGGGCGGTTTAACAGCATGGCCGCCGGATAGTCATGGGCGTCGTGCCAGCGCACCAGCGCCGGATAATCCGCCGGACAAAAGGAATCGCCGTTGAGCACCAGGACGGTGTCGGTCCGCACCAGCGGCAGGGCCTGGCGGACGGCGCCGCCGGTGCCCAGCCGGCACGGTTCCGGTGACACCACGAGGTCCAGCCGTTGCGCCTCCGCCTGGAGTGCGGACAGCACGGACTCCGCCTGAAACCCGGTGCAGAGAATGAAACGGCGGAACCCTTGGCGTTCCAGGTAGGCCAACAGATGGGCGAGAAACGGCCGGCCCGCCACCTCGGCGACGCATTTCTGCCGGTCGCCAACCACGGACCGCAGGCGCGTCCCCTGGCCGCCGCACAGGATCATGACATCCGGCAGGATCAGCATGGGGCGGACGGGGCCTCCAGTAGTTGGCGGCGCAGGCGGGTCTTGGCGCAGTCCGCGATGTGCTCCCGGACGGGGGCGCCGAATTTCTCCCCGACCATGGCCAGGTACGGGGGATGGGAGAAGTAGGCATGGAAGGCGTCGTCGCGGAAGCGCAGCACCTCCGCGGCGGACAGGTGGCGGGTGGGCAGGGGGCGCGTGTTGTAGGCGTGCTGGGAGAAGGCGTGCCAGCAGTCGGGCAGTTGCCAGTGCTGTTCCACCGCCAGCGCGTACAGGCGGGATCCCGGATAGGCCATGGCGCAGTAGAAATTGGCAAACTCACAATTCAGTTCCAGCGCCAGGTCCAGCGTTTCCCGCATGGTGTCCAGGGTGTCGTCCGGGAGCCCGAAGATGTAGTTGCCGATCACCCGGATGCCGGCGTCCTGGATCTGGCGGACCACCGCCTTGATGTCGCGGGCCCGCATGTTTTTGGAGGCACCGTCGCGCACGGCAGGGTTGGCGGATTCGATGCCGAGCGCCACCCAGTTGACACCGGCCCGCTTCATCAGCGGCAGATGTTCCGGACGGATGGTGTCAACGCGGGCGTACACCCACATGTTCAGCCGCAAACCCCGGTCGATGATGCCCTGCAGGATGGGCAGGTAATGCTCCGGTTTCAGGATGAAAAGTTCATCCACGATTTTGAGGTTGTAGATGCCGTAGGTGCCGGCCAGCAGCGACATTTCATCCAGCACCCGTCCGGGCGAACGGTACCGGATGCCGGGTTTGCCGAAGGGCGCATTGATGCAGCAGAAAACGCAGTTGAACGGGCAGCCCAAAGAGGTGTAGATGGCACCGTAGGGCTGGCGGCGGTCCAAATGGTCAAAACAATGCCAGTTGTGGGCGCGGTAGAGCGACATCGGCAGCAGGTCCCACGCCCCCACCGGGAGAAAGTCGTCGAGGTTTTGGATCAGGGGCGCCCGGGGCGTGCTGCGGAGGCCGTCCGGCCCTTGCGGATCGCGCCACCACAGGCCGGGCACACGGCTCCAGTCCGGCCGGCCCCCCGCCAATTCCGCCAGCAGCGCGGTCAGGGTCAGCGGGCCTTCCCCGTCAATGACGCAATCGCAGGCGGACTCGCGCAGGGTTTGGGCGGGCAGGGCGGACGGGTGCAGCCCCCCCATGGCCAAATGGACGGCGGGGGCCGCCTCCTTGATGGCGGCGGCGATGGCCAGCGCCGCCGTCATGTTTTGGGTGGAGGCGGACGGCTGCGAGCCGTAAACCACGATCACGGCCAGATGCGGATTCTGGGCCGCCACGCGCCCGGCGGTTTCGGCCGGCGCCAGATTCTCGGCATTGGCGTCCACCACCGCCACCTCATGGCCCTGGTTGCGGAGATAGGCGGCCAGGACGGCAATCCAGAACGGCGGCTCAATGGCGGCCACGGCAATCCCCAGCGACTGAAAAACCTGCCGCCGGTCGCCGGGATTGATGAAGGAGATGCGCATGGTGAAATCAGTTCTCGGACAGGGTTCGGAGACGGGCGGCCACGGCGGCCGGATCGGCCTCGTGCAACGACAACAGGTGGTCCCGGCTGCCCAGCGCGAAACTATACCGCCGCTGCATGCCCAAGTGGGTGGTCGGCCGGAGCAGCTGCCGCTGATGCAGCAGCTGCAGCACCATGGCATCCAGGCCGCCGGCATTGACAAAGCCTTCTTCCAAGGTCACGACATGGCGGTGGCCGCCCAGCACGCCGGCCAGCGCGGCCGGATCGGCAGAGGTGAGATTGAAGCAGTCCACCACGGTGGGGCCGCCGTCCCCCAGTTCCCGGGCCGCCTTCATGGCAACATGAACCATGTAACCGGTGGCTGCCACGCAGACGCCGGTTGTTCCCTCGTGCAGCACGCGAAATCCCTGGCACACCGCGGTTTCGGACGGCCCCGCCGCCGCACCCAGGTTGGGCAGCGGTTTGGCGTCCAGGCGCAGGTAGCGGGCATGCGGAGTCCGCAGCAGGCCGGGGAGCAGGGCGGCGGCGGTGGCGGGGTCGGCGGGAGAATACAGCTCCACCTGGGGCAGGGCGCGCATGATCGACAGGTCTTCAAAACATTGGTGGGTCGGACCGGATACCGTGTAGCTGCAGCCGGCGCCAACCCCCACCAAGGTGACGTTCAGGGGGCGCAGCTGCCCGAGAATGCCCAGATTGACGCGGATCTGCTCATAGCAACGCATGGTGATGAACGGCGCGATGGCG
>JBAZJM010000407.1:0-3908 GCA_041651315.1 Lentisphaeria bacterium | reverse complement strand
GCGGCCAACGACGCGGCCAGTGCGGCCTGGCGTTCGAACTTCATTCAGACGTTTGTGGAGCGGGATCTGAGAATGATGGGGGTTGAACTTGCTCCCGCCATGATGCGACGGTTTTGGGGCATGCTCGCCCACCTGCACGGCCAGCACTGGAACGGCTCCGACATCGCCAGTTCCCTGCAACTCTCCCGCCCCACGGTGCAACGCTATTTGGATTTGCTGACGGCGGCCTATGTGGTGCGGCAATTGCCGCCCTGGCACGAAAACGCCGGCAAGCGGATCGTCAAAGCAGCCAAAGTCTATGTGCGCGACAGCGGCCTGCTGCACGAACTCCTGGGCGTGCGGTCGCAGGAGCTGCTGGAGGCGCATCCCAAACTGGGCGCGTCCTGGGAAGGGTTCGCCATCGAACAAATCCTGGCGCACAACGACGAGCGCAATGCCTATCACTGGGGAACGCATGGTGGCGCGGAACTGGATCTGCTGCTGGTGACGGGCGGACGGCGGATCGGGTTCGAATTCAAGTACACGTCATCCCCCTCGACAACGCGTTCCATGCACATCGCGCTTGCTGACCTGCGGCTCGACCATCTCTATACGGTGTCCCCGATCACCGCCGCCTTCCCCATCGGCGAACGGATGACGGCGCTGCCCCTCACGGACGCCGCGCGCAACTGGGCCTCGGACGGGGGCACCCTTTGACATCGCCTCTCAGATGCCGTCGTTGTGCCCCCCCCCCAACAGACACTTCGCGCCCAGCGTGGCGGCGCGCGTGCGCCTCCCGCCCACAAATCGGTTCAGGTCCAAAAAAATGCAACAAGTGTGCAAAAATAGGAAACGGCATGATATTAGCGGTGAAATGAACACGCGAAAAAAGAAAACGGTGGCGGCGGTCGGCCGCCTGGCGGGATGCTCCGGGGGAACCGTCTCCCGGGTGGTCAACAACAGCGGTTACGTGAGCCCCGACACCCGCAAGGCCGTCCTGGCCGCGATCAAGGCGACAGGGTATGTCCCCAAGACGGAACGGGAACCTTCCGGCGCGCCCGCCGGACACGCCCGCCGCACCGCCAAGAAAATCATTGAAGTGATCGCCATCCGCAACCGCGGGTCGGAAGATTTCTCAATGAAAGGCGGGGAGGCGCATTTCGGGCCGTTGACCAAGCTGCCGGACGAAGCCATTCTGCCGGACATCATCGACCACGGCATGGGCTTCCACCGGCAGGTCATTTTCGGCATTGTGGAGGAAATCCGGCGCCTGGGCTATAAAACAGCCCTGCAAGCCACCAGCCACCTGGTTGACAGCCAGTTCTTGGCCGAAGTCAACGTCGCCGACAAATGCGGCGTGCTTCTCTTGGGCGACGACAGCCCGGTCCTGGACACCTTCGTCGCCCGATGCAAGCATCCGCTGGTCTTGGTCGACATGGTGGGGGACAGCCGGGCCGACGTGGTCACCACGGATAATTTCTACGGCACCCGGATCCTGTTCGACCACCTCCATTCCCAGGGACACCGCAAGTTCGGGTACGTCGGAGGGCTGGCGGCGGGGCACCAAGAACGGTTTGCCGCCTTCAAACTCTGCATGGTCGAGACCGGCCTGCCTCTCCGTCCGGAATGGATCTCCATCGGGCCCAACCATTTCGCGACCACGGTTGAAAACGCCCGGAGTCTTTTGGACCGCCCAGACCGCCCCACGGTCATCCTGTGCTGTAATGACGTAGCGGCGCTGGCGGTGCTGCGGGTGGCCAGCCAGCTGGGCATTGCCGTTCCGGCACAATTGAGCGTCGCCGGATTCGACGACGTCGAAGCGGCGACCCTGGTCAGCCCGCCCCTGACCACGCTACGGGTGCGCACGGTGGAAATGGGCCGGGAAGCTGTCCAGCGGCTGGTCATGCAGATCCAGAACGGCCAGCACCCGCGGGTCGATGGGTGCCGCGTGCTGCTCCGCCCCGAACTGGTGATCCGCCAGTCCACCGCCCGCCCGGCCTGAATTGGGGCCACCCTTTTGGAAAAGGGTGCTCCCCCCGCGCTTTGCGCTCAGCAGCCCCGGCTCCGCCGGGTCGCTCACATGTTCGCTCTGCATCCCCCTTCCTAAAACTTTTGTTTCGTTTTGCGGATTCCGCAGGCAGCCTTTGTGCGACAGGCCACGATTGAGACAACAAGGGGGGCGGCCTGCGGAATCCGCAAAAGGTACAACAAGGCTTGACGGAAGGCTTGGGAACCGCCTTTCCTCAAAACGGGGTTCCCAACGGAGCGCCACAACCGGACGCCGCCCGGCCTCGGGCGGACGGTTGGCGTCTCTTCATCGTTCCCTCCACGATCCACTGGGCGGCGCGACTGCCGTGGCCGGAGCTTCCAGCTCCGGATCTCACCCTCGAAAAAACCGGTTCCAAAGCAGGAGGCTCCGGCCGCCTTGGCGCCATGCCCCGCCTACTTGTTGCCCGGCCGTTTTACGCCGCCATCATTCCATAACTATCTAATTATAAATTAACTAACGACAAATACATGCAATAACATGAAATATTATGAAAATAATTTGTGTTTTTCTCTTTTAGTGTTATAATGTTTTTCAGTTTCGGGTATTCACGCGCAGCCAAAAGCAACCTTCAAACCAAAGGGTGGCAGCGGCATGAACGGCGCGTAAGGCGCGCGCAGCAGACGGAGAATGAGACGAAGTCGGGAGCCGATCCACGGAGGAAACGGCCCCTCGCCAGCTCGGGTGATACTGGAGACCGGGCGAGCGAAAGTGTATGCCCCTCTCCAGTTAGGAGTGCGAACATGTTGAGTTCAAAAGAGAAACTCGTTGTAGCGATCCTGTCGGTTCTTGTGATGGCCGGCCTTGCAAGCCTGGTGACACCGGCCGATGCCGGCATCATTTATTACGACACCTTCACGGCGGCCGATTATTCAAAACTCAACGGCCACACGCCGAACATCACCACGAACGGCGCCTCCTGGCTCGGCACCGGCGACATCTTAGGAGGCTGGGCGAGAGATGGCGTGGCCGGCCAAAGCGCCTATTTGCCCTTTACGCCGGCATCCGACACGGTTTATACCCTGTCGGCTGTGCTAAAGGCGCCAGGCACTGCGACGAACCAATGGATCGCTTGCGGGTTTTCCACTACCCCAGACTTGGCAAGTCAAGGAGTGGCATGGTTTACGGTGACAACACTCGGCAAAGCATTGGCGAGACCGGGCGGCCCGACATTCGACATTGAAGTGGGCTCCACGCATACCTACACGATGACCTTGGACACGACCAATGCCACAACTTGGACCGCCAACTGGTATTTCGATCAAGAAGCCGCTCCGTACTATACCAAGACCTACACCGCCAGCACAACGACTATCAGCTATCTTACGTTGTACTGGATGAGGCCGCAGAGCGGCTGGGCCATAGGCTGCGACACTTTGACATTGTCATCGTCACCCGTGCCCGAGCCGACGGCACTGGTTTTCCTGGGATTGGGCGGCCTGCTCCTGGCCGGAGGCCGGGCGCGGCAGCGGCGGCCGTAACGGGCGTTGCCCCATAGCCATCAAGCTAAGGTTTTTCAACCATACCCTGGCTGGTATTTCAGCAGGGCCAAAGGCCCGGTTTCATAATAGCCTGGGGTAACGCCCCAGGTTTTCGAAAAGGAACATTTGAGGGCTGAAGGCCCGCTTCATGAAACGCCCCTTCAGGGCTAAATCATCTTCTTCCCCCTTCTCCTGGGGCGTTGCCCCAGGCTGTTATCAAGGCGCGCCGTTGGCGCCCTAAAACCTCCTTAACTGGATGGCTATGGGCGTTTGCCCCGTCCCCCGTTCTATTCCCAAGTGGCCGACGACGAACGGGGAAAATACCGTTTGGGTTAGCCTGCACCTTATGATGCAACCACAAAACCGCGGTTCCCGAAATGAAACAAATCAGAGCCTTTACC
>JBAZJM010000406.1:0-3921 GCA_041651315.1 Lentisphaeria bacterium | reverse complement strand
GCCCTTGCCCGTCAGGTGGGCGGTCAGGGTGGCCTTGATGGTGACGCCGCCATGGTCAGCCGCGATGCCGACCCGGAGGGGGGATTTGCCGAACCAGTCGCGGATGGTATTCATGGTGCTGAAAAAGCTCCTGTTGATGGCTGCCGGTCAAAGCATGGAAAAATAATGCTTCGGGAAGGATTCACAACCGGGGGTTATGTTACGCGGTTGTCAGGCTGAAGGCTGAAGGTAATTCCGAGGTGACAGGCCAGACTTGTCGGACGCATCCTATTGAACGGCTCCAGTGAACGGGCATCGCACCCATGACCGTGCCTCCCCCCCATCTTCTGCCGGCCTGGCTGGAAGCGCTGCCTCCGGCCGGCGTTGCCCTGGCGGCGGCGCCGGTGACGGCGGATCCGACCGGACTGCTGTTTCCTGAAGAATTGGAACTGGTGACCGATGCGGTGGCCAAGCGCCGCCACGAGTTCGCCGCCGGCCGGGGCTGTGCCCGCCAGGCCCTGGCCCGTTTCGGCCTGGCGCCGGCGCCGTTGCTGCGGGCCGCCGGGGGCGGGATCTGCTGGCCGGCCGGTTACTGCGGCAGCATTGCCCACAGCGACCGCCTGGCCGCCGCCGTCATCACGCCGGAAAGCTGCTGGTTGGGATTGGGGCTGGACCTGGAAGAACTGGGCCGCCTGCATGACGCCCTGCTGCGGCGCGTCATGACCCCGGCGGAACTGGCCGACACCCTGCGCCTGCCGGAGCCGGCGCGGCAGCTGTGGGCGACCCGGGTGTTCTGCACCAAGGAGGCGCTGTTCAAGTGCCTGAACCCGCTGCTCAACCACTGGTTCGGCTTCCAGGAGGCCGAGGTGGTGGCGGACGCCGCCGCCATGGGGGCGGAGGGGGCCACGGCACCGGCCGTTCCCCTGACGTTGACGATCCGCTTGGGGCCGGCGCTGACGGCGTTGCTGCCCGCCGGCTGGCGGCTGGGAGCCCGTTGCGCCACGGGGGACGGTCATGTCGCCGCCCTGGTCTGGGTGGCCATGATCTGACGGTCCCGGCGGGCGCCTGTCAGTTCCGTCGGGGATTCCTTGGTGGTCCGTTCGCCGGCATGACTGGGGCTTGGGCCAACTGACGCCATTCGATAGGCGATGATCGAGCGCGAGCGCGAAAAATCAAAATCAATCCGGTATTTCGCGCTCAGCGTAGCGGCGCTCGCGCTCGCCTCTCGCACTTGATGGGACAACGGCCTCTACACCGTTGGCTGGTAATCGTCTCCCATTTAAGGAATAAAATGAAGTCTCTGTTCGTCACCGCTCTGCTTTTGGCCGGCACCCAACTGGGGCAGCAAACTGATGATCAGCTACACGGACGGCCGCGGCGCCCATTATCCGGAACCATCGGCATGCAACGTCGGCAGCTACGAAGTCGCTGGCCTCACCCTCCACCGGCAATGCCCGGCAGCGCGTCGTGGTGGAGGCGCTCGGGAAGAACCGCCCTTGAACGGCAAGGTGTGATGCACCGTTTTGCCGGATGAAGTTGGGAACCCCCTTTTGAGGAAAGGTGGTTCCCAAACCTTCCGTCAAACCTGTTTGTGCCTTAAAACGAGGAGGGCGCTTCCGCCACAAGCTCCTCTGGCAAAACATCACCCTCGTGTGTGGGAGCTTGTGACGGAAGCGCCCTCCGGTTTAGGGTACAAAAGTTTTGGGAAGGGGTTTGGGGAGCACCCTTTTTCAAAAGGGTGGCCCCAACATCGTCCAACAAAATGGCCATACGCCCAGGTCGGCAACGGGTGGTGCCGGAGCCGGGTTATTTTGCGGGCCACCATGAGCGTCAACAGGGACGGGTTTCCGGAAACGGGCCCGTCCCATTTTTTTTCGCCCGCGTTTGTTTTTTTTGCCAGCCATGATATAATGCAATCAATAAAACACAGATGAATCTTTTAGGATTCAGGTAAGCCAAAAGGTGGATCGTGACCAAACGAACCGGCAAGTCATCTTACCTGATGAACAAGGTAAAGGGCGCTCTGGAGGAGATGATCGCCCAAGGCGTGTTGCGCCGGGGCGGGCTCGTGCCGAGCTGCCAGGAACTGGCGAAAACCCTTGGGGCCAGTCCCGCAACGGTGCAGCGGGCCATGCAGGCATTGGCCGCGGAGGGCAAGCTGGTACGCCATCCGCGGAAGGGCACCGTGGTGGCCGAAGGTGCCGCACCGGAACCGGCACGTGGAAACAGTTGGGCGGTGTTGGTGCGGGACTTGCAGTACTTTTATCCGCCCATTGTCGAAACCATCGAGCGCGAGGCGAGCAAGCGGGGGGTGGCGATCACCGTGGGATGCATGGGGAATGATCTGGATGCCGAACGGCGGATGATTTCACAGCGCATCGCGGAAGGCGTCTCCGGCATCATTTTGGCGCCGGCCACGCCGGTGAACACCGCATCGTCAACCCGGATCCCCCCGGGGCTGCCGCGACCGACGGGAAGTTTGGATTACCTGGCGGAACTGCCGGTGCCGGTGGTAGTGATCGACCACTTTGGCATGGACATGCCGAATCTGGGCATCGACTGCGTCATCAAGGATGACTTTGCCGGAACTTACCAATCGACCGTCCACATGATCCAGCACGGATACCGGAAAATCGCCTGTTTTTTGGGAAGGCTGCCGGAACAGGAGGCGGAACCCTATGAAACCACCAAACGGCGCCGGGGTTTTGAGGCGGCCTTGCACGATTACGGCCTGCCGTTGCCGGAATTGCCCGCGTTGTGCTCGTGGGACATTGATTATAACCCGGAGGCCATCAAACCTTATCTCAAGGCGGGGTATAACGCCTTTGTGATGGGGGACGACGGTTCCGCGGCGCTATTGGTGCGGTTGCTGGACCGCTGGGGAGTGAAAGTGCCGGACGAGGTGGCGGTGATTGGTTTCGATGATGACCGGATCTGCACCATGACCGAGCCACCGCTGAGTTCGGTGCGGGTGCCCAAGGAGGAAATGGGACGGAAGGCGGTGCGTTTTTTGCATGAGCGGATCGAGAAGGGATTGCGCGATAACTATCGTTCACTGGTGCTCAAACCGGAAGTGGTGGCCCGGGTCAGTTGCGGCTGTCAACGGCATCTGGCCTGTCGCCCACCGCCCCCCCAAGCTCCCAACCATGAAAGGAGGACGAATACCGTTCCAACAGTGGTCCCGGCATGACAGATGGCCCGGCCCGGTTCCATGATGGGATCGGTACGGGGCGGCGAGCGGAGGTCGGCGGCTTTGTCGCATGCGCTCAAAAGGTCCGACGGCAGAATCATTTTTCACAACTAGATGAACATCAGAAACCAGTAGTTTAAGGAGAAGTACCATGTTGCGTCTCTCAGTCCTTGTTGCGGGCTTGGCGGCCGGTGCATTCTTGACCCTGCCCTGCTCGGCCAACATCATCACCAATGGCAGCTTTGAAACCTATGGGACGACAAGCTATACCAATACAAAAACAGATGGGACCGTGATCGGTTACAAACTGGCTTTGGGAACCGGTTCCGGACTGCGCACCTCAACCGAGGCGTTGCCGGGTTGGACCGTGTCCCGCACCGGCGACGACTTCGCCTGGTTCATTAATAAAAACTATGGACAAGCCGTCACCCTTCCAGATGGGAACTGGGCCTTGGCCATTGAAAACGGCGAACCGGTTTCCCAAAGTTTCGCGGCTAATTACGGAAAAATTTACACGGTAAGTTATTATGTGAAATCAAATTGGACGGGCGGCGGAAAGAGCTATGGCAGTCTTACCTCCAGTATCGATGTCGTCGCCAGTTCCTTGAACTTACTCTCCTATACCCAGACCGCGCCGGTGGGTTCAGGGTCCTCAACTCTGACCCAAACAACGGTTCCGACGGGGACTTGGACGGTGTACACGTATGTCTTTACCGTCAGCACCAACACCACGGCGACACTGACATTTAATG
>JBAZJM010000405.1:0-3928 GCA_041651315.1 Lentisphaeria bacterium | reverse complement strand
CAATGGTGCCCTTGGCGCGGCGGAAGATGTCCATGGTGAGCGGCAGGCAGATCCAGGAGCGCAGAAGCGTTCCGCCGTCATAGTAGCGGTAGGTTGCGAACCCCTCAACCTCGGCGCCAAAGTAACGCTCAATCGCCGCTTCGAGCGCGGCGGCGCGGCAGTCAAACTCGGCGGCAACCTCCGCCTTGCCGAGCCCGCGGGCCAGCGCGGCCGCGGCGCGAAGCCCACCATAGGCGAGCGTCGAGGTGCAGAGGTTCGCCTTGCCGGCGGGAAAGCGGCCTTCGAGTTCGTCGGTGTCCGAGGCAACCACGCCGTCGGCGTTGGTCCGGCGCCGGCAGTATTCGGCGCACCATGCAACGGCCGGCCACAGTTCGGCGGCCAGGGCGCGGTCGCCGCGCGCGAGCAAATAGCGGCTGCAGCCGTACAGGTACATCGCGGCGTCGCCGCGGTCGCCGCACTGCGTCCACGCCATGTCGCCCTCGACTTCAAAGGAGGACGGGATCGGCTTGTACTCCGGCGTCATGGCCCGGGCGAAGATGCGGTAGGCGTTGAGCGCGGCGAGGTTCGCGTCGGCGTCGCCCAGGAACGGGAACACCGGGCCGGCATACTCGACCTGGTCGTTCGCCCAGACACCGCCGTAGTAACTGTTGCCGGCCGGCGAGTGGACCAGCCCCATCTTGGTATCGAACAACGTCTCGCCGGTGCGCTGGCAGGCGAAGGCGAAACAGCGGTTCAGGACGGGATCGGGGGTCTCCAGCCGGAGCGAGTCGCGCAGGGCGCGGCAGCGCCCGCGGCGGTCCGCGAGGGCGGCGTCCACGGACACGGCCACGGCGGGACGGTCGCAGCGGCGGGCGGCGAAGGTTGTGGCGCTGGTGAAGGTCGCACCGGGCGACAGGAGCACCTCGGCCGCGGCGTGACTCACGGTCAGTTCATACGCACCGTACACGCCGCCGCTACCCTGGCGCCACTGCACGCCGGCGAGGGCGAGCCGGCGCGGCTGCGCGGCAAGGTTCGTAAACGTCCATTGCTCAACGACGGCGGGCTGGTCGATGCACGGAAAAAGCCGCCGCGTCAATTGCAGGCCGTTGTGCGGCACGTGCTCAAACGTCAACACGCCGTCGAACAGGATGCGTTCCACCCGCGCCGTGCACCCGCGATCCTCGATGCCGTCGAGCAGGACGGCCGGCTCAAACAATCCGTCGAACTCGCGGCGCAGGTAGCCACGCACATCGTCGGCACGGCCGCGCAGCGTGGGCCAGTAGATGCGCCGCACCAGGCGCAACTCACGGTTGGGGGCCAATTCATAGCGTGCGATGAGCGAGACCTGACGTCCGCTCATCTCGACATGGTCCTGGTGCGGCAGCCGCGCCCCGTCCGGGATATCCCAGGCAATTCCGGGGTCAGCGAGCCGCCAGCGGTCGGGGGGTTGTGCTTGCAGGATGTCGGGCATGAAAACCTCGGCAAGAATCTGGGGTCAGGGAACGGCAACGGAAGGCACGACCTGGCGATTCCAGCGCCAGCCCCCCGTCTCCCGCAGCCGCCTACAATACTTGGGAACGGGAGATTTGTCCACGCATTTCGATCATGTCACACCATGAAGGACATGAAGCGCATGAAGGGGCAGAGAACGAGGCCATTCAGGAACCAAGCCCCCGCCGGAATCGGCGACCGTTGCAACCCGCTCCCAAACACGGTAAGGTAAGGGCAACGCGGCCGGCACGAGCCGGCTCTCCCAGGGGGGAACGCCACCAGGGCCTTACGATTATGAAGATGGGCGTGACAGCGGCATTGACGCGGCCGATAAAGCTCCCACCTTTTGGGGATGCGGTGGCGACGGCGCTTGTCATCCAAGGAGTCATCTTCGTCCTGACGGCAATGATGCTGGATGGCGGACTGACCAATCGGCTTGCCAGTTTTTCCCTTTTATTCTATTGGGCGAGCTTCTCCGGGGTACTGTTGGTGCGGGTTATTAGGCGGCATTTCACCTTTACCCGCGTGGATGCCGGCATCGTCAAATTCAGTTATTTCGCATACTTGCTGATGCTGCCGTTCCTGGATTTGCTCGCAGCGTGGCTCAAGGATACTCACTGATGGGGCAGGAACGAAGACGCCTGGAGACGGATGAATTGTACCATCGTTGCATGAAGCATGTTACTTTCCATGACCTGAAACGCGGCCTGCTCATACTGGCTGGTTTTGGCTACGTGATGTTTCTCATGACGGGCATGGACACAGGCCTGGGAGTTTACCGTACTCCAGAGTATTGTTTCGCGGCGCTCGGGTGCGCCATCGTTGCAGCGGTATGCGCGGCGAAAGGGCATAGATGGTACTGGAGCATTGCCGTAATAGTCGCAATAGGCTGTGCGTGTTATGGTTATTACCAAAATCAGGAGTGGCGTGAGAGAATACGACGGTTTTCAACTAAGCCCGCCCCACCCGCAATGCAGACAGAGACGAACAAGTAAGATTCGAACCGGTGCCTGGCATTCATGAGGCGCCTGGGGGCGCAGGAATCGAACTCGCCCAAAACCGTCACGTCAGCCGCGAGTAATTGCCGTTTGCAACCGGCCGCAAGCAACCGCCATCGATTACGGTTGGCAGCATTCGCCACGGCAGCGGCTTCTGCACCCTTCCGCCTTGCGGAAACCCGCTTTTTGAACAGAAGGCAGCGAAGGCCGCAAAGGGGGGAAAACTGGCAATGCTCAGCACCTTGCTTCGCTTTCTTTGCTTCCTTCTTGTTAACATCCATCAAAACATCGGGGCCGGGTGAACGACGGTCGAAACGCGATCATAATATTCGCTGCACCATTGCGGAGTCCGCAGGCAGGCCGTGGGCAAGAAAGGCGCAGAGGTGGCCAGGACCTGCCTGCGGAGTCCGCAAAAGACACAAACAGGTTTGGCGGAGGGTTTGGGAACCGCCTTTCCTTAAAAGGGGGTTCCCAACATCGTCCCCTCAACCGCCATAGCCTGGCAGGGTGCGGAAGGCGTCGCACATGGCGGCCAGGTTTTCGGGGGTGTGGCGGACCGCCGCGGGGGTGGAATAGGCCATGCCGACGAGGCCACCGTCGTGGTTGCCGACGGTGGCGCGTAGCCGGCGCACATAGGCGCGAACCTCGGCCGGGGTGCCCTCAACCATGGTTTTCTGGATGTCCACCGGACACCAGAACGCGAGTTTGCCGCCGACCGCCGCGTCGAGATTTTCCAGCCCCATGTTCTCCTGCTGGTCCTGCTGGATCACGTCGAGGCCCCAATCCTTGAACTTGGGCAACAGCGGCAGAATGTTGCCGCAGGAGTGCAGCCACACGTCCATGCCCAGGGAATGGGCCAGCGCCCAGTTGGCGCGGTAGTGCGGCATGAAGAATTCCTCAATCAGATCGAGTCCGACCATGAGCCGGTCCTGGAGCCCCCAATCGTCATAGCCCATGACGCCGTCACAGCCGGCGGCGGCCAGGCCGCGGATGCTCTCCTGCTGGGCGGCAGCCAAACGGGCGATCAGCGCCTTCAGCAGCTCCGGCTCCTCATAATAGGCGATGAACATCCGGTCCAGTTCGATCAGGTTGTGGGTGCCCTCGTTGAGACTGTTGAACGGCATCACCCCCAGGCAGTACTTGGGATTGGCGGCGGCGTTGTTGGCGCGCACCGCCTCCGCCGCCACGGCGAAATGGGCGGGATGGTTGAGGTCGGGAAAGGCATAGTCCGCCTGCCGGGCGAGGTCGGGAATGGCCACGGCCGCCTTTTCACCATGGTCGAGCGCGGAACCGGTGGGGCGGTCATAGGCCGTGCCCCATTCGTCGATGCGCCGGTCCAGGCCGGTGCCGAGCACCGGCGTCCATTCCTGAGCGACGGGCGGCCGGGGCAGCCACAGCCACAGCAGGTCGTTCTCCCGGCCGTCCGGGAGAAAACAGGGCACCTGGTCCGGGCGTTGGAA
>JBAZJM010000404.1:0-3929 GCA_041651315.1 Lentisphaeria bacterium | reverse complement strand
GTGCAGCCAGTTAAAAAATGGGGGGGGCACCTGATGTTGTTTTCACAAACCGGGGTCACTACCGTTAATCACGCCCTTCCCCCAATCCTTTCGACTCTAGCCAGTGAGGTGCCGTTAAAATGGGTCGGCGAGGGAGAGACAATCAAAATTGGTCCTTATCTGATTAGTGATCCACTTACCTATGTTTCGGCAGGAATACCCCATCAAGAAGAAGCTTCTTGCATCAATACTTATCTCCCGATCGGAAATCCAACGGTTGAGGGGAATGACGCTCTTGGCTATTGGCCTCAATACGCGCGCATAAGCCCACATCAGCGAGCTAGATATCTCGCTTGGTTAGCCGGTGGAATGACCGGTGAATTGACTGAAATCGGTTATGCTTTTATCTACTTTTACGGGCTTGAGCGCCGAATATTTGTGGACCATGCAGACGTGGAAGCCGTTCTCTCCCAGGCGGCCAATTTGATGCGTGCGTATTCGGCTTCCCGATCTTTCTTCGGATATTCCAGCCGTTTCATTGCTTTTGTCCTCGCTAGAGTCGGGCTTGAGAACATACCCCGTGAAACATTTGATATTCTCTTCTCAAAAGCTCTTATCGAGTTTGATGACGACACGATCGCGGTTGCCCTTGCTTGGCTCTATCACGAGAACCTACCCTTGCCTTCCATGCTGGCGTTTGAGGTTGTCCGAAACGACATTCGTGCCTCGCGAAGCATCGTGGTGACTCGTGTGGCAGAACATTTTCATACCCTTTTCGATAAAAAATATGCCGAACGATTTGGTGCGGGATTACCGCTCAAAGTGGCGGTTCGCGACCGGTTGCTTGAATACAAACCCGCCAGCCCGACCGTGATGACTGGTTTGCCCCATTACACACTGCCGGGCGTGCGCATCCCCAATGTCCTTGGCCTGCCCAGCCAGTTTAAACCGCTTGTCGATCTGTGGGATGAATGCATTGATGAACTGAAGCCATTGAGCCGGGAGATGGGCAAGGGGCGCGATGCTTTGGACCGGCAGGCCTATCAGGCGCTTCCGGCGGCGCTCAAGGCGGAAATAGAGCACCCCGATCAAGCCAAATGGGAAGGCTTTGCAACCGCAAACACAAACGATAGCAACATCGTCATAACGACCGTTGGAAAGCTGGCCTTACTGTGTGAGTTTGAACAGCGCCCTAAGCTAACCGCACGGCAAAGCGAAGAATTAGCCACCATTGCCGCCGATGTGGGTTTTGTCCTCGTGCCCGATTCCCGTGTCGTCAAGCGCGGATACAAATGGGACGAAATGGTCGCACTGTTCCGCCCTCCCGAGGGCCGTCCAGGTCTGCCCACGGACAATAAGTACCAAGCCGCAGTGCTTATGCTGGAAATGGGAATGGCGATAGCCGCCGCCGATGGAACAGTGGAACAGGAAGAAGTGGATCAGGTCATCAGCTTTCTCAAGGGACAATTTCTGCTTGTTCCAAACGATGCGCGCCGGATTGACGCCTATAAGGAAATCCTGGTCCAACAACCGCCTCCTTTGGCCAATTTGGTCAAGCGGCTTCAAACCGTCCTGACGGCAGAGCATCTTGAGGTTGTCTGTCAGTTCCTGGTCGGAATTGCCGCCGCCAATGGTTCGATTGACAAACAGGAACGCGCCACCTTACGGCGGTTTTATACCGCGCTGGGTCTGCCGATATCCAAACTGGACGAACTCATTGCCAGGCTGCTCGGCCCGATTCCCGAGGCCGTTGAAATTCAACAAGGCACGAGCAGTCCAGGAGAAAAAATTCCCGCGCCCGGGCAAGCGCCGGTATTCTCCCTCAACGCAGCGGAATTGCAACGCATCCTCCAAGAAACCGAACAGGTCGCCCAGTTGCTGGGACGTGCCCTAGCCGCTTCGGCGGAAGAGGAAGCGGAAGCAATCGTCTCGGCGACACAACCGGGGAGTGGCGAACCTGAAAAAACATCCACGCCCGAAGCCCCGAGGGTTGTCAGTATGCCCCACGCATATGCCGGCCTGGATGTGCGCTACCACTCGGTTACCACCGAACTGCTTTCCCGTGCAACATGGAACACCGAAGAGCTCGACGCCTTGGCCCGCAAATACAACCTCATGCCTTCCGGCCTGCTGGAAACAATCAATACTTGGTCGGATGAAAACCACGGGGATTTCCTTGTTGAAGAAGGTGCCGTGTACACCATCAACCGGACACTACAGGAGAAAATACAATGCCAAGCGTGATCAAGCCGCGGGAACGGGAAGCAATTCTGCAGTCGTTGCGGGCCGGAGTGGTGCCTCGCATAGGTCTCCAGCACATCCAGGTTGGTCGGAAGGACGAAGTGGCGGCCATCATCAAAGACCTGGATACGGTAGCCCAAGGAGGGGCAAGCATACGCTTCATTATCGGCCGTTTTGGCACCGGCAAAAGCTTTTTCCTGAACCTTTCCCGCATTGTCGCGCTTGAAAAGAAATTTGTGGTGGCCCAAGCCGACATCACACCTGACCGGCGCCTTCACGCGACTGGAGGCCAGGCGCGCAGCCTCTATTCCGAACTGATGCATAACTTGGCCAGCCGTACCAAACCGGACGGAGGTGCCCTTCCCGGAATCGTAGAGAAATGGGTTTCAGGGTTGGACTTCGATCTGCGGTCAAAGGGAGCTTCTGACGCCGACATTCTCAAAGCTATCCCCGAAAAACTGGCAGGACTTCAGGACATGGTTAGTGGCTATGATTTTGCACTTGTTGTTCGCAAGTACGTTGAAGGTTTCCTCACGCATAATGACCCACAAATGGCAGCGGCCATTCGTTGGCTCCGAGCGGAATACGCGACCAAAACAGAAGCCCGTCAAGACCTTGGGGTGCGATCCATCATTGACGATCAAGTGACCTACGATTATCTGAAGCTCCTGGCCGCGTTCGTAAGGATGGCCGGCTATGCGGGATTGCTCGTGAATCTGGACGAAATGGGCGTACTGTCGCACCGTCTCAACAACTCCCAAGCCCGTAATGCCAACTACGAAATGATCCTCCGTATCCTCAACGACTGCCTCCAAGGATCCGTCTCCGGTCTGGGTTTTTCCTTTGCGGGAACAGACGCATTCTTGGACGACAAGCGGCGCGGACTCGCCAGCTACGAAGCCCTTGCCACACGGCTGGCGACCAACTCGTTTGCCAGCAATGGGCTCAAGGATTATTCCGGCCCCGTCATTCGCCTGGCCAACCTGACACCGGAAGACCTGTGCGTATTGCTCCGGAATATTCGCAATGTGTTCGCCTGTAACGACGCATCCCGATACTTGATCCCGGACGAAGGCATCATGGCCTTTCTGGAGCACTGTTCGAAAACGCTGGGGGCGGAGTTTTTCCGCACCCCACGCGACTCGGTAAAAGGTTTTGTGGGATTCCTTTCGGTGTTGGAGCAAAACCCCAAGGCGGATTGGAAGGCTGTGCTCGGCCAAACGGCGCTGGAACTTACGCCGCCAGAAGATGTTCTTCCGGTCACAGAAGAAGAACCATTAACCAATACGCAAACCCTGGCTCCCACGACGATCACGACCGTTCAGGAAGGGCACCAAGCCGATGATGACCTCGTCAGCTTCAAGCTCTGAAACTGGTACCGTGGCGTTTTCCCGCCTCCATCCATTCATCCAGGAACAACTCTACCGGATGAAGTGGACGGAGCTTCGGCCGATTCAGGTCGAAGCCATTCATGCCATCTTGGGTGGAACCGGTCACCTGATTCTTTCCGCCATGACGGCGGGTGGCAAAACGGAAGCGGCATTTCTGCCCATTCTCTCCCATATTGCAGCAAATTCTTCCCCAGGAGTTCAAGCCCTTTACATTGGCCCGCTCAAGGCGCTGATCAATGACCAGTTCCGCCGCCTGGAGGATCTTTGTGCCTTGGCGGAGATACCGGTGCACAAGTGGCACGGAGATGTGAATGTCTC
>JBAZJM010000403.1:0-3935 GCA_041651315.1 Lentisphaeria bacterium | reverse complement strand
TGGCCCAGCAGGATTCCCGTAGAATTGGGGTTGCCGTTGTAAACGGCCACCGAGGAGACGGTGACGGTGTCGATCATCGGCACCACGCGGACCACCACCGGCACGGTGGCCGGCGCGGTGAAGCTGCCGCTGAGCGGCTCGAAGGTCACCGTGGTCAGCCCCGGCAATCCGGGCACGGCCCACGCCGTTCCGACTGCCGCCAACACGCACACCAAGCCAATTCCAAGGATCCGTTTCATGGGCGTACCCCTTTATGGTAAAAAAGCAGTATTACTATAACGCCGGAGGTCTTGTTTCGCAAATTTTAGAAAACAATTCCCATTCCTGCGACCCTTCCGGTGCACGAACGCCCAGTCTCCCCGCTGCTCTCCCCGCATCCAGAACGGGGAGAGCATTTTCTGTGCCAGGCCGCCGGCCGCTCAGAATCCGATCACGCTGCTCTTGGCGGTCTTGCGGATTTCCTTTTCATCCGACCATTCCAGGATGCCGGTGCGCAGGTTTTTCAGGTTCAGGGTGAACTTGTAGTAGACGTCCGAAACGCGGCCGGCCGACTGGGTGATCTCGGAGAAGTTGCCGGTCAGGATGTACTCGGCGGCTTCCTGCTGGCCGAAGGCGACGGCCTTGTTGGGATCGGTGAGGCCGCCCGAGTTTTGGGCCTGCAGCTCGGCGACCGTCTCCTGGTCGGTGGTGCGGTCGGTGAAGCGGAACTTGCCGGAACGCAGCAGTTTGGTGCGGATGGTGTCGGTGATCGACTCGGTGTCAACGTGCTGCATGGTCTTGTTCTTGACCCGCTCGACCTGGATGATCGGGCGCCGGCTGGCGGTCATTTCCATCACCGGCGGGAAGGTTAGCATCGAGTCGACCATCTTGCCGGCAATCATCTGCAGGTCGGTGGAGCTGAACTCGGTGGTCACGCTCTGCACCGCGGTGGCGTCACCGTAGCTGACGACGGGGGTGGTGGCGCAACCGCCGGCGAGCAGCGCGGCGCCGCCGGCGGCGGCCGCGGCCAGCAGGGAGGAACGGAAAGACGGAAGAACGGAAGGACGGAAATCCATGGCATGATCCTTTCGGATGGGTTGGGTCTGGCGTCGGGTTGAACGGGCGCGGTTTGGGGCGGGAATGGGAATCCGCCCTCACCGCCTACGGTCTACAGTCTAACAGTCTACAGCCTACAGCCTGGTGCGAAGTTTACAGGGCGCGGATGTTGACGCGGAATTCGCGCACGCCGGGATTGGGCGCGGTGGCACCGATGGTTTTGGACTCGTTGCCGACCAGCGTCACCGGCGTCCAGGGCGAGCGATCCATCTCGACTTCGAGCCCCTGGGCGTTGTACCACTGGAACTTGTATTGGAATTTCTGGGTGCGGCTGGTCTTGGAGACAACGGTGACCTGGGCCTGGAGCAGGTCGTTGGCGAAGGCGGGGCGGATGTCCACCACCTGGATGCCGGCGGCCAGCTTGCTGTTGTTGATGAGCACGTATTTGCTGGCGGTCATGCCGCCGTCGGGGGTGGCGATGACGGCGGCATTGGCCTGGGTTCCGGCGGTGCCGTAGCGGCAGCCGGCGGCGGCGCCGGCGAGCAGGCAGCCGGCGGCCAGGGCGGTGAACCAGCGGGAATGACGGGCCAGGGTGCGGCGCAAGAGATGGGAATGCATGGGGGGCTCCTTGAGGGATTGGGTAAGGGTTAGAATTTGAGCGGTTTTTCACTGGAACCGGGCGGCAGGCCGTCCGGGGTTGCGGGCTGGGCGGGGGCGGCGCCCGGCATTGGCGCGGCCGCGCTGGCGGGGGCGGCACCGCCCGGCGCCGCCTGTCCAAAGACCACCCGGGCCACGCAGCCCTTGGCGATGCCGAGGTTTTCGCCGTCGATCCGGGCGTAGCTCTGGCGGGGGTCGCCGCGGACCACCACGCCCTGGCCGACCGGCACTTCGTTGCGGAAGACTTCCCCCGTGTCGTCGTCCTTGACGGTCTGGACGCCGTAGAACTCGACCCGGGCGCCGGGGGTGAAGCCGGCATTGGCGCCGCGGTTGATCATGACCTGGGCGCCGGTGACCGCCAGCACCTTGGCGGGGCGGAGCTGGGCGACGGCGGCGAAGCAGAGCTGGTTGGCCACCGCCTTGGCTAGGTCGATCAGCGCCTCGTTGCTGACCAGGCCCTGGGAATTGGAGGGGACGAAGGCGGCGGACTCGGCGACGTGCAGTTTGGCGGTGGGCGAATCGGGCAGCAGTTTGCCGCTGGTGGTGTCGACGATCTGCACCACCGCGGACAGCATGCGCTGGCGGGAGACGTTTTTGCGGTCGACCTGGGTGAAGTGCTGCTCGCCGGCGATGTCCTCAAAACCATCCACCTGCGGCAGGAACGCGTACTTGGCGCCGGCCATCTTGCCGGCCTGGGCGGCATTCTTGTCGTTGGGGTCGGCGGCGACGGCGGCGAACGACTGCTCCAGTTCGAGGTCGCCCTTGCGCTGGCGTTCCACGAGCTGGAACACGCCGGTGCCGTTGAGGGCGGAAATAAACTGGGTTTGCAGCGAATCCACCACCAGGTTGAGGTTGGTGTCGGTGCCGGTACTCTTGGCCATTTCCGCGGCGCCGGCAGTGACCTTGACGGGGGCGATGAAGATGGTGTCCTTCTCACCCTGGACGAGCTGGGCGGCGCTTTGGCCAAAGGCCAGCGGCAGGCCGGCGGCCATCACGACGGCGGCGGTGCCGCGCAGAATCTGGTGCAGACGGTTCATCATGTGTGTTCTCCTGGCCGGTGGTGCCAACAGGGAAACGGGCCCGGCCCCCCGAATATTCACGGTCACTTGGTGATGACGTTGACGTTGGTGTTGTTGGTGTTGGCGGCGGCCGGCGGTGCGCCCCAGAACACGTTGTAGAGGCTGCCGCGCAGCTTGAAGTTGCTCTTCTTGAGCATGGCGCCCTGGCCGTCGGCGACGGTGCGCACGGCATGGGCGGTGGCGGCGCTCTGCTCCTTGGCGATGTCGACCACCGCCAGCCGCTCGATCTTCTGCAGGGCCTGGTCCTGCTTGAACGCCTCGATGTCCTTGAAGCGGCGGGCGCCGTCGGCGGACAGCTCCATCTGCACCGTCAGCACCTGGCCGGCGGAGAGGTTGACGGTGCGCTCCCACGGGGTCAGCCATTCGCGGGTGATCCGCAACTGGTGGAGGCCCGGCGCGGCCTGGAAACTGCCGGGGGCACTGCCGACGGTGGCGCCGTCGATCTCGACGTTGCAGGCGGGAATGTTGGTGTTGACGGTAAAGCTGACGGCGCCGGGCACGGCGCTGGCCGGCGTCTGGCGCACCTGCAGGATCTTGTCGGCGACGCGGGAGGTCAGCTCCTCCGCCGCCTTGTCCAGCAGGTCGTCGGCAATCCCCTGGCGTTCCACGGTCAGCCCCTGCTGCACCTGGATGCGGTCCTGGACGGTCACGGTGTCGCCGGCCAGGGTGCCGCCGTTGGCGTCCAAAATGGTCAGGGTGGCGCGCAGGGTGGTGACGATCGACTGGTTGTCGGTGCCGTAGGCGGTGCCGGCCCCCTTGAAGGTGCGGGTTTCGCGGCCGGTGCTGAGGATGGCGGCGACAATGGTGTAGTCGGCGCCGATCAGCTGGCCGAGGCGCACCGCGGAGGCGGCGCCGGTGACCGAGTCCGCCGGCGTCGGCCCCACGCCCTGGGCGGGGCAGAGCGCCTGGATCTGCTTCAGCACCTGCTGCAGTTCGGCGTCATTGGCGGCCGGGGGTTGTTCGGCGAACTTGGCGATCACCAGTTTGGGGTTGAACAGCGCCAGCCCCAGGTTGGCCAGGCGGGCCTGGAGCAGGTCCTGGAAGCCGTCGAGCCGGTCGCGGAACTCCTCGCCGGCCCGGTTCTGGACCAGCAGGGTCACCTTGAGCCGCGGGTCGGCCGGCGGCGGCAGGTCGGCGGCCGGTGGCGCCTCCGGGGCGGCCGCG
>JBAZJM010000402.1:0-3949 GCA_041651315.1 Lentisphaeria bacterium | reverse complement strand
CAACGCGGAACTGATCATTGCGGTGCCCTTTCCCTTACTGCCCCCAACCTAATGCGGCGTCACCGGCGGGGCAAGCCGCCTTGCGGAACGGGCGCATGACATGCTTGTCGGTTGGGAACCCCCTTTTGAGGAAAGGTGGTTCCCAAGCCCTCCGTCAAACCTTTTTGTGCCTTAACGCGGAGGGGCGCTTCCGCCACAAGCAATCCGCTCTGATCCTAACGCTTTGCCAGAACGGCTTGTGGCGGAAGCGCCCCTCCGGTTTAAGATCCAAAAGTTTTGGGAAGGGGCTTGGGGAGCACCCTTTTCCAAAAGGGTGGCCCCAACCGACCAAACTGTCATACACCTTACCAGTGCCGGACCGGCAGCCCCAGCAAACGGGAAATCCGGTCGCGGACCGGATGCACCGGATGGGTCGGGGTGACCTGGTTTTTGGTGAAGCCGATGGCCAGGCCGGTCTGCTTGTCCGCCAAGCCTTCCGCGCCCAGCGCGCCGCCATGGCCGAACATCCGGCCCACCTCGGGTTCCGGCCCGCACAAGGCATAGCCCAGGCCGAATTTCGCCCAGGTCTCGCCGGCCGGATCGTCGGCCGCCCGCCGGAGGAACGTGGCGTTGGCCACGGTTTCCGGCCGCAGCAGGCGGACGCCGTCGATGTCGTGCTTCAGCGCGGCATAGTGCCGGGCCAGGGCATAGGCCGTGCCCAGGCCATTGGCCGAAGGCACCAGCCCGTGGCGGATGGCGTCACAGCCGATAAACTGTGCCGCCCAGGGCGGTTCTTCGCCCGGACAGAGCGTCAGGGCCGGGGCGGCATACGGCCGGGCCGTGCCGAAGAAAAAGTGGTGTTCAAGGCCCAGCGGCGCCAGCACTTCTTCCGTGACGATCCGGCGAAAATCGCGGCCGTCGGCCCGCTGCGCCACTTCGCCCAGCAGCCAGGCATAGGTGATCCCCTGGTATTCGCATTTGGTGCCGGGCGTCCAAACGGGTTTCATGGCGGCGATGCGGTCACACATCAGCTTCCAGTCCGCCTGTTCTTCCGGGGCGTTGACGGCGGGCAGTTGGTGCAGCCCGCTCCGGTGGGTGAGGATATGCCAGACCCGGACATCTTCCTTGCCGTTGCAGCCGAATTCCGGCCAGAGATCGGCCACCCGCGTGTCATAACTCAGCACACCCCTTTCGACCAGGCGGTGAACGGCGGTCGTCATCAGCCCCTTGCCGGCCGAAAAGACCGGGAACAGTGTGTCCGTGGTAATCCCGTTGCCGGCGGCAAGATTGATCACCGGCGTGCCGCGGTCGAAAATCGCCAGCTGGCAGCCGGTCTCTTCACCGGCGGCCACGGCGTCGTCCAAAATCTGCTGCAGCCCGGCGCTGAGCCGGGAAATATCCGTTGTCATGGTCCATTCCGTTGATGGACAAACCCCTTAAGGAAAACTTCCGGAGCGGTCCACCCCACATAATGCAGCGGCGTCCAGCCCGGGGCATTTTTTAGTTTTTCGACGTCCGTGTAGTCGTCAATCCGGATCACATCCCAGGTGTGGATGACCTGGTTATTGCCAAGGCAGAGCCCGACGTGCCCCCAGTTCTTGGTCACCCCATTGATGGGCCCGGTTGCGCTGTAAAACACCAACGCGCCCCGGGGGGGACAGGCGGTGGGGATGGTGCCATACTGTTCGGCGGATTCCGTGGCCGTGGAACCGCCAAACATCTCAAGCGCATTGCCTTGCTCGTAGGCGTCTTCGACAAACGCCAAACATTTGTATTGATAGTCCCGGCGGTCACGATTCTTCAATGCCCAGGCAATGGCGTTGTCAATCAATTTTTCATAATTTCCCATTCATCCATTCCTTGATATGATCGGTGTTGTTGGTGGTTGCGAGTGTGTTCGCGAAAAAGTCTAGAACGCGCTGTGCATCAGTCCTTGGACCTCACGTAACGACTTGAGCAGTTCGCGTTGAACCTCGCCTTGCCGGCCCATGAAACCGTGGAGGCCGGAGAGTGTGTCACAGGGGAATTCGCCACACTGGCCGCAATGCGAAAGTTTTTTCGCCATGGCGCATTTGCGCACGCCGCAGTTCGATTCGCAATGTCCGCATTTGGGGCCGTCCTCGACCATGCAGCCGGTGCAGCGAATGTTGTCCGCGGCGATTTCCGGGCAGTTGTAGCGTCGGCGCCAGTCGGCGGCGACCAGCTCCAGTTTGGCGGCATCGCTCTCGCGGGTGGCGCGGAAGGCGTCGCAACGGCTGCAGATGAGGCCACAGGCGGCAATCTGGGTTTCCATAATACGCATCCTTTTGACTGAAATGTGACAACCGTCAGACGGATAAGACGATGGCTGGGTCAGCCTGGTTCCTGTTTGACGATGCGCAGGTTGGCCACGGCCGACCTTTCGCCCTCGCCACTTCGGGGGTCTTTCGGGGAATGGATTTGGCCTTCAAGGTGGTGATCAGGAACAGGGCATGCGGCACGCCGCTGACGTACTCGAAGTGGGAAAAAAACTTGTATTGCCCCGGCCAGTATTCCGTGTAATGTGCCGGCTTGGTTTCACCAATCTCAATTTTCATGCGGTCTCCCCCCCCTTATATGTTGCGAACATAGGCGAGGATTATAATCTCGCAACGCGGGGTCTGCACCCGTGACACTGGGGCGTTAATCCGGGAGAGACTTTCATGGCGGCTTGCTGGCCAGTTATGGATTAAAAAAAGAGACTTTTCCGACTTTATAATTGCAATTCCGATGTGTGAATTTAAGAATGATGTTTGGGGTAAAAACTTTTCCGCTTTTTTAAAGACGGTTCCGATCTTGGCAGTGGGAAATCTGCGCGTCGCCAATAGATTGACCTGACAACGGGCTTTGGAAACCCCCAAACGGGTTGGGTTGAAGGCAATAAAAATGATGTTCGACGTCAATGCGTTTCTCGGCAACAGCGTCCGGGGCGACCTGATCGGACCCGAAATGTGGACCGCTCCCGAACTTTGGGAGGGCCAGCGCGGCGGACCCGAGAACCAGGCCGGAGTGTTGATCTCCGCCCAGTTGCCCTATTACGCCTGGGACGCCCCCAAACCCGGCCTCTCCGGCAAACTCTATCTGGCCCATAACACCAAGGAACTGATCGACGTCGTCAGGCTGGAACTGACTGAATTCTCCGATGATCAGCAAGGCACCGTCGAGCTCTCTCTCGCCCGCAACGAATGGACCCCGGCTCTGCTGAAAAGTTGGTATCGCAGCCGGCCCAACGCGTTCGGAGGCGACACCCCCGAGCTTGGCGCCCTTTCCCTGAAAGAGAGCAAGTGCATCAGCGCCGACAACGTTTTTGTGGCGGAATGCGTCCTCAAAAACACCGGCAATACCCCGCGCCGCTACGAATTGACGATCCGGAGCCCCTTTGCGGCCAGCGCCTCCCACCCCGAAAATTCCGGCCCCTTCAACTTTGTGACCACGGCCTGGGGCGACACGGAATATCAGGTCTTTGCCGCCGTGAGCTCCACGCTGCCCGGCCTCGTCCACCGTTTCGAACTCCCGCCTTACGGCGAACTGAAGTTCCGCTACGCCTTTGCCGTCGACGCCCAGTCCGCCGCCGCCGCGCTGGCCCGCACTCGCGCCATCCTCGGCGAAGCGGATGTCTTCGCCCGAAACGTCAAATGCTTCAACGACTGGTTCGCGGAAAAAGTCCCGGCCCTGCGGAGTGAGGACCAGGATCTCCTGAAACTGTATTATTACCGCTGTTTCGTGCTCTACCGCAGCCTGCACTTCCCTCGCCGCCTGCTGCCCGGGCATCATTACCCGCGGCCGGCCATGTACGAATCGCCCAGCGGCAACGGCTACAGCGCCGTCATCGGGCTCCCCGTGCCAATGCAGGTCCAGGAGGCCGCCTGGTTGCGCGACCCCCAGCCGGGTAAAGACCACATCCTCAATTGGAGTGACGGACTCCCCGACTACCACAAGTATTACATCCAGT
>JBAZJM010000401.1:0-3971 GCA_041651315.1 Lentisphaeria bacterium | reverse complement strand
CGGTTCACTGGTTGGGGGGGGGCTGGGGATTGACCGAGCCCGGAACAACGTGACGGGTCAAAACAAACCGCCGTTGTTCGACCGCAATCGGCCGCGTTCGACTGCGGCCGATTGCGGTCGAGTGCCGGCTGCCGGCCTCACCTGGCCCGGCAGAGGTAGTGGGCCATGAAATCCGGCTGCCGCCAGCTCTGCTCGACCGTGAAGCCGCTGCGCTGCAGGAGCCCCTCCAGGATCCACGCGAGGGTGCTGTATTCCTGGCGGATGTGGCGGATGAACGGCTGGCGGGAGTCGGTGGGCACGGCGGCGGCGAGCCGGTCGAAATAGGCGGCGAACCCCTCCGGCCCCGGATCAAACACGACGTCCTGGAGAAGGAACCGGCCGCCGGGCCGGAGCCAGCCGTGAATCCGCTTCAGGGCATGGAATTTCCACAGGTCCGGCAGATGATGCAGGGCCAGGCCGCTGACCACGGCGTCAAACGGCTCGCCGGCGTGCTCGTAGGTGAGGAAGCCCGCCCGGACGAAGCGGATGCCGGCCAGCCCGTCCTCCCGGGCCCGCTCCGCGGCGTAGTCAAGCATGACCGGCGAGATGTCGAGCGCGGTCACCCGGTGCCCCGCCCGGGCCGCCTCGCGGGCAAAGGCGCCGGTGCCGGTGCCGATCTCCAGCACGGCGGCGCCGGGCGCCAGCTGCAGCAGGGCGAGAATGGCCCGGTTCTCGGCCGGGATGTCGCGGAGCTCGCCCATGCGGCGGTCATAGGCGCGCACTTCCGCGACGTTCGCATAGTCGGTGCCAATCTGCTGGTCTTCGTTCCATTGCCAGGCGGGGGCGGTCATTTCACTCTCCATCTTCAACCAAATCTTGTGGCGGTTGCTGTAGCGGCGCCTGTGCCAGGCGCCTTCCGTGACTGTAATTCAGGTTGTTGGGCCTGGCTACACCCATTTGGGGGGAGAGGGCGGCCGGGGGCGTCGTCGGTGTCGCAACCCTGCGGAGGGCCGCGACAGGCACGATTGCCTGTCTCACGTTTATTTCTGGCCGCTGCCGGCGGCCAGCCGCATCTCTTCCGCGAGGATGCGGAGTCCGCGCCGCATCTCCTCCGGCGCGGGCCGGGTGAAGTTCAGGCGCAGGCGGTTGTCGGGGGCGCCGCCGGGGTAGAAGGAGCGTCCGGGGGCGAAAACCACCCCGCGCTTCAGGCAGGGGGCCAGCAACGCCTGGGTGGAGACGTGTTCGGGGGCGGTGAGCCAGACGAACATGCCGCCGCCCGGCCGGGTCCAGCGGCAGTCCGCCGGCATCTCCGCGGCCAGGCACTCCAGCATGGCGTCGCGCTGCCCGCGATAGCGGGTGCGGAGTCCGTGGACATGGGCGGCCAGGTCATGGTGCTCCAGAAAATCCCACAGCAGGTGCTGGGTGAACGCGGCGGTGCAGAGGTCGGTGGCCTGCTTGGCGCGGACCAGCGGCTCCATCAGCTCCGGCGGCGCCAACAGCCAGCCCAGGCGCAGTCCCGGGGCCAGCAGCTTGGAGAAGGTGCCCATCATGACGCCGCCCCCGGCCAGCGCCGTGATGGGCGGCGGCGGGGGCTGGTCGTAATAGAGTTCGCTGTAGGGGTCGTCTTCGACCAGCAGGGTGCGGGTCTGTGCCAGGGCGCCGGCCACGGCTTCGCGGACGGCCGGGCGGTAGGTCACCCCGCTCGGGTTCTGGAAGGTGGGGACGGCGTAGAAAAAGCGCGGCCGGTGCCGGCGCGCCAGCGCGGCGAGCCGGACGGGGTCGGCCCCGTCCGCCGTCAGCGGCACGGCAAGGAAGCGCGGTTGCTGGAGGCCGAACGCCTGCATGGCCGCCATGTAGGTGGGCGCCTCCACCAGCAGCGGGCTGCCGGGGTCGAGCAACACCTTGCCCAGCAGGTCGAGGCCCTGCTGGGAACCGCTGGTGATCAGCACGTCCGCCGCGGTGGCCGCGATGCCGCGGGCGCGCAGGAACCGTTCCGCCACGTATTCGCGCAGGGGGGCGATGCCCTCCGTGCTGCCGTACTGGAGCGCCTGGGCGCCGTGGTCGCGCAAAACCCGGTCCGCCGACTCGGCAAGGGGGGCCACGGGGAACAGGGCGGGCAGGGGCAGGCCGCCGGCGAAGGAGATGACGTCGCCCGCGGCCGCGTTCATGGCGTCGCGGACGCAGGAACGTGGCAGGGTGCGCAGGCGCCGGGCCAGGCGGTGGCGGCGGGGGGATGGCTGGGGGTCCATGGTGGATGCGGCCTCTCTGGGGTGGCTTCCGGGACCCGAAAGGCGGCATGAAACCATGCACAAAAAAACCTTCCGGGCGACACCCGGAAGGTTGTGGAAAAGCGGAACCTCAACCCAAGGGCGTCGCGCCACTAGCGGCGGCGGCGATAATCGCCACGGCGGCGGCAGCAGGCGCGACGGCGGCAACACTCCCCGGCAACGGACGACAGGCGTCCGCCGGCAGTCGGTGCGGCAGGTTGGCGGGGGGGAAGGTCATGGGGCGGATGAAGATATCCTCATAATGATCAGAAAGTAGGATAATCCGTGCGCCGGGGGATGTCAAGGCAATGCTGAACCTTGGGGCTGGTGGATTGCCACGGTTCGTCCCGCGGCTATAGTAGAGGCAGAAAACGCATGCAATATGCCATTGTTTCATGCATTCATCCGCGAGGCGCAGCATGTCACAGTTGACCATCCGCAAGATCCCGGACGAGGTGGTGAAACAGTTGAAGCAGACCGCCCGCCACCGCGGCCACAGCATGAATAGCGCCGCCGTCGAGGCGCTGACCCGCGGCCTTGGACTGGCCCCATTCCCCCGCCGCCGGCGCGACCTTTCCGCCTTTGCCGGCGGTTGGAGCGCCCAGGAGCTGGAGAAATTCCGGCGCGCCACCGCGGTGTTTGAAGCCATTGACCCCGAGGTGTGGTCATGAGGGTCTGCCTGGACACCTCCGCCTACTCGCAGTTGCGCCGCGGCAACGCCGCCCTGCAGGAGTGCTTGGAACAGGCGGACGGCATCCTGTTGCCGGCCGTGGTCGTGGGGGAACTGCATGCGGGGTTCTTGGCGGGGAGCAAGGTTTCGGCCAACCTGAAGCTGCTGGCCGAGTTTTTGGAGCAGCCGGGAATTGGCGTCCAGGACGTGACGCGCGAGGTGGCGGAACGGTATGGCCTGCTGGTGGCCCAGTTGCGCCAGGCCGGCACCCCCATCCCGACCAATGACATTTGGATCGCCGCAACGGCCCTGGAAACCGGGACGCGCCTGGTGGCCTATGACGGGCATTTTGCGCAGGTTCCCGGGCTGCTCTGCCTGCAGCCCTGATGTCGCCGCCCCGCGCCTTTCAGAGCCGGGAACGCCGCGCCACTCCTGGGCGCGAAGTGACCGGTCGATGAGGAATCAATAAAATCAAGAGCCGTTTTCAAAAGTCCAGCTCATTCCATTTCTGCATCAAAGACATTTTCTCACAGAGGCACGGAGGCACAGAGTAATTTTTTATTGCATTTAGAATGAATTAGTTGTGTTTTCAAGACAATTCACCCCTTCGCTATCTTTGCTTCCTTCTGTTAAAAATCCGACTTTTGAAAGCACCTCTCAATTTCCGTTTTCAGCTTTCCCAATTTCAGCTTTCGGTTGCCCCGTCACTGACGTTCCGGGCTCGGACGAACCCGGGCTCGGACGAACGCCGAACCCGCGGGCGCTCTTGCCACAGGGCCCCCGGTGGTGTATGGTCACTTTCGGCTGGACCGGATTTTCCGGTCGGCCCAGTAACAGCAATCACGGAAGGGAGAACAAGCATGCTGACCAAACAGATGCGGATCGTGTGTGCGGGCGTGGCGGTGGCGGGGGCGTCCCTGCTGTCCGGTTGCCTGACGGCGCCGTTTGAGCCGCCGATGGGCATGGTCTTCAGCGACGTCAAGGCGCCGCTGATGGTCGATTACGACAAGACCCAGGTCTCGCCGCGGAGCGGCCAGGCGGAGTCCATGTGCATC
>JBAZJM010000400.1:0-3994 GCA_041651315.1 Lentisphaeria bacterium | reverse complement strand
GCCTATTTTTCCCCTCACTGCTTTTCGGGGCTGTAGCTCAGTTTGGCTAGAGCGATACGTTCGCAACGTATAGGTCAGGGGTTCGAGCCCCCTCAGCTCCACCATCTCTCCACTGGGGATTTAGGACCTTGCGCCTGAATCTCTTTTTTTGTGATCGCCGCCGGCCCGACGGATTTCCGAGCCGGTTCGGATGGCCGTTTTGACCGGCGGCTTTGGCGCGGTACGTTCCCGTGCACCCGGGAGATGCCTGTCCATGAAAGCCACCCCCAGACCGGCCGCGTCAGGCGTTACACTCCGGCAGAAGGCCATTGAGCGGTTGGGCACGTTTCGCTACTCTGCCGCCGAACTTCTGGCGGCACTGGTCATTCTGTTCATGGTCACGCCGTTTGTGGAGTTATTCCCGCACGGAGACCTCGTTGAGGCCGGGTTGTTGACCCTCGTCATGGTGTCCGCGGTGCTGGCCGTGGGCGGCCGCCGCCAGACCCTGGGGATCACGATCCTGCTGGTCATCCCCGCGCTGGCGGCAAGATGGGCCAATCATGTCCGGCCGGACTGGGTTGGCCCCTTCCCCGGCTTGGTGGCCGTCATGGTGTTCTTTGCCTTTGTGGTGGCGCTTCTGCTTCGCTTCATCCTGCGCGCCCCGCGGGTGGATGCCAACGTCATTTGCGCCGGCATTTCGGGTTATCTGATGCTGGGAATGCTCTGGGTGCCGGCCTATGTGATGGTGGCGCTACTGTCCCCGGCGGCCTTTGCCATCAGTGCCGGGGGGAATGGCGGCGGCCTCTCCAATTTCGAGGGGTTCTACTTCAGCTTCGCCACCCTCTGCACCGTGGGGTACGGCGACATCACCCCCGTTTCCAAGGCGGCACGCATGCTCGCGGTGATGGAAGCCATCACCGGCCTGTTTTACATGGCGGTGCTGATTTCGCGCCTGGTATCCGTTTATGCCGCCAACCCGCCAGCCAACGGCGAGCCACCGTCCCGGTAGTGCCGGAGAACGGTTTCGGCCGGCCGATTGCAGGGCGGCCGCCGCCCAGGCGCCGACCGGCCGGCCGCACGCTCAGGGCGCCAGCAGCAGTTGGGCGTATTGTTCGAGCCGGTGATAGTTGACCTGGTCCAACGGCACGGCGGCCGACAACTCCGGCCCCTGGCGCGCCAGCCAGCGGCTGTAATTGTAGCGGGCGGCCAGCAGCCGCCACGACTCGCCGGGCTTGAACTTGGCGCCATAGGCCTCTAGTTCGGCAACCGGGATGGCCATCTCCACCGTCCATTCCCGGTCATGATCGCGCCAGTCATTCACCGTGCCGTCGTGGTGGGCCGCCACCCGGATGCCCACCTCCCGTGACGCAAAGCCGCTGGGCAGTCCCAGCCGCCCACGCCCGGGGAACCAGTAACGGGTCTTCCGGTTCAGCGGCGTGGCATACATCTCCCAGTAATAGGTGTCGTTGACCGGTTTGAGGAAGATTTCCAGCACGTCGCCCAGCTGGAAATGGGGCAATCCATCCCGTTCGCCCTCGGCGACGAGGTCGCTGTCTTCGAAGCGGGCGGCAACATAAAAATAATGGGCGTCCCAGGCGTAACGGACTTCGCCCTTTTCCACCGGCACCGCCGCGGTTGCGGACTCCGCCGCGGGGAGGATGAGCGGATAGGCCGGCGCCCGGCGCCAGGCCTCGTCGTCCAGCCGCCCGTCGAGGACCACCGGGGTCACGGCCCGAACGGCGGTCTGTACCGGGTGCCGTTCCGGCACGGCCGTGGCCGCCGTTTTGGCGCCGCCGGTCAGGCAGCCACCGGCCAGCGCCACGATTCCCATCGCCGCCGCCCCCCGCCATGCACGGTTCGTTTTCATGTTCATTCGCGCTCCTGGGAGAATCGCCTTCACGGTTTGATGTTGTTGGCTTCTGCTTCGTCGAGGTTGCGGTGGCCGACCACGGTGCCGTCATCATGGGCGTTGCGCCGCACAGTGCGCAGACTGGCAAACATCCGGCGCAGGTCGCGGATGCCGCCCCAGGTGAACCAGACGCAGGTGACCACGGCGATGCCGAAGGGGATCAGCACGCCGGTGACGTGGTAGTAGTGGGACCAGGTCAGGCCGGTCCAGCGCGCGACCAGCAGGTTCCAGGCGGTGACGACCAGGAACACGAAGAACCAGAACATGCCCCAGGAAAAGACGCTGATGGAAAGAATCTTGTCGCCCAGGGTGAAATTGGAGTCGATGCCGATGATGGCGAGCAGTTTCGCCTTGAGACCGACGGGGACGACCAGGGCCGGGGCGTCCCCGGCCTGCGGTGCGGGGGCGTACCGGCCGCGGTGCAGCATGGCGTCCATGTTGAAGTCCTCGCGACAGGTCAGCAGGGAGACGATGACATAGAGCAGGATGGCGGCAATCATGGCCATGAAGAACATGTATTGGCCATTGATGGGGAATTTGTCGGGATGCTGGAGCAGCCACTGGCAGTTGGGGAAGCCGTGGAGCAGGAAGCCGCGGACAGGAGCCCAGAACTGGCCGATCAGGATGCTGCCGACCGACAGGCTGGAGCCGACCGTCATGGCCGTCCAAGCAGCGGCCGCGGTGCCTTTTTTCCAATAGAGACCGCCGATGATCACCGCCCCGGCGCCGCCGAGGTAGATGGCACCGGTGATGGCGAAGAACATCAGCACGTAATCGGTCTGCTTGAAGGCCAGGCCGAACCCGAAGCCGAAGGCCGCGACAAGGAAGATGGCGGCGCGCAGCAAGCGGATATGCGTTTTTTGTTCAAACGGTTTTTTGCGGAACGGCAGCACCACGTCCTGGATGATGATGCTGCCCCAGGAATGCAGATAGGAGCCGTCCACGGCGAGCATGGCGAAGAGCATGATGGCGCAGAACATGCCCTTGATGCCGACGGGCAGGAAATGGGCCAGCGCCACCGGCACCCGCATCTGGGTCTGGATCTGCGGGTTGTCGATGCCCTGGAGCACGGTGTTGACCTGCTGGGCGCCGGCGGCGAAGGCGGGGTGGTTCATGTAGGTGTAGGCGCAGACCCCGAGCAGGGTGATCATGACGCCAAGGGCGAAGCCGCGCCAACTGCCCAAAATGACGCCCATCTTGGCCTCATGCGGGTTGGCGGCGGAAGCGTTGAAGGCATGCCCGCCCTGCCAAGCCATGTAGGAATAGACGCCGCCAAAGACGCCGATCAGCACGTACCAGATATTGAAGTCGCTCAGGGCAAAACTGTCAAACGGATCCAGCATCGATTTGCCCGGAGGCCGGTTGAGCAGCGCCTCGGAGACTTGCGACCAGGAGAACATCCAGATCAGGGTGGCGGCAATCAGCACGTAGAACAGCATCGAGACCAGGCCGGCAATGCAGTCGGTGATCATGATGGTGAGCTGGCCGCCGGTGAGCGACATGCTCAGGGCGACGGACAGGAAGACCACCATCAGGATGGAAAAGGTCGGAATGGCAAAACCCCCCAGCTGTAGTTCCGGCGGCAGGCCGGGAATGCCAAAGGTCGGAAGGGTGGCAAGAACGCCGAGATGCACGTTCGGCGGCAGGCCGCAGAAATAGACAAAAAAGCGGGCGCTGACCGCCGGGAAAATGCCATAGTTGAGGATGCCGGAGAGAAACGCCAGAAAGCCGGCAAAGATGCGGAACCGCTTGCTGTAGCGGACCTCAAAGAACTGCGCCAGGGTCATGCAGCGGGTTTCCCGGTAACGGTAGATGATGAAGCCGGTCAGGCCGATCAGCAGCCCGATCGGCGCGCCGATGCTGCCCCACCAGTTATAGGAAAAACCGGAATTGTAGAATGCCTCGAACATGCCGACGGCGCTGATGGCGCCGAAGCCGGCCTCGCCGCGGGCGTTGCACACCAGATAGCGTCCGGCGACGCGGCTGGCGGCCATGAAGTCGGCCACGCTCTTGGACTGCCCGCGGGTGGCGAAGGAGATCCATACCAGGGCGACCAGGGGAATCAGGATGATGCAGAGGTCGAGCGCACTGAGATTCATGGCATGG
>JBAZJM010000399.1:0-4000 GCA_041651315.1 Lentisphaeria bacterium | reverse complement strand
CAGCCAGACATGCAGCGGCACCAGCCCCGCTTTCACCCCGAAACCGCATAGGGCCAGCAGAAAAAACGCCGCCGCCGGCACGGTGCGCGCCGCCAGCCACGGACAACCGCTGAAACTCCAGCTCCCGCTCTCCTGCGCCAGCAGGCAGAACAGGGCCAGCAGGCAGGCGTTGCCCACGTGCGAGGCCACCAAGTACAGCCAGCCGGCGCTGCGCACGGCCGGTTTTTCGTTCTCAAAGGTCACCAAGAACCACGAGGCCAGGGTCATGGCTTCCCAAACGACCAGGAACAGCACCCCATGATCCGCCGTCACCACCAACGCCATCGCCGCCGCCAGCAGGCCGTAGCTGAGCCAGGCCAGGCCGAGGGCTTCCTGCCGGTGGTGCCACGGCCGCCAATAACTCCGGCCGTAGAGGGCGCCCAGCGCGGTCAGCCCCAGCACCGGCAGCAGAAACACCGCCGCCAGGGGATCCAGGCACAGCCCGGGGGTGCTGCCACCGGAACCGGGAAACACCCAAGACCAGTGGCAGGACAGGGGCGGCGTCAGTCCCAGCAACACCAGCAACACCGGAATCGCGGCCACCGCGGCCCCCAGCATCATCAGGACCACCGCCACGGTGCCGCTGCGTTCCGGTTGCCGGTCCAGCAGCAACGCGGCCAGCCCGCCGAGCACAATCAAGGCCAAACCTATGAGGAACAGGGTCATTTCCAGCTTCCGTAACACCAAAAAAACACAAAAGATGACAATAGTGTACAAACCAGGAAAAACAAGCGGGAAAAGGCACAAGGGGCGCCTGTCTGTTGGTACCCTCTTCGAGTGCAGGGCCCCAGTCGCCCTACCCGCGCCCCGGGGAGAAAGGAGGGGGTGGGAGCCATGGACAACAATGGGGAATGATGGGAGGCATGGGAAGGATTGGGAGACGGGCCCGGGAGCCTGTCCCATGACTCCCATGCTTCCCATTATTCCCATAACTCCCATCATGCGCTTGGTTCCCGCCGGCCCCCCAATCAAATTATTGGCTAATGGGGCGTATGTCCCTTACACCCTAAGATGAGCTCACAAAAACCTCGACTAAACAAAGCTTGATTATGACGATTTTTACGCTAAATTCAAAACATGAAAAGACATTTACTTGACTATTTAAGCGCGTGGCAGGCGCGGTCAGATCGGAAGCCGCTGCTGCTGCGCGGCGCCCGGCAGGTGGGAAAAACCTGGCTCGTCCGGGAGTTGGCCCGCGAACGGAAGCTAAAGCTCGTCGAAGTGAATTTTGAACTTCAGCCCGAGGCCAAGGCCGCCTTCCAAAGCCTGCAGCCCGCGACGATCTTGAGCGCCTTGGCGTTGTTGGGCTTCCCTCCGGTCCAACCGGGGTCCGGCTTGCTGCTGTTGGATGAGATTCAAGCCTGTCCGCGGGCCATTGCCGCGCTACGCTACTTTCATGAGTCCAGGCCCGATCTGGCGGTCATCGGAACGGGATCCCTGCTGGAGTTTGCCATGGAGGCGGAAGCGTTCTCCATGCCCGTGGGCCGCATCGAGTTCCTGTGGCTCCAGCCCATGAATTTTGTGGAATACCTGCAGGCCCGCGGCAACCATGCGCTCGCGGACGCCGTGAGCCGGTTCACCCCGACGCGGGACGTCTGGCCGGAGATCGCCCATCGCCAGGCCTTGGCCGAGCTGCGCACCTATCTTTTCTGCGGCGGGATGCCCCAGGCGTTGCAAGCCATGGCCGAAGGCAACGATCCAGAAGCGTGCCGCCGCGCGCACCTGTCCATTTTGCAAAGTTACCGCCAAGATTTTTACAAATACGCGGGCAAGGTCAAAGCCGCGCTCGCCGAACAGTTGTTTCTGCGCGCTCCCGGTCTGGTGGGAGGGCGTTTCAAGTTTTCGCACATCGATGGCGAGGCGCGCTCAGCCGAACTGAAACCGGTGGTGCGGGCGCTGGAAAAAGCCGGGGTGATCCGCCGGGTCTATCACAGTTCCGGACAGGGCTTGCCGCTTGCCACCGACCGCAACGAACGCCTGGCCAAGCTGTTCATGCTGGATGTTGGACTGATGCATGCCGCCCTGCGGATCGACGCGCAATTGGTGCAGGAACCCGACCTCCTCGCCATCCACCGTGGCGCGGTGGCCGAGCAATTTGTGGCGCAGGAATTGCTCGCTTCGGCACCGCCGGATCGCGAGGGCGACCTGTACTTTTGGGCGCGTGAGGCGCTCAACAGCCAGGCGGAAGTGGACTTCCTCGTGCCCAGCGGTTCCAGGGTGCTGCCCATTGAGGTGAAATCCGGGGCCACGGGCACCTTGAAAAGCCTGCGCGCCTTCCTGGACTCGCATCCGGCCACCCCGCAAGGTCTTCGCGTGTACACTGGAATGCCCATGACCACCGAACGCATCGTGCATCTGCCCCTGTATCTGGCGCGCGCGGCCCACCAGTTGCTGGCGCCCGCCGCGGCCGAACCCGTTCCGCGGACTCCAGGGACTTCCGGGATCAAGGGATAAAAATGACAACGGCTTGAGGGATGGTTGAATGGAAAACTATGGGGAATGGTGGGGGGCATGGGAACTATGGGAGGCGGGCCCGGGGGCCGGTCCCATAACTCCCATCATGCTCTTGGTTCCCGCCGGCACCCAAGCCAAGACCTGTCATCGCGAGTTCGCGCGGGGATTGGCGCGCTTCCGCCAGACCACGCCCAAGGCGATGGCCGGCTACGTGGTGTATGCGGGCGACCTGACCTCGGAAGTCGCGGCGGACCGCTTCCTGAATTTCCAGGACGCCGGGACGATTACCGGACGGCGGTAGTTCCACGCGGATAAATCCGTGCCCCCCTGGGAGCGCCGAGCCCCAGCTCGGCGTGTTCCCTTTCGGGGTGCCCGCCATGGGCCACCGGCCGTGGAGATCGGCGAGGATCACCGCCATGGCTTTGGCCGCAGGAAGCGCCGCCCGCCACTCCGCAAACGACCTCCGTCACCCTTCGCGCCCCTGTTTGGTTGGGAACCCCCTTTTCCCAAAGGGTGGCCCCAACATCATCCGACAAAACGGTCATGCCCCCGGCGGGAACCACGGCCGGCGGGGGCTGTCCAAGGGGGCTATAGTACATGATTTGGGGTGCAGGCAGGAGTCATGTTGTTTTTTTTAACCCGCAATTCATCGGTGGCCCTCACGTGGGACGCGGCACGCCAAGTTTATGGTGTGCGCGTGCAGCGTGTTGGTGCGGGGATCCGGGTGGACGCCTGCTGGAGTCAGGAAACCACGGCGGACGCGGCCGACTTGGGCAGCCGGCTGGCGGCCGGGCGGGCCGCCCTGGCGGGGAGCGATGAGAATGCCGCGGTGATCGGCGGTCCGGCCTGGGTGATGGCCGGCCTGGCCGACGTCAATGTGCCGAAACTGGATGTGGCGGAACTGCGCCAGGCCCTGGCGTTTGAACTGGGCCGTCGTTCGCCGCTGCCGCCGGACCGTCTGGCCTGGGGCTGGCGGCAGCTGCCGGGGGCCACTGCCGCCGAAGGCGTGGCCGGCCAGCGGGTGCGCCTGGGCTTTCTGCGCGAGGCGGACTGGCGTCATATTCTTGATGATTTGGCGGGCATGGGGGCCGGCGTGGACGCCTGTCTGCCGCCCGCCCTGGCGCTGGATCCGGTGCTGGCCGGCCAACCGGTTTTCTTTCCCGCGGATCCCGGCCAGCCGGCCGGGGCCGGTTTTGTGTTCCGCCCGGACGGTGCCGGCCACCGCACGATGGAACAGGTGGCGGCCGCTCCGGACGGCTTGTTCGGCTCGCCCACGGGGAGCCTGGCCCTGGCCGGAGTCGAGCTGGCGCCGGAACTGGCCGCCCTGGAGCCGGCCGCCCAGGCGCGCTTTGCCGGGGCGCTGATCCTGGCGCTTTACGGCTTGGGCCGCCAGTTGGCCGTCGACCGGCGCAGCTGGTTGCCGCTGCCCCGCGAACTGCGCATTCACCGGCACCGGGCCGGCCGGATTGCCGCCGTCTGCCTGGCGGCGTATCTGGCCCTGGTCACC
>JBAZJM010000398.1:0-4030 GCA_041651315.1 Lentisphaeria bacterium | reverse complement strand
CTGACGCGACACCTGAAACGCCGAAGGAAGAACGACGCTGCGAGAGCCGGATGCGGGAAATCCGCCTGTCCGGTTCGACGAGGGGGAACTGAACGGCCACCGGGCCGTTCAGCTCCCTACTCTACTGGTGAAGATTTAAGCTTTACTGGGGACTAGCCGCGGCCGCGGCAGGCGAACCCCTCGCCGGGCTTGAGGATTTTCGCCATCACGCCGGGGCAGAAGTGTTTGCAGGCGTAGAGGAAGCCGGCGGGGTCGCCGCCGTGCTCGACAAACAGCCAGAAGTGGTGGGGAATGACCGTGTGCACTCCGGCCTGCTGCGCCATCTGCGCGGCGTCGATGTGGTTCATGTTGCCGAAATTGCCGTTGATGCACGGCAGCAGCAGGTCGGGCTTGAGGTCATACAACGGCTTGAAACGGACCGGGCACAGGGAGGTGTCGCCGGAGTGCAGGATGCGGACGTCACCGAAATCGAACAGCGGCGTCACCGCATCGGGCGCGGCGTCGCCATGATCGGCGTTGGCCGTATGCACGGTGGCACCGGCTACGGCCGTTCGGCCGCTCACCGGCAGTTCAACCAGCCGGTCGGCGGCGATCACCAGGTCGCGAAACGCCTTGACGCAACTGGCCGGACCGGCAAACACGCATTGGGAATTGTTGCGGGCAATGGCCGGCAGGGTGTCGATGTCCACATGGTCGGCGTGGTCGTGGGTGCAGAGCACCGCGTCGCACCGCACCTCCTCCGGCCGGAGGGGCGGCGGACACATCCGCTTGAACCCGAACAGGCGCTCCACCGAATCCGTGAGGTAGGGATCGACCAACCACACCCGGCCCGCCGCGGTCTTGAAGGCGAACCCGGCGCCGCCCAGCCACCACACCTGCACCGTGCCGGCCGGCACGGCCGTGCGCTCGATTTGTTTCGACAAGCTGTCCATGGCGAGTCTCCTAATTCTCGGACATTTGGACATCTCCGACAAGTCGGATATGTCCGAGGTGTCCGATGATTGCATTATTCCCGGCCAAACATATCCCGGTATTCCGCGGGGGCATGACCTTTATGTTGGTTGGGAACCCCCTTTTGGGGAGCACCCTTTTTCAAAAGGGTGGCCCCAACATCATCCGACAACACTGTCCGGCGCCGGTGGTTGCAGGGGTTCTTGGCCGCCGGTGGCGGCGTATTGGACCAGGTTGAGCAGCAGCCGGTCGGCCGCCGGATGCGTTCCGGCCTGGTCCAGCAGGTTGAAGGTATTGAGGATGAAGCGGCCGGCCCCCAGGCGGTACTCTCCGAGCATGATGCCCGCGGCGTACCCGCCCGGCGTGCAATAGCCGGTGGCAAAGGCGGCGGCCAGGGCCGTGTCCGGCGGCGTGGCCCCGTCCAGGAACGTATGGGAAATGACCGGGCCGTAATAGTCCCAGTCCATGATCCCTCCGGCTTGGAGTCCGGCGAACACCGGGCTTGCCTTGGCCACGCATTCCTTGTGGTAGAGCCAGTCGTTGAACGGCCGCCAACGCCCCTTGTCCGGCAGCGGCAGCCAGCGCTGCGAACTCCGCGTGGCGGCCAGGGCGGTGTCTTCCTGGACCAGATTGCCATGGCGGTCGTACAACCGTAGCCGGCTGAGGCTCGGACTGGTGAGGCGCCAGACAAAATCCACGGTGATCCCCCCCTGTTGCGGGCGCACGGCAAAGGTGCGGCTGACCGCCCGGCGCGGGCCGCCGGCCTCGCGGACAATGTCGAACTCCGGCAACACTGTCTCGCCATTGACCACCACATCGAACAACCGCTGCCCCGCCTCCGTGCTGTACCCGTCGCAGAACCCCAGTTCCAGGGTGTAGGCGTCGTCCGGCAGCTCCGCCAGGTCGTAATGGATATGGCCCCAGAACTCGTGGGAGAACACCTCCCATTCCTCCTGCGGCACGTTGGCGACCTCGAAATGGCGGATGGAAGTCTTGCAGCAACCGTCGTCCGCCGCCGCGCCGATCCGCGCCAGCCGGCCCAGTTTCACCTCCTCCGCCGAGGCATTGAACACTTTGGGCGACAGGAAGATGGCGGTGTCGCCGCGGCCCAGGCGCCGGATCAGGGCGCGCCAGCCGGCCGCGTCGTTGTTGACCGCCGGATCGGCACCGACCAGGATGAGCTGCCGCCGGTCCGGATCCGCCGCCGGCGCGAATGCGGTGCCATTGACGCCGTGCCGTCCCAGCCAGCCAACCACCGCCGGCGCCACCCCCCACAGCACCACGGGCGCGTCCGGCGTCACCGCCGCCGGGGGCGCCGCCAAATGGAAGCGCAGCCGGCCGCCGGCCGGGGCGCCGCCCCGGTCCAGGCTGGCCGCAAAGATATAGGCGCCGGGCGGCCCATCCAACGCCACCTCGCCGTCAAAGACCGGGATCGCCAGCGGCGCGTCGCCGCCGGGCGGCGGCACCGGCACGGTGACCGTCCGCTTCGCTTCCCAAATCACGCCGCTGGGGCCGTGAACGCGCAGAGTCACGGGATAATCGCCGGGCGGCAGCACGTCCTCGTTGGCCAGCACCGCCTCCAGGTGGCAGGGCCGCCCCGCGTAGACATGCGACGGTGCGGCAAACAGGCACCAGCGCAGCGGCGCCCAGCCGTCCGCCAGCGCTTCCGCGGCGCCGGGCTTCCATTCCCGCCAAAAACTCCACACCCCTTCGCCGGTGATGCCGTGGTCGAGCATGCCGGTGAGGTTGTAGCCGCAGAGCTGGGGATTGGAGCGCACCAGGTCGAAGCCGAGCAGCCGCTGGCGGCAGTGCAGCCGCTCGCTGTCCGCCAGCATGTCCTCGGGAAATGGATAGACCCCGTCCAAACCCCAGATCCGCCAATCGCTCTCCAGCTTGGTCGCCATCTCCCGGAACAGCGCGGCGTCGGGCAGGTCCGGCCGCGCTTGCCGTTGCTCGAAGTGGCGGGTGCCGCGGATGACGTTGAGCAGGCTGCCGGTGCCGTACTCGGAAAGGAAGACTGGCTTGGTGGTCCGCCCCAGATTGCGAATGAAGGCCAGAGTGGCCGGCGGATGGGGGGTGGCGGGATAGACATGGGCGTCGCCGGACTGGTCGAAATAGCCGCCGTGGTTGGCATCGTTGGCGTTGGCGGCGCCGACCGCCCCCGGCGCCTCAACGCCCCATTCATAGTCCCATTGCCGGCTGCCGGGGTTGCTCAGGGAACCGATCCCAGGCTGGTTGTCCCAGCGCCCGCTGGACAGTAACACCAGGCGGCCGGCGTCCAGGTCGCGCACCCAGGGCAGCGCCGCCACGGCGCGGCGGAACACCGGCCCGTCCATGGTCTCGTTCAGCAGTCCCCAGATGGTCACGCACGGATGGTTGCGGTCGCGCAGGATCATCTCCCGCACCGAGAAATCAAAACGCCGGCCCATCTCCGGCGAATCGACCAGGCACCAGCCCGCCATGCACTCCTCGTACACCATCAGCCCGATCTCATCGCAATAGTCGAGCTGTTCGGGGAACGGCATGCCGGCAATGAAGCGGACGGTGTTGTAGCCGGCCACCTTGGCCATCAGCAGGTCGCGCCGCAGCAAGTCGGGATCCACCGGCACTGCCTGGCCGATGGGAAAATGGTTTCCGGTGTGGGTGGAGCGCAAAAAAAGGCGCCGCCCGTTCAACCGGAAATAACCGCGCTCGATGCGGAGTTCGCGGAAACCGCACCGGCACGTGCGCTCGTGCGCCCCGCCGCGCCGGGTGTCCAGCCGGACGCGGACCGCGTACAGATTGGGGTTGTCCAGCTCCCAGCGCCGCACCTGGGCGACGGTCAGCTCCACCGTGTGCGTGCTGTCACCGGGGGGGCAGGCGAGGGCGGCTTCCGCAACGGATTCCGTTTCGCCCGCCGGCGCCACCCCCACCGTCGCCGCCAGCTTGGCGCGGACGCTTCGCCGGGTGTCGTTGCGCACTGTGACGTCAACCCGGATCCGGCCGGTCGCCAGCTCCGGCATGACGTGCAGGCCGGCGATGCGGACCACCGGCAGGACGTGCAGTTCGACCGCGCCGATGATGCCGCCGATGTTGTACA
>JBAZJM010000397.1:0-4041 GCA_041651315.1 Lentisphaeria bacterium | reverse complement strand
AGCGTGCAGATGGCCGCGGTCGGTGAACTGTCGTTCAACCCGGCCGGCAGCACGGTCAAGGTGTTCCGGATCGGCAGCGGCGGCGGTGACCAGACCCAGACCCTGACCCTGCTTCAGGGCTGGAACTTGGTCTCCTTCGCCAACCAGCCGGTCAACCCGTTGGTGGATGCCATCCTCGACGCCTCGGTCCGCAGCGGCCCGGTGTGGGCTTATGACCCGGTCACCGGCTACACGGCCGCCAGCACGGTTGTCGCCAAGCGCGGCTACTGGGTCTACGCGGTGGCCAATGCGGCGCTGGACATCAAGGGCCAGACGGTCAGCGGCAACATCACCCTGAACCAGGGCTGGAACCTGGTCGGCTTCACCGCCGATCACAACCTGCCCAATCCGTTGCCCGCAGGGGTGGTGGTCGTTTACGGCTACAACACGGCCACCGATGCCTACGAGACGGTGTCGGCCGGCGGCGCGGTCATGACCGGCAAGGGCTACTGGATCTACTCCACCGCCCCTGCCACCATCCCGGCGCAGTAAACGTCAGGCTGAAGACTTTTAGCCTGAAGGAAAACAGAATCGGAAACCGGCGGCACGTCCTCGGACGAGCCGCCGGTTTTTTTGCGCCGGAAGGCGCCCTGGAGTGTCGGCGGGTGCTCACGCCGCCCTCCTATCGGCCGGCTGCGACGGCCGCTCGGGGGGGATGAAGATAATACCAGGGCGGCGTCGAAGCCGCCGGCACTTCAGGGAGGCTTCCGCCTCAGGGCCACCGGCGTGCGGTTCCGCTGTAGCCGCGGCGGTGCCAGCCGCGCGGCGCGCCTGGCACAGGCCGACGGAGGAGAGGGTAGGCGCGGATTGTCAGAGCCGGGAACGCAGCGCCACTCCTGGGCGCGGAGTGACCGGTCAAATCGGCAACCTTTAGCGGGTAAATATTTGACCCGTCACTTCGTTCCGGGCTCGGACGAACCACGGGCTTTACCGGGCCGTGATGAACAGGGTGGCGACCGGCCAGGGCACGGTCTTGCCGGCCACGGCGGCGGTGAGGGCGGTGCGGAACCGGCGCAGCTCCGCTTCCGCCAGGCCGGCGGCCCGGAGGCGGCTGGCGTAGCTGCCGGGGCTGTCGGCGAACCAGCGGTCGAGCTGGGCCGTGGTGACGCGCGGTTGCCGGGTGAAGATGGCCGGTTCCAGCCGGACGGCCGCGAACCCCGCCGCCGCCAGTTCGGCGGCCAGCGTCTCCTCATCCCAGTTCACCAGCGGATCGCTGGCATCGTGGTAAACCGCCTCCTCGGCAGTCGCCACCAACTCTCGCAAAGAAGGTGAAACAGGCAATCCTGCCTGTTCAGAACGTTGAGCAGGCAATCCTGCCTGCGTGTCGCATGTTGGTGCCATGGCCGGACTGGTCGCGACCCCGGCCATCTCATAAACCGTCACCTTCTCCGCCGGCAAATGCGCCTTCCCCGGGTTTTTCCGGATGTAATCGAGGTAATGCGTCAGTTGCGCTTCGCTGCGCACGATGTGGTCGAACGACTCATCCATCCAAAACGTTCCGTTCCTGCCCAGGCACTCGTTGCAGCGCCGGGCGCTGACGCCCTTGATCCCGTGCAGGAGGGTGTCCAGCCGGTTTCCCGGCAGCGGTTCCAGCAGCGCGTGGACGTGGTTCGGCATGATCACGAAGGCATGCAGGCGATACCGCTCGCCATCGAACTGCCGGAGGCATGCCTCGACTTCGTGGCGGAGTGCGGGGTCGGCCAGCACGCAGGCGCCATGGCTGTGGTCGAGCCACGCCTCCATTCGGGCGCTGAATAAGCGATTGTATTCTTCCCAAGTATCATCGGACCAAGGCGTTGGATGGGTGATCCGCCAAGCCTCGCGCTCTTGGCGCCATGCGTCCAGTTTTTCTTGGGGCAACGAGTCGGCCAGGCGGAAGGTAACGTAATAAATGGCACTGTCCTGTTGCCAGTGGGGGAGGCGGCGCCGAGTTTTGTAAACGGGGCCGGGGACTGTGGTGCCGGTAGACGGACAGGCAGGATTGCCTGTCCGACATTCCCCACAGGCAAGATTGCCTGCGCCACATTCAAAGCCGGCGCTGGAGGGTGGGGCAGGCACTCTTGCCTGCCATGAACGTCCAGCAGGCAATCCTACCTGCTCTTTTTCTTCCGGTACGAAGGGGGCCAGCCGGGTGCCGTGGCGGGGGAGGTTCTCGGCCAAGCTTAGGGTGGCGCCGGGGGCCAGCAGACCGCGGAGTTCGCGCAGCACGGCGGCGCGGTCGGGGGCGCGGGCCAGCACGTTGCGGCCGACCATGAGGTCGAAGCGGACCTCGCCGTTGCCACTGGCCGCCAACAGGTGGCGGAGTTCGCACGGTGCGCCGGTGAGGAGTTCGGGACGGCGCAGGTCGGGCAGGGTGGCGGCCTGTTCGGCCAATGCCTTGGCGGCCGCGGGTTGGCTGACGAGCGCCCACACGCCGCCCTCGGGCGCCTGACGCAGCGCCTCCCAAACGAACAGGCCGGCATCGTCGCCGAGGTCGAGGATGCGGTCCTGCCGGCTGGGCCGCGTCGCGGCGAAGACGCGTTCGCGGACGGCGGCGGCGTCCGCGCCCAGGTTGTCGAGGGTGCGGGCGAGCCAGCGGTCGGTGGCCTTGTCGGGCGGGGAAAAGGTGAGGATCTCCGGCGGGGCGAGCCCGCCCTCGGCCTCGCGCAGGGCGGCGAGCTGGAGTTCGCGACGCCGGCTGACCAGGCCGGCCAGCCCCTTTTCGTGGCCGAGGCTGCCGGGGTTGTAGAATAGTTTGCCCTGCAACGACTCGGGCAGGTACTGCTGGGCCACCCAGTGGTCGCGGTAGGCATGCGGGTACTGGTAGCCGGCGCCGTGGCCGAAGCCTTCCTTGTCGCGGCTGGCGTCCTTGAGGTGGTTGGGCACCTCGCCCTCCTTTTCCTTGCCGACCAGGGCGAGGGCGTCGAAAAAGCCCATGACGGAGTTGGACTTGGGCGCGGTCGCCAGGTACAGGCAGGCGGTGGCCAGGTGGTAGTTGCCCTCGGGCATGCCCACCCGGTCGAACGCCTCGGCGGCGGCGGTGACGAACATCAGCGCCTGGGGGTCCGCCAGGCCGACATCCTCGCCGGCAAAGATCAGCATGCGGCGGAACATGAAGCGCGGATCCTCGCCGGCATAGACCATCTTGGCGAGCCAGTAGAGGGCGGCGTCGGGGTCGGAGCCGCGGAGCGACTTGATGAAGGCGCTGATGGTGTCGAAGTGATAGTCGCCCTCCTTGTCATAGAGGACGGCGCGGCGCTGGATCGATTCTTCGGCGACGGCCATGTTGATGTGGATGACGCCGCCGGCGTCGGGGGCGGTGGTTTCGACGGCCAGCTCGATGGCGTTGAGGGCGGCGCGGGCGTCGCCGTTGGCGATGTCGGCGAGGTGGCACAGGGCGTCGTCATGGACGTCCACCGTGAGCTTGCCGTAGCCGCGCTCGGGATCGGCCAGGGTTTGGCGGATGACCGCTTTCAGGTGGTCGGGGGTGAGCGGCTGCAGCTGGAAGATGCGGCTGCGGCTGACCAGGGCGCGGTTGACGGTGAAGTACGGGTTCTCGGTGGTGGCGCCGATGAGGATGACGGTGCCGTTCTCGACCCAGGGCAGCAGCGCGTCCTGCTGCGCCTTGTTCCAGCGGTGGACCTCGTCAATGAACAGGATGGTGCGGCGGTTGTGCTCGCCCCGGAGCCGCTGGGCGGCGGCCGTGATGTCCCGCAGGTCGGCGACTCCGGCCAGCACCGCGTTGAGGGTGACGAAGTGGCTTTTGGTGGTGTTGGCGATGACGCTGGCCAGGGTGGTCTTGCCGGTGCCCGGCGGGCCGTAGAAAATCAGCGAGGCGAGCTGGTCGGCCTGGATCGCCCGGCGCAGCAGCCGGCCGGGGGCGAGGATGTGCTCCTGGCCGATGTACTCGTCCAGGGTGCGCGGCCGCATCCGCGCGGCCAGGGGGCCGTCGCGGCGGACCTGCTGTTCCCGGTTGTAGTCAAATAAATCCATGGCGCCCGGCCGGGGGGGGGGGCGGCGGTC
>JBAZJM010000396.1:0-4043 GCA_041651315.1 Lentisphaeria bacterium | reverse complement strand
GCAGCGCCCGGTGACGTCGCCGCAGGCCCACACGCCCGGCACATTGGTCCGCCCGCATTCGTCGGCCTTGACGCCGCGCCGGTCAAACTCCACCCCCGTCTCCTCCAGCCCGATCCCCTTCAGCACCGGCACGCGGCCGGTGGCGTTGAGGATCAGGGTCGCCGTGCGGGTCTGCACCTGCCCGGCCTGGTCAAGGAAGGTGAGCGTGTTGCCTTCCACCTTGCTGACCTTGCAGTTGAGGTTGAATTCCACCCCGTTCTTCTTCATCGCCTGCTGCAGACGGCTGGAAATCTCCTCGTCAATCACCGGGGCGATCCGCGGCAGCATCTCCACCACCGTCACCTGGGTGCCCAGTTCGGCAAAGAAACAGGTGAACTCCAGCCCGATCACGCCGCCGCCGATGACGACCAGCGACGCCGGCACTTCCTGCAACTCCAAAATACCAGTGGAATTGACCACCGCCGGATTGTCCTTCAATCCCGGAATCGGCGGCGCCGCCGGCGCGGAACCGGTGGCCAGCAGGATGTTGGCGGCTTCCAACGTCTGGCCACCCACCATCACCTTGCCGCGGCCGGCCAGCTTGGCCTCGCCGGTGATGACCTCGACCTTGGCCTTCTGCAGCATGGAGGCAATGCCCTTGTTCAGGGTCGCCACCACCTTGGCCTTGCGCGCTTGCACTTTTTTCAGATCCAGTTTTGCCACCTCGGCGCCGTCCACGCCGTAGAGGCCGGCCGCATGGCAGTCCTCCAGGGCACGCGCACTCCGCAACAGCGTCTTGGTCGGGATGCAGCCCACGTTCAGGCAGGTGCCGCCCAACGCCTTTTTCTCAATCAGCGCCACTTTTTTGCCGAACCGCGTCGCGGCATAGGCCGCCGCCTCATACCCGCCCGGCCCGGCGCCAATGACAATCAAATCATACATGATCGTAAAATCCTTTCACCACGAAGACACGAAGGACACGAAGTGGGATCGAAGCCGGAATCAAAGCACAACGCGCTTAATCCCTTGCTTCAGCAAAGACACATTGAAGTTGATGAGAAGACCCGTGCGAAGATTGCTCAGCTTCAGATACGTGAGCAACTGCGCATGATGGATGGGGATCAGTTCCTCGACACTTTTCAGTTCGACGATGAGTTGTTCCTCCACCAATAGATCCACACGGTAAGTCGCAGAAATCAGTTCTCCCTTGTAGGCAATGGGTAATTCCGCTTGATGCCGAAACGCGATCTCCTGCCCGGCCAACTCACGGGCCAGGCATTCTTCATACACCGATTCGAGCAACCCCGGCCCAAGCTCACGATGCACTTCCAAGGCACAACCGATAACGCGATTGGATAACGGATCGAATTCCATCGTTCCGAATTTCCTTCGATTTATCTTCGTGCTCTTCGTGCCTTCGTGGTGAATGTATTTATTCGGTCACCCCGCCATGCAGACGAGGTCGAAGTTTTCGATGATCCCGCGCAGGGTCTTGAGGAACTTGGCCCCGGGCGCGCCGTCAATGATCTGGTGGTTCAGCGTCAGAGAGAAGCCGATGTGCTCGGCAAACACGACCTCACCGGTCTTGCGGCGCACCGGCTTGAGTTCCGTGCCGCACACGCCGAGGATCGCCACCTGCGGGGCGTTGATCACCGGGGTGAACGAGGTGATGCCGAACATGCCAAGGTTCGACACCGTGAAGGAGCCGCCGACCAAGTCGTCGGGGTTGATCTTGCCTTCCTGCGCCGACTTGGCCATTGCCTTGGTCTTCATCGCCAGTTCGTTCAAGGTCAGCTCCTGGGCGTTGCGGATTACCAACACCATGAGCCCCTTCGGCGTGTCGCAGGCAAAGCCAAAATTGACCGCCGCCCGCGTGTACACCTTGCCGTCAATGAACTCGGCGTTGATCGCCGGGTGCAGCTTCAACGCCTTGATGGCGGCGTAGTTGACCATGTCGTTGATGCTGATGTCGGCCAGGCCGAGCTTCTCCGCGTTTTCCTTGACCCGTTTGCGGATGGCCAGCAGCGCACTGGCGTCGGCACAGGCATTGAGCGTGTACTGGGCCATCGTCTGCAACGACTCATGCAACCGCGAGGCGATGATCTTGCGGATCTGCGGCAACGGCACGCCTTCCGTCTGCTCGGCCGCCGCTCCGGCCTTGGCCGCCACGGGCGCGGGCGCCGCCTGGCCCATGTCCGCGCCACGCACCATGCCGCCCACCCCGGTGCCCGTCGCGGGCGCCGCGATGCCGGCCGCCTGCATGGCCGCCGCCACCGGGCTCAGCCGTGCGGACTCCGCATAGGCCGCCTTGACGTCCGCCTCGACAATGCGCCCGCCCGCGCCGGTCCCGGCCAGGGCGGCCGGCACCACAAACGGATGCTCGGCGACAAATTTCCGCGCCCGCGGGCTCAGCGGCCGGTCGGCGGCGGGCGCCGCCGGAACGGGAGCCGGAGCCGCCGCAGGGGCGGGAGCAACAGCGGCGGGAGCGGCGGGCGCCGCCGTTTCCGCGGGCGCCGCGGCGCCGTCGGAACGGAACGCGGAAACATCCTCGCCGGCATTGCCGATGGCGCAGATCGCCACCTGCACCGGCACCAGCACGCCCTCGTCAAAGAACGTGTCCAGCAGCGTGCCCGCCACCGGCGCCTCGATCTCGAACGACGCCTTGTCGGTCTCGATGTCGGCAATGATCTCGCCCGCCGCGACCGTCGCGCCCTTCTTCTTGCGCCATTTGGCCAGCAGACATTCTTCGACCGTGTTGCCCTGCTTGGGCATGAGGACTGGAGTTGCCATGGTGTTGGTTCCTTACGTGAAGCGTGATGCGTGAAACGTGATGCGTGATGTTTTTTCCGAGCCCAGAACGTTAGTGACGGGTCCAAAAGGTTGCCGTCTTCTTAGGAAAAGTGGATTCTTTTTGACCGGTCACTTTCGCTCCCTGTGGTCGCTTCGTTCGCGGCTCGGATGGGCCTTGAAACGAATAACCTGAATTTTGCAAGAGCCTCAATTTTTCCCTTCGTGACTTCGTGTGAGATCTTGTAAAAAAACATCCTCAAAAAGATCTAGATTCAGGCAGTGAGGACTTCCACGCCGCGCTGTTCCAGTTGTTCCTTGAACTCGGCGCCGATGGAATCGGTGATCAGGGTGTCGATGTCCTCCAGCGCGCCGCTGCGGGAGAAGGAGGACACGCCCAGCTTGGAGCTGTCCACCAGCAGAAACACCTGGTTGGCCCGGCGCAGCACCTGCTCCTTGGTGAACGCCTCGTTGGGGTCGGTGGTGCTCATGCCGTCCTCCAGGGTGAAGCCGATGGTGCCCATGAACGCCTTCTGCACATGCACCCCCTGGATCACCGAGGCGGTGAGCGGGCCGACCAGGGTGCGCGACAGCGCGCGGAACTCGCCGCCCACCAGGATCAGCCGGTGCGGCTGCGTCATCAGCGTCGCCGCCGCCATCAGCGAATTAGTGACAATGGTCAGCCCGCGCCGCGCCTCCAGCAGCCGCGCCAGCATCAGCAGGGTGCTGCCGCCGTCGAGGTAAATGGTGTCGTGGTCCGCAATGCAGGCCAGGGCCCGGGCGGCGATCCGCTCCTTGGCTTCGGACTGGCGGGATTCCTTGTCCTGGAACAGCGGCTCGGTCCGCCAGGGCTGCTGCAAGGTCGCCCCGCCCCGGACCCGCTGCAGCAGGCCGCGCTCATGCATCGCCTGCAAATCCCGGCGCACGGTGGCGTCCGAGACATTGAGCGCCGCCGCCAGATCGGCCACGCCCAGCACGGTGGCGGGGCGCAGCAATTCCAGAATGCGCCCTTCGCGCTCCGCGGTCAATGGCCGATGTTGTTCTTGATTTTGCATGAATCAGTCAAATTCAATCAACATTGAACATAAGATAATGCCATTTGAACAAAGCGCAAGCATGGACGACGGGCGGGGCTCGGAGCGTTTGCGGGACGGGCTTGGGTTCCTGGTAGGCACGGGCGTGTCGCCCATAGCCATCAGGTTAAGCCGTTTTTGAGCGCCAACGGCGCGCCTTCATACCAGCCTGGGGCAACGCCCCAGGAAAAGAAAAAGATAACG
>JBAZJM010000395.1:0-4056 GCA_041651315.1 Lentisphaeria bacterium | reverse complement strand
TCTTTTCCTGGGGCGTTGCCCCAGGCTGGTATGAATGCGCGCCGTTGGCGCTCAAAAACGGCTTAACCTGATGGCTATGGGCGACACGCCCGTGCCTACAGGAACCCATTCCTTGGGCGGCCAAGATGACGAAGGCTGGCTTGTCCTGAGGCACAAGCCTCCCTGCAGTTGCCGGCGGCTTCGACGCCGCCCTGGTTTTTTCTTCTTTCTCGCATCCCGCCCCGAGCGGCCGTCGCAGCCGGCCGGTAGGAGGGCGGCGTGGGCACCCGCCGCACTCCACGACGCCTTCCGGAACAGGCAACAAAACCGTGGAGTTCTGCCAAACTCTAAGCCGCCGCCCCGCGGCGGCTTATTCGTCGGCGGCGGCCGTTGCCGCGGGGGCGGCCGGCACCGTTCCGGCCGGCGCCGGCGGTACGGCGTCGGCTTCCCCGGCCAGCGCCGCCTCGTCCTCCAGCAAGGCCTCCGGCCGGGCGCCCTCGCGGACCACCGCAATCGTGTCGTAGGAACTGATCAATCCCATGCCGTCACTGCCGTTCCGGCGCCAGACGGCGCGCACCCCCGGGCCGGCAAACTCGGCCTGCTCCTGGCGGATGACCAGACCGCCCACCTCGCGGTTCCGGTTTTGGAACGCCGGCTGAACGGGGGCGCCGATCTCCTCCCAATAATCCTTGAGGAAACTGGAGATCCGGCTGATGCCGCCGCCGGGAATGGCCGAACTGAGAACTTCGAAGCTGCCGACCACGCCGCAGATCTCGTTGCCGGCATCGTAAACCAGCACCATGGACTGCTGGAAGCGCCCGTTGGTTTCCTTTTCCAGCAGGACGTCGTTGTAGGTGACGAGCGTGCCGGCCACCCCCAGCGCCGCCGGGGCGGGCCGCGGCGGTCCCGCCTTGGCCAGTTTCATCACCCCCGTGATGTGTTTTTCCAGGGCCGCGGTTTTTCCCATGGGATGGCGGTCATTGATGCCGTAATCCTTGCCGGTGGCCAGCGACCAGCAGAGACCGCCCCCGAGCAACAGCACGCCGGCCAGCACCGCCGCCCGGATCAGCCGGCGGCGTCGGAAGGCGCGGTCCAGCTGCGCCAGCTCCTCTTCCGGAACGGCGTCCTTCCCCGGCGCCGCGCCCTGCACTACCTTGCTCCCCTTTTGGAAATTAAAGCCGCACTCGGTGCACAGGATGTTGCTTTCCGGCAGCATGGCACCGCATTCCGGACAGCTCTTTTGCGCGCCGGGGACCGCTGCTTGGACCGGCATGGAGGCGGCAACGGCCGGGGGCGGCGCCACCGCAGTTGGCGGCGGCGGGGCCACCGGATCGGCATCCTCATCCTGGAGATTGAACACCGCGCCGCAACTGCAGCTCCATTCCGGCGTTTCCGGATGGGCCATGAGCACCGTGACCCTGCCGCAGGCCGAACATTCGACTTGAAAATTCATGTCAGCACTCCTCCGTATTCCAATCCCACCTCGAGATGATTCCCAAGTTAACCGCAAAGAACGCATAGATCGCAAAGATAAAACAATCAAAAACGAGCAATTCCCCTTTGGTGTTCTTTGTGTTTTTCACGCCTCACGCCTCACGGGTCACGAGTCACGAGTCACGGTTCACGTTTCACGGCTCACGTCCCCCATCACGTCTGCCCATGGAACCGGCCATACAGGACCATGCCGACGATCAGCAGCAGCGGGGGGGTGAACAGCACCACCAGATACCCCGACCAGGAATCCCCTTCAATCTCGGCAAAGGCCGACTTGAGCATGTGCAGTTGCGGCAGGAACAGGAACGCCGCGCCCTGGGCGTAAACCAGCATCGCGAAGGAGCCGAGGTAGAGCGTCTCAAAAAACAGCCCCAGGCGGAACATCATCACCGCCAGGCCGGCAATGGCGACGCCGGCCGCGGCAAACAGCAGGAACAGCAGCACGTTGAGCGGCCGGAACAGCCCCGGCGCCATCCCGAACAGCCAGCCCAGCAGCTGGACGCTGGGCGGCGGCGGTGGCGGAGGGAGCGGCAGGGACGCCTCCGCCATCGCCTCACCCCGTGCCAGGTGAAAGCCGCAATGCACGCACAGCACCACGTCCCAGTCCAGCTCCCCGTTGCAGCGGGGACAGCGCGGCGACGGCTCCACCGTAAAGGTCGCCTTGCATTCCGGGCAGATGAACGGGCGGCCGACCAGCGAGTCATTGACCCGGCTGGAGCTTTTGCAATGTGGGCAACGTGCTTTCATCGCCTCCCCAGTCCGCCGGCCGCCGTTTCTTTCAGCAGCCGTCCACAGCTTGCATTAGTGATGAATTTTGAACAGGAGGAATCTGGAGAGAACGGAAAAAACTTCGGGGTACCTAAGGCCAGCGCGCCGACGTCGGATGAACTGTAGCATCATTGGCACCGCAATGGCAACCGGCTGGCGGCGCCGGGGGGAATCGGTCACTGTTTTTTTTGGGGGGGGGAGGGGGATTTACCGAGCCCGGAACAACGTGACGGGTCAAATAACCATAGCCGTCCCATGGGCATCTCTCTGTTTCTGTAGTTCGGGCACGGGAAATGCAAAATGAGTCAGGCCCCAAATAAACCGCCATTGACCGGTCACTCACGCTCCCTGCGGTCGCTACGTTCCCGGCTCGGAAAAACCGGCTCCCGATTCCCTCCCCATATCAGTGACCCCTTACCCCTGCCCCGCGGCCCGGCTTGAGGGAGCGCGGCCAACGTGTATGTTTCCAGCTTTTCGCATCGCCGGTCCGGAGGTTGCCCAAAGCCCCCGGCCGGTGCAACCTCAGGAGCCATGCCGCGACATGATTTATTCCCATGAAGTCCAGCACATGTGCTGCGTCAAAAAGGGCTGCAACCACGGCCCGGCGCCCATTCCCGAAGAGGGCAAATGGGTGCAGGCCAAGGAGATCAAGGACGTCTCCGGGCTGACCCACGGGATCGGTTGGTGCGCCCCGCAGCAGGGCGCCTGCAAGCTCACCCTGAACGTCAAGGACGGCGTCATCGAGGAGTGCCTGGTGGAAACCATCGGCTGCTCCGGCATGACCCATTCGGCCGCCATGGCCTCCGAGATTCTGCCCGGCAAGACCCTGCTGGAGGCGATGAACACCGACCTGGTGTGCGACGCCATCAACACCGCCATGCGCGAGCTGTTCCTGCAGATCGTCTACGGCCGCACCCAGTCGGCCTTCTCCGAGGGCGGCCTGCCGGTCGGCGCCGGCCTGGAAGACCTGGGCAAGGGGCTGCGCTCGCAGGTGGGCACCATGTACGGCACCAAGGCCAAGGGCCCGCGCTACCTGGAAATGGCCGAGGGCTACGTCACCAAGACCGCGCTGGACGCCGAGGGCGAGATCATCGGTTACGAGTTCATCCGCCTGGGCGTCATGCTCGACCTGATCAAGAAGGGCACGGACGCCGGCGAGGCCCTCAAGAAGGCCACCGGCAAGTACGGCCGCTTCGACGAAGCCGCCAAGGTCATTGATCCGCGCCACGAATAAAACCGCTGTCAGGAGTTGCTATCATGGCTTTGTTTGAATCCTATGACCGCCGCATCCCGCAAATCCTCGCGGCGCTGAAACCGTACGGCATCGCCTCGGTCGAGGAGGCCGCGGCCGTCTGCAAGGGCAAGGGGATCGACCCCTACACCATCACCAAGGGCATCCAGTCCATTGCCTTTGAGAACGCCGGCTGGGCCTACGTGGTGGGCGCCGCCATCGCCATCAAGAAGGGCTGCCACAAGGCCGCCGCCGCCGCCGAGGCGATCGGCGAAGGGCTGCAGGCCTTCTGCATCCCCGGCTCCGTGGCCGACGACCGCAAGGTCGGCCTGGGCCACGGCAACCTGGCCGCCATGCTGCTGCGCGAGGAGACCCAGTGCTTCTGCTTCCTCGCCGGCCACGAGTCCTTTGCCGCCGCCGAAGGCGCCATCGGCATTGCCAAGTCCGCCAATCGCGTACGCAAGGAGCCGCTGCGGGTGATCCTCAACGGTCTGGGCAAGGACGCCGCCTACATCATCAGCCGCATCAACGGCTTCACCTACGTCCAGACCCAGTTCGACTACGCCACCGGCAAGCTGGCGGTG
>JBAZJM010000394.1:0-4066 GCA_041651315.1 Lentisphaeria bacterium | reverse complement strand
CGCTTCAACCGCAGCTCGCCGTCGGGGGTGATCTCCCAGACGACGACCTCGCCCTTCTTGAAGTTCATCATTTGCGCGCACGCCGAGGGGAAGTTGACGTACCATTGCTGACTGCTTTTGCGCTTGATCAACTGCACTTTGGTTTCAAAGCCCATGCTCCTGACTCCTGCTTGATAGTGATGGCCAAATCAGCGACAGAGCCAGTCGGAATGCTCTTGAGGCTCGAAACGCGCACCAGCACAAACCTGTTGCGTTGGAAAGGCGCCCGTAAGGCGTTTATGATAAAACTGCATGAAGCAAAAAAACGCTGCCGAATGCCGGTTCTAAACTACTTGGTGCTGCCGCAAGCCGTCAGTATCCTGACGGTGCCGGATTCAGTGGAACATGTTGGGCGTTTCGTCGGCCGCTTGCGCGGGAGCATCTCTTCCAGCCATGCCCGGAAGACCGGCCAAGAAGGACCGTTCTGGAAAAACCGCGGGCAGTACACGCTGGTGCAAGGAACGGTGGCATTGCGCCACTGCCTGGAGGTGATGGCTTAGGAACCCGTCCGCCAAGGAGGTGTCCTGCATCCGTGTCAATATCCGTGGAGCGGTTACGCCGAACTGGTCGGAATCAGGCACCGCTATCGGGTTGGCGATTACGCCCGATTGGCCGTGATCTATGGGGGCGCAACGGAGTCGGAACTTCATGCGGCCATTGCTGAAGGGGTGGAGGCGAAAAAAGACGGCGGCCAGGGACTTGCGGAATGGGAGAATGCCTTCGCGGTGGGGGAATGCGCCTGGATCGAAATGGCGGCGGAAACCTTGCGCCCTCAACGTCGCAACACCACTCGTTTCGGGAGCGCGGAGGATGGACTGTACGCATTGACAACCGCGAACCGCCACCGGCGAATTTACATGCGCAAGCTGATCCAGCGCCTAGCCCGACTCAATTCAAAAAACTCAAGCTAAACGCTTACTTTTTTTACCACGCAAAATGCGTTTTAAGGATTTGCCGTTGTCCTCGCGCCGGCCGTTCGCTTCATGGTGCCAATGCGGGTTTTCCTTGGCGGGCTTGGCGATCTTGGCGAGAGAACCGGCTGGTTAATTCCCCCCTTCCGATCCAAAGCCTGAAATCAAAATTCCTATCAGTCTATGCTTCATTTCCTTGAAGCGCCCCCGCCGCGGGCGTTGAATAGGATGAAGAGGCCGCTTCGTCCTCCCTTTTTTCATTGTTCAAAAAGAAAACCGTTGTCATCGTCAGGAACAACGCCGAGACGATGTCCGTCAACGTGCTGGAGGCGATGTCGAGAATTCGGTTGTCCGGCGTAAAGAAAAACGGGGCCGCCACGACGATGCCGGCCACGGCACCCAGGGTATTGATTACCAGGAGGCATCCGAAAACGCGCCACCATTGCCCTTTGACGATGGCCTTGGAATAGTCCAATGCCTTCTTGCCCGATAAACCACGGAGAGCGACCGCATACACGAAGAACGAATAGTAAAGGCTCCAGATGAGGCCTGGGACAATCAGCAAAAGGCACAGGCCCAAAATAATCACCCCCGCCAGCAGGCCGGTCCCGATCGAGGCGCCCCAGCGCGACAGGGCATGACGAAGAGCTTGCGGCCACGTGATGGGCTGGCCAAGCAAAGAGGCTTCGATCAACCGTGCGAGGGCCATCGTGGCCACGATGCCGACGAGAAACTCCGTCAATTGGATCAACTTCATGTAGAGACTTAAGCCGCGGAGGCCCCGTTCCTCAACCAGGTAGTCCACGGGAACGAAGGACAAACCGATGTTGATCGGGATGTAGACGATTAGGATGATCGGCAAAATGCTTCCGAAGTGCCTGCGGTATTGCTCCCAGCCCAAGGCGATCACCTTGCCCAAGCCATATCGCGTCGAGTTGATGCCTTGCTCCATTGCCTTCTCCCTTTTTTGAGCAACCGTGCTAAGGGCGTCCCATCGCAAAACTCGGAAACCATCCCCCAAAGGCGGCCTTGCCTGGGCTGCACTGTATCACGCACGGAAGACGGGGGCAAGTGGCTCCAAGACGGGAGAATCAGGATTTCGCCGCATGGCGGCGTTGAGAGAGGTCATGGGTTAAAGGGATCCTGGTGGCGCATACTTTCCAATCGCGTTGTAAAAGTCCACGGAATATGGCTCTTCCAGTTTGTATTCCTTTTCCAGGATTGTGAAATAAACGACTGGGGTGGCAGATTTTTCGCGACACCAATGGACTCTGGTTTTCTTTCCAGCCAATGAGAGAATTCCATCTTCAGACCCGCAGACAAATATAAAGTCGCCAGATGGCCCCCGCGGTTTTAAATGGGATAGTATGGGCCCAATCTCTTCGGCAGGAATATTCCATTTGAATGTCTGTTCCTTGCCGTTGATTGACACCGTGCGTTTGAAACTGAGACGGCCAATAGTGTCCGTTGAAAAATGAACTGTTTTTGTCTGGCAACCGATCGCAAAAACCGCGATAAAAATAAGTGAAAGTACCGTTTTCATGATTATTTCCCCCAATTATGGATAAGTGGCGAATGGACGGGTGAATTGTGGGATGGCCGCCAGCTTGCTTGCGGCGGTTCCCCCGTCCCCAACGTCATTGCGGGTTCAAGGACACGGCCGGGGCGGCGGCGGCCACCGGCTCAATCTCGAAGAATTCTTCCGGCGCGAAATTGAAGGCGTTGGCGATGAGGTTGGACGGCACTTGCTCGGTGCGGGTGTTGTAGTCGCGGACATTGGCGTTGTAGAAGCGGCGCGCCGCCTGGATGCGGTCTTCGGTGTTGGCCAGCTCCCGCTGCAACTCCAGGTAGTGCCGGTCCGCCTTGAGGTCGGGATAGCGCTCGGCCACGGCCAGCAGCTGGCGCAACCCCTGGACCAGGTGGTTTTCGTCCGCCGCCTGGCTCCCGGGCGAGCCCGCGGAGGCGAGCGCCACGCCGCGCAGGCGCACCACTTCCGCCAGCACCTCGCGCTCATGCTTGGCGTATCCCTTCACCACCTCCACCAGGTTGGGGATCAGGTCATAGCGCCGTTTCAGTTCCGTGTCCACGTTTGACCACGCCTCCCGGCACTGGTTGCGCAGCTTGACCAGGCCGTTGTAGATGGCGCACAGCACGAACATGACGGACAACGGAAAGCCCAGCACGAACAGCAGGACGATGAGCATGGCGTGTGTTTCCTGTTACAGTAAAAACTAACGGCACTTGGGTTGTCTTGCTGCCGGTTGATTTGGACGAGTAATCCTTACCGGAGGGCGTCCTGTAATTCCCGGCGAAGATACTCCGGCATCAGGTCGAGCAGGCCTTCGACGTGGGCCACGGCCGCCGCAAAACCGGCCGGATCCCAGCTCCGGTCATTGGTGATCAGCATGGCCTCGCCTGAAAACTCCAGGGTATACGGCGCCGGCTGGGCCAGCAGGTATTCCATGGCCCGGGCATGGAAGAGGTCAAAGGCGAATTTCCGGTTGTCCGACTTGACAAAAAACTTGCGGCTGAACTCGGCCGACTCGAAGTCAATGTCGTCCATGCCGACAAATTCGGCGACCTTGTCCAGAAAGTTTTCCGGCCGGACCAGCAAATGGGGAAAGACCCAGCCCATGCTGATCAAGGCAGCGGAAAAAGAGTGGGTGCTCTCGTTCTTGCCCGACCCCGTCTTGTACCGGTAGTCGAAGCAGACGACCGGCCGGCCGTGGCGGGCGCCGTTGAAGACATTGGCGGCGCCGCGGCTGTGGCCGCGGGCCAGCGCGGCAAAGGCGCCGTACCGGCTTTCGATCCCGAACGGATCTTTGCCGCCGTGCCACGTGAAGCCCCAAGCGGCCGCGAACTCCGCCAGCGCCGCCTGCCGCCGGTTCGCGGCCACCCAGGCGGCAATCGCGAAGGCGGCGAAAGCCATCAGGACCAAAATGGTCAAAAACGGGCCCATGGCCCTCCTCTCTCCCCCGCCCCACACCGGCGGGGATGGCGCTTGGGCAGCGGCCCATTACCGTATATGATCGTGCCGTCCTGACAACTGCCCGCTTTTTCCGGGTGTATGACCGTTTTATCGGATGATGTTGGGGCCACCCTTTTGAAAAGGGTGC
>JBAZJM010000393.1:0-4067 GCA_041651315.1 Lentisphaeria bacterium | reverse complement strand
GTTGGGGCCACCCTTTTGAAAAAGGGTGCTCCCCAAACCCCTTCCCAAAACTTTTGCTGCTTATAACCGGCGGGCGCTTTCGCCACAAGCCGTTCTGGCAAACGGTCGCATCACGGGTAGTGGCTTGTGGCGAAAGTGCCCGCCGTGTATTAAGCAACAAACAGGTTTGACGGAGGGCTTGGGAACCGCCTTTCCTCAAAAGGGGGTTCCCAATATTGTTGCCACGTGTGTGTGATCCAGGCGGGCGAGGGTTGCGGAATGGCGTTAGGTTACCTTTGCGACGGTGCGTGTGGTGTGGCTTGGGGCGGTGGGGAAGGGCCAGGCGATGCGGAAAACCAACTTCTTGCCGGGCGTCCTTGGCCTGCTGGCGGCCGTCCCCTGGTGTCCGGCCGCCGCGCCGGAACCGCCACCCGCCGCCCCACTGGCCTACATCTATGCGGATTGGTATTTATGGGAGGCCAAACCGGTTCGTGACAATGTGCGTTACACGTTGCCTTATGGCGTGGCCGAACGAACGATTACCTTGTCCATGCGAAATATTCCGGTCCGCGAAGTAATTCGCTATGTTTGCGCAAGCTCCTATTCGCAATACCGTTTGAAAAAAGAAGGGATTGTCTTCTCTGAACGGGTGTGTGCACTCCGAAGTATGTCATTCCAAATTTTTACCGTGACACCGGCTTTTGAACAGGCGGTCGGCCATGAGGTGTGCAACGCCACAGTCAGAAATTACTTGTCGTCCATTGGCGTTGATTTTTTGCGCAAGATATACAAGGTAAACTATCTACCCAATAAGCGCCTGCTTTTCCTGCGGCATGGAGCCCCGGAATTGCAAGAAGTGGAGATGGCGCTTAAGGCGCGGGGGATGCTTGTCGGCAAGGCGTTTGAGTATGGGGGGCTGTTGCCCCCACCGCTGGCGAAGCTTCCTTACCGGCATAAACTGGACTTGGTCATACCGCTTGTCGAGGCGGACGAAGTCCCGGTGGGCAAGTTTTTGTTGCAGCTTGCCCGTCAGATTCGGGAAGTAGATCCTGAACACCAAGGAATCAATCTCATTTTCTGTGGTGTTGATACGGAGAAACCGGTTGTTCTTGACCAGGCGGACTGGCAACAATGCGTCGTGCCAGTCTCGACTTCAGGGAATGCCGAATCCCCAGGCCAATGACTCCCGCTGCCATGTGCCTAGCCACAAACGAAAACCCCAGGCATGGCATAACCAACCGAAAAGGCATGCCGATTATGAAAAAAGCCAAACTTCTTCTGATGGCCATATTTTTGGTGTCTGTGCCCTCTTGGTGCAATGCCGAAACGGATCAAGAGGACATCGTCAAGCCCGCGTACATCTATGCTGACCACCGTATATGGGAAGCCAAACCGATTTTCCAGAAGGCACTGTATCCATCGCAGACAGTAACAACACGCACGTTAACATTGTCAATGACTGCGATCACGGTGCTGAAAGCGCTTCGTCATATCTGCATGAGCGCTGGCTTGGAGTATCGACTGGAGAACGATTACATCATTATTGCTCCCCTTTCCTATGAATTTTCCACTGTCCGATTCCAAATTTTTACCGTGACGCCGGCCTTTGCACGAGCACTGGAACCGGCGGCGAACGACGATGCCGCCGCCCAAAATTACTTGGCGTCATTTGGGCTCGATTTTTCCAGCCAACAGTTTAATCTTCGGTATACGCCTGAAAAGCGGCTGCTTTTTGTCCGGCATGGTGCCGAGGGTATGGTTCAACTTGAGAAAACACTTCGTCTGTTGGGCATGTTCGAGAGCAAGGCGTTCGATCTTGATGTTCCGCTGCCGCCGCCACCGAAAACGGTTTTTTATCAGCGGCAGCTCGATTTGGTCATCCCGCTCCTGGAAGCTGAGAACATGCCCGTGCGCAAGTTACTGTTGCTGTTGGCGGACAAGGCCAAGGCGGTTGATCCGGAACATAAAGGGATTTCATTCGTATTTGCCGAAGACCAGTCGGAGATTCCCATTGTATTGACCGAGCCACCATGGCTTCAGCATACCGATTCCACTGTCGCGCCGAAAGAGAAAAAGCCGGCAGCAAAACCGTAACTATTTGCGCGTGTTCCAGGCGGGCGAAGATGGCGGAATGGCGTTAGGTTACCCTTGCGACGGTGCGTGTGGTGTGGCTTGGGGCGGTGGGGAAGGGCCAGGCGATGCGGAAAACCAACTTCTTGCCGGGCGTCCTTGGCCTGTTGGCGGCCGTCCCCTGGTGCCCGGCCGCCGCGCCGGAACCGCCGCCTGCCGCCCAGAACACCTACATTTATGCCAATTCACACCTGTGGCGTGCCCAGCTTGTCCGCAAAGACGTTGCTCCGCCCAACAGTATGTCGCAACGTACGGTCACCTTGTCCATGAGCAAGGTCCCGGTCGTCGAGGTACTCCGTTATGTCTGCATGGGAACGGGGCTGCGGTATCGGTTTGAGAAGGAAGGCATCATTATAGAGGAAAAGCGCTGTGCCCTCTTGGACCCCCGGTTTCAAATATTCACCGTAACCCCAGCCTTTGCGCAGGCTGTCGGTTCTGAGCCAAGCGCGGCCAAGCTCAGGCAGTATTGGGAAGCCCTGGGAATAGACTTTCCTCCAGCGTTTGAGGTGCGATATGTCCATGCGCGCCGGTTACTTTTTCTTCGGAACATTTCCCCTAATCTGGACAAAATTGAGCAGGAATTGCGGTCGCGGGGCATGTTTGAAAGCAAGGCGTATACCTACGGGCCTCCTATCCTGGATGAGATTCCCTACCGGCATAAGCTGGACTTGATCATCCCGTTTGTCGAGGTGGAAGAAGTTCCCGTCAGCAAGTTTTTGGGAGAACTCGCCAACAAGGTAAGGGCAATCGATCCGGAGCACCAAGGAGTTAATTTTTTACTCTATGACAATTATCTGTGGGATGGTTCGGCCATGTTCAGCGAAGATGATTGCCAGCAGCACTTTGGATTTTCTCCCGTCCTGGCGGAACCCAACATGGCCCCAAGCAAATAGGCGTTGCCACTATGAAATCAAAATTTTTCTGGGCCCTAATCCCCCTGTTGGTGGCCGCCGCTGGATGCCATACCGGGCGAGAGCCTGACGAGCCGGAGAAAGCCGCCTACATCTATGCCGACAATTGCATTTGGGCGGCCAAGCCCATTGAGCGGGACCTGCTTCTGCCTCCGCATGAGACCGTATGGACACGCCGTCTTACCGTGTTCATGGCTCCAGTTTCGGTTCAGGATGCGCTCCGCTACATCTGCACCGGGGCTGGGCTGGACTACCGGTTGGAAAGTGACCGTATCGTCATCGCGGATCAGTCTTATGAATTGTCTTCATTGTGCTTCCAAATTTTTACCGTTTCACCAGCTTTTGCGCCGATGGTGGGGCGGGAGGTGACCGATGCCGGGATTCGTGCCTATTTTGAATCCCTGGGCATCCGCTTCTTCTACCGGCAGTTCAAACTCCATTACCAGCCCGACCGCCGGCTGCTGTTTATCCGGCATGGGACCGAGGAAATGGCGCAGATTGAGAAGACGCTCCGGCTGTTGGGCGTGTTTGAAAGTAAGGCGTTCGATTATGACGTTCCGCTGCCGCCGCCACCGAAAACGGTGTCCTATCAGCGGCAGTTGGAGCTGGTCCTCCCCCTTCTTGAAGCGGATAACCTGCCTGTACGCAACTTGCTGTTGTTGTTGGCGGCCAAGGTCAAGGCGGCCGATCCCGAGCATCGCGGCATCACGCTGGTGTTTTCCGAGGCTCGGTCCATTGATCCTATGGTGCTCACCACCGAGGACTGGTGGCGCTACACCTCGTTGCATGGCGTTCCAGAAGGCGATGCGACGTCCGCGCCGGCGATGAAATCGGATGATCCGGGAGAATGCGTGCCGGCGTCGCAAAGCCCGGCGCCCCGGTAACGGAACTGGGGTCAATGAAGATCAACAAACGGCGGTTATGGGGCGATTTCGTGCTGACCCTGGTGCTGCGCGGGATTAGCGGGGGAATTGGCGGGGCAGTTTTGGTGTTTGCCTTTTTCCCCTTTCCTCGCCATTCCCGTTCCTCCGGTTCTTCCGGCGGGTG
>JBAZJM010000392.1:0-4071 GCA_041651315.1 Lentisphaeria bacterium | reverse complement strand
ATGCCGCTTTCGCTGACCGCCTTGGGCAGGTTGAAATAGCCGACCGCCGGCGGTCGGCCGCCGGCCGCCGACCGCCGGCGCCAGGCCGCGGCATACAATGGAAGCTGTAAATCTTTCCACCATAATGGTTTGCAATCATCAATGGCAAGCAGCCGCCAGGGCGGAAAGGCGGCCGTGGCGGCACTGTCCCGGAACAGGTGCGCCTCCTGCGGCGGGCTGGCGGTGTCGGCGGTCTTGTAGTCCAAAATCAGCAGCCGCCCGTCCGCCTCGTGGCGGTCGACCCGGTCGATCCGGCCGCGGACCGGCACGCCGCCGGCGGTCAGCCCCTCCAGCGCGCTCTCGGCCGACAGGATGCGCCAGCCGGCCGCCCGGTGCTGCGCCTGGACGCGGGCCGCGTGGGCCAGCCGCTGGCGCACCGACTCGAACTGGATCAGCAGCGCCGCCGACGGGTTCCGCCCGTAGAGCCGCGCCAGCTCCGCCTCGGCCGCCGCCAGCAGCACCCCGGTGATCTCGGCCGGGTCCTGGCTGTCCCGGGCCCGGCTGTTGGCAAAGGCTTCCAGCGCATGATGGCAGAGATTGCCGTAGTCGCGCGCATCCAGCTCCGCCTTGCGGTCGTCGCACGCCGCCATGCCCAGGATGCGGGTCAGGTAGAAGCGGAACGGGCATTCCAGGTAGGCCTTGAAGTCGGTGACGCGCAGCGTTTCGGGCAGCTCCACCCGGCGCGGCGCCAGCATCCAGGCGCGCTGCCAGGCCGGCACCGGGGCGCCGGCGGCCGGGGGCAGCCCGGCGAAGAAGCGGGCGGCGCGCGCCGGCAACTGGTCGTCGCGGCAGAGGAACAGCAGGCGCGACGGCCGCAGCACGTCGCCGTCGTCATTGGTCTTGCCGAGAATGATCCGGACCGCGCCGCCGGGGGCTTGGCGGCGCCAGGCCAGCAGCCCGGCGAACAGGAACACGTCGCGGGCGAAGCGCTGGTCGTTGTGCGGCAGCCCCAGGGCGCGCCGCGCCGCGTCGGGCAGGAACGGATGGCCGACCACGGAACCGGGGACGCACCCCTCGTTGAAGCCGGCCAGCAGCAGTTGCGGCGCCGGGTGCCAGGCCAGTTCCAGCCAGCCGGCCAGTTCCAGGCCGCCGGCCGGCGCCTCGGGATAATGGCGGGCGTTGCGCAGCTGGCGCAGGAACAGCTCCAGCCGGTCGTGCGCCGGCAGGGTGGCCGGCAGGGGCGCGGCCGTCTCGGCCAGCCCCGCCTCGATGGCGGCGGCCACCGTCCGGAACGCCGCGTCCTCCGGCCGCCCGTCCCGCAGCAGGCGGGTGCCGTAGATCTGCCGCAGCCAGCCGCGGGCGGACTCCGCCAGCCGGTCGCCGTCGAACGCCGCCAGCAGGCCGGCCACCGCCGCGGCGGCCGCCGCCAGCACGGCCGGGGCCCGGCGCTCCCCGCCGGAGCCCGCCGCCAGCCGCGCCGCCAGCTCGGCAAAGCCCGCCGGCAGGTGCGTGTTTTGGAAGCGGTCCGCCTCGCGCAGCAGGCCGCTGACCGTGAACCCGTCCACCCGTTCCTGCAGCCAGGCATGCAGGTCCGGATGCCGCAGCAGCGCGAAAAAGGCGTCCGCGTCATCCTCCGCGGCCAGCCGGCACAGGTCGCGCAGCAGCTGGAACAGCGGGTGGGCCGCCACCGCCTTGCCGCCGGGGTCCTGGACCGCCCGCCCCTGCGCCGCCAGCACCCGCCGCAGATGCGGCACCAATTGTTCGTCGGGCACCCCGACCACCACCGCCCCCGGCACCGGTTCCGGCACCAGCAGTTCCGCCACCGCCGCCGCCTGGTCGCGTGGCTTGCCGGCCAGCCGGACCAGGGCGTCGTCAAAATCCAGCACCCGCCGCCCCCAGCCGGCCGCGGTCGGCCGGCCCCAGTCGTCAACCTGCTCCCGCTCCTCGGCCGGGGCGTGGATGCAGACCTCGAAGCGGACCCGCTCCGCCAGCCGGGCCCAGGCGCGCACCGCCAGCGGGATCGGGTCGGGCACCGCCAGCACCACCACCCGCTCCACCCCGGCCGGCAGCGGCGCCCGCAACGCCGCCGCCAGCTGGGCCTGCACCGGGTCCACCAACCCGTGCTCCGCGAGCAGCTCCAGGTAACGCGCCTCCAGCCGCTCCAGATCGGCCCAGCGCGGCGGCTCCCAGTTGTCCGACTTGGCCAGCCCGCGCTCCAGCTGCGCCGGCACGTCCCGGAACAACAGCCCGTTCTCGCCCAAAATCCGGCGCAGCTCGCACAGCAGCCCGGCCACGTCCATGGCCCAGCGCGTGCCGCCGGCCGCGCCCCCGGTCACCGGAAACAGGTTGGGATAGGCCGCCGCCGCGTCGCCTTCCAGCAGCCGGGCGAACGCCGCGGTCTGTTCGGCAACGGAGGCGACCGGCCCGGGGGCCGCCGGGTCTTCGAGAAACCGCTCCGGCAGCACCACCTGCGGCGGCAGCACGCCGCAGCCGTGCTCGTGGGCGAACACCGCCAGCGCCTCGCGCAGCAGCCGCCCCGCCTGCCGGGTCGGCACCACCGCCAGCCGGTCGCCCAAGTCCAGGACGCCGCCGCGCCAGCCGGCCGTGAGCTGCCCCACCGCCGCCGTCACCACGTCCCGCGACCAGCCCCAGAAAATCCGTTCCACCGCCATCCGCAGACCACGCCTCCCCGCTGCCACCGCCACTCGTCACATTCCGCCACTCTAACCCCACCCCCCAGACATTTCCTGTCCCCGGACAAAAGGATTAGGTTGGGGCCACCCTTTTGAAAAAGGGTGCTCCCCAACACCCCTTCCCAACCCGGCATAGCCGGAACCAAAACGAACATCGAACATTCAACGCTCAACATCCAACATGGATGATTTCGACGTTGGATGTTGAATGTTAAATTTAAAATCTTGCGCATCTTGCAACAGATTTCACTCGTAAGATTCCAAAACTTTTGTACGTTTTTGCGGATTCCGCAGGCAGCGTTCGGGCGACCGGCCACGACTGGGACAGCAGGAGCTGCCTGCGGAATCCGCAAAGTTTATTTTTTCGATGTGTCACGCTATTGTGCCACTCATGAAAACGGCGACGATCCGCGAGTTGAGGCATGACACGACCACGGTGCTGTCATGGGTGGCGGTTCTCCTGTTGATGTCGCTGTCGGCGGCGGCCTTGCTGGGCCGAACGGCGATGCGTTATTGGGCGATCCATAAGTTGTTGTCTACTCCCGAGGCCCGGCAGCGGATGTCTGTGGTGCCCAAGCATCGTATCTTTTCCGCTTCAGCCAAACCGGTTCAAATCGTTGATTTGGGGTATGCCACGTTTGATTTCGGTTTCGCCGAACCGGTGTCACGAAACGCCATTTTTGACGGGGCGGGCGTACGGGTTTCGAATGCCGCGATTTTAGCTTTTTTCTTGCCGCCCTACGATCCGGAAGCGGTTTTATCTTCCGATGGCGAATCCATAGTTTCCGGTTCTCCAGATGAACGTTCAAAATCAGCCATAAAAAACCGTCTCTCGTATGCTGACCTAATGCAGGCCGAGATCCGTGCGGAAAACCAACAACTGGCTTCGGTTTGGGAATTGGCTTGGATGACAAAACGGTCATTCCAGGCATACTTTCTACGGATTGTTCAAAAAAAGCTCAATCCTTGGGGTTGCAACGAAGTCGTGGTCTTTGAGACACCCTATTCCAAAGGAATGATTCGCATCGGAAAAAATGCCGCCGACCGCCGCCAAGCCAGAATCCATTTTACTTCATTGGATTTGCGGTGCGCAGTCGGGGGCGGGATTGTCATGACCGACACGGCGGCTGGTGATGTCGCCATTGTTGCCGAGTCCGTCGCCCGGTCATTCCGGTTTACGGTCAAAACGATGCCCGCCGAAGACAAGATTGCACAACTGGTCGCACACGCCGGGATCCGGAAAAAGGAGAACAGCCCGACCCCAATCAAAAGCGCCATAGGGAAAGCACCATAGGGACGGGTCCCGATGGCCCTAAAAAAGTCCGATTGGACGCCTAACCCGGCTGGGGCCGGGCTAGACGACGCTTGCGACCCGCGCCCAAGCACGGTATGATAGAAA
>JBAZJM010000391.1:0-4076 GCA_041651315.1 Lentisphaeria bacterium | reverse complement strand
AGTTCGCCGTTGGCGTTAATGTCCAGGCCGGATTGAATCTGGCTACCAAATTCGTCATAAGCGAAAAGAGACTGCGGGCCGCCGGTTGTGGACTGTCGGATCAATTGGCCTTTGGCATTGTAAAAGAATTCGTTTGTTTCCGTTCCGTTGAAGCCCGGCTTCTCCACGCGAACCGTCCGACCTAATAAATCCGTGGTGGTTTTTGCCCGGTAGGGCGAGTCAGAGGAACCATGGTATTCCAAGGTCCATTGCGTGCCATCCTCGTTCACACCATAGTCGTAATACACGGGAGTCTGCGCGGTACCGGTCACACTCGCGCGCCGGCCATCCGCGTACTGCTCCGTCACCCGCGTGGCGCCGCCCGGCAGTGTTTCCTGCACTTGTTTCGGAGACTCGCTATACACACAGGTTGTTGCCAAGCCGGCAGAGTCCGTCTTACCCAGCAATCGGCCGGCCAGATCGTAAGTATTACTCGTTATCTGGCTTAAGCCACCGGCTTGCCGTTCTTCCCGCAGCATCCGGCCGGCGGCATCGTATGCATATGTCCAATAAATAGCGGCCTGTGCCGGATACTCGCCGGCCGTCACGCCCGCCTGTTCGGTGGACTCCAGCCGGTTCAAAGCGTCGTAGAGATAATAACGCTCCAGCCCCTGCTCATCTTTCTCGTAATCCTTGCCACAACACGCCCAGGTCGCATCCATGCGGCGGCCATCGGACTTGACTTCTGCGGTCACATGACCAAGGGCGTCCAAAACTCGCACGGCAGAAGCAATCGGTACATTCTCCTGCGCGGTCATGAGGCAGGTTTCGTTGAGGACAGAGCGCCCGTTTACTAGCACCTCCACATCTATCAAGGAGCGGTTCACAACGCCATTCGGATTGGCCGTACTCGCATGCAAAGTGAGGCGCCGGATCGCGTCACTACCCTCACCGACATAGAAGTTCCCGTTCGTCGGATTCTCCTGATCGGCCTGCCATGTGCCTCGTTCAAACTCGCTCAACTCATATCGGCCATCCGGATACGTCACGTTCTTGACCTGGCCGGCACTGCCGTCGGTAGTATTGGTCGGATAATACACCGTGGTTGTGCGCAGGTTCCCTGTGGCTCCATAGTCGGCGCCCGGCGCGCCACACCGTTCCTCGATCTGGACGGTTTCTCCGTTGCCATTCACATACCAGGCGAAATAGGTCCGGCCCACTTCCACGTCCACGACCGTTTCACGCACCATCCGCGGCTCCCAGGGCCGTACCGCAATGGTATCGTTCTGATCCACCGACGCATACGAGCGATACTCCGCCTTGGCCTGATCGGGGGAAGTTCCCGCCGGCACAGATTTCCAGGGACTGACCACGGACACGACTCGTCCATTCGTGTCATAATCGTACACCATCCATGAACCATCCGAGTGCACCTCCTGGTACAACTGGCCGTAGCGGCCCGGCTCCGAAGCATTGTTGTAATAGTCATTTGACGTGACCAGTTGAGCGTTCCCGCACTCCACCCACCGCCCCACAACTCCTTCACCCCATGCAAACGTGTAGAACATAGTCTCGCTCTGCGCCGCCACCACTTCGTTGGCGTCCATAATTTGGCGCGTTTCCAGACGATACCCATTGCCGAGATCTTCCTTGAGCAACGTCTCCACGTTCAACCCGTCGCCTTTGCTCAGGCCCCAGGCTTGGAAGTCCTCATCGTAGATAAACTCCGTCCGGTTCGTATGGCCAATCACGGTTTCCGTGATCCACAGCCGGTTGGAATCGGCGGCTTCATCCGGGTTGCGCACCTCGAGCACCTTGATCGGATCGCCCTGCACGCCATACAATCCATTCGCCTTGGCCCCGACAGCGGCGGCGGCATAGAAGCGGATTTCATAAGCATAGTCGTTGTTCGTTACGATATCGAGCAAACCCTCGGTGGCGCGCACTTGACGCATCATGGAATTCGTCCAGATCTGCTCCACCTCCGGCTTGGCCACACAGCTCAAAGTGGAAGGCTTGGAGAGAGACGAGTTCATATTGCTCGACATCAAGGTCAGGGTGCCGACTGTGCTGCCATCGAACGCGCGACCCAGACCGATGGCCATGTTCAAGCTGTCGAGGGTAAAGCTTGCAGAGCTCCACCCACACTTACCCGACGCACAAGGTTGGCCTACAGTAACCGTAACTGTCTGGTGGTGGTTCGTACCAACCGCGCCACGCACCTTTACGGTGCCGGTTCCTTCAACGCGCGCCTGGCAACCGAATGGGATCAGTTTAATGCCGCCGGGGTTAGGGCCGGTAATCTGCCATGTGACGTTATCCTGCTGCACCGCATAACCACTTGCCACCAGCGTGTTGCCGACGCAGCCACTATCATACAATGAAATCACAAATGCATATGAATTATCATTCGTCGAATCTTCCGGCTCTGATTCCGGACGCGGGTCAACATGAAAGGAAGTATTGGCAACACTCATACCCATGCTTGCCGCAACCGTGTAATCCCCCGTGTGCGGTCTTATCGCCTGGTAGGTTCCAGCCCCTGTCTGTTCCAAGGTCACAGACGGGGCAACCGAAACAGTCACAGCAGCTTCATGACCGGAGGGATCCGTGGTCACCGTGATCTCGACATTTTGCCACTCAGTCACCGAATTCGGCGTAGCAGACACCGACGACACATTCGCCGATGGTATATTCGACGCCCCAGCACCATAGCTATTTCCAACAGCACACCCGCCATCCGGCCAATGCACCCAAAACGTACTGCCCAGCCCTGCCGCCGGCTCGCCATCGCTCCACCATGTTACCGTGTCCTGTTCCACCTCCGGCTCAGTAATTGTTGTAAGCGTTAACCACTCGCCTTTGCCCAGCGGCAGGACGGGGATGCTCATCCCGGCATACATTTCATACGTATTCGTCGGACCCATCTCGCCATGCACCTGAACAAACAGCTTGACCACAGTGAACAACTGATTCTGGTATTCCCGTCCGGAATCGGTGACGGCCCGAAGACGCAGGTTGTCTACACTATCGCTGGCCTCCGCACCGCAAATGACAAGATTAGTGGTTGTGCCGAAAATGTATTTCGAGGTGGAACCATCCGCGAAGGTCGCCCGGCCCGTTGCACCGGATATCCGCTCCAAGGTCAGGTTCAGCGGCACATTAGTCGGGTGTATCGTGACCATAAAGTCCCGGCTTGTATTGACCGGGATGAACCGCAAGGACGAGTTGGTCATAAGGAAGGTAATGTTCGGATTTGACATGTTGGTATAATAGACAGACCAAGCCGACCAGAGATCATACACTTCGTAGCTGGCAAGCCCGGAGGAATAAACCCGCACATCACTGAGCAGGCCGGACAAATAGGATTGATTGCTGGTCGAACCGCACACCCATTCGGCCTTGCCCAGGGTCAGCCCCGAGCCGGCATTGTATTCGAGCGCTCCGGAGAACGGCGTTGTAGCGGCCATTTCGCCATTGACATACAAACTGGCGTTGGCCCCGTCATAGGCACCCGCCACATGGTACCAGACCCCGGTGGTCACAAAATCGTCGACCGTTTGTAATACATTCGTTGCCGAGAGGGTTGCTATTTCAAAAACCAAGGCATTGGTTGTGGTCTTGTATAATGCGTAAGTAAAGCCGCCGGATGGATTGTTCTGGGCCAGAAGCGGCATCCGGCCGTCAATCACGCCTCCATTCGTAACGGCATCCGGACAAGCGGCAAAATTGACCACGGCGGCAACGGAAACATACGGCGGCTTATAATGGCAGGAATTGGTGATCAGAACGGCGCTATTGGTGCCATCGAACGAGTAAACAAAGTTCCAACCTGCATCCGCATAATCAGCCCCGGAAACAGCGCCATTATTGGTGTAAATACTGTTGTCATACGCCGTGACGCCGGCCGTTTCATCCAGTTTCCACCATCCCGCCAACGGCTCAAAAATTACATCCTCGGAATCCAAGGGATTAAAGCCGTGCCGCACTTCCCAGCCATCCAACAGACTATCGCCATCCGTATCCGGGTCATATGGGTCGGTCCCAAGTTTCACTTCCAGCCAGTCCGACAACCCATCGCCATCGGAGTCCACCGC
>JBAZJM010000390.1:0-4078 GCA_041651315.1 Lentisphaeria bacterium | reverse complement strand
CCGGGACGGGGGGAACCACCCCTATCGTCAAGCCGTGGCATGCTTATGCGTGGGATCACTCGATCGACGTTATCACCGACCCGGTGTATGTCAGCGCCCACGATGGCAATGAATTGACGCGGGAAGGGCCGACCACGGCCACCCTGATCGCCTGTTGGCCGCCCACGCGGGTGAGTTTGCCGTCCTGGAGTACCAGTTCCACCGGCCTGGCCTTCAATCCCAACCCTGCGGGAACGACCACTGTCACCAATAACAGCGTGGCCACCGGCCAGCCGGTCACCGTCACCGCCCAGGCGACTCAGCAAGCGCCGTTTTCCGGCCCTTTGAGCGCCCCCGCCACTGTAAACGTCATGGATGTCGACATTGCCGCCTCCGCCGTGGCGGAAAAAAACGAGGACACCACGGCAGTGCTCGTGCCCGTCCTGACGCCGACCGCCACCAGCGGCGGCGTGCCGGTCAGCCTGTCCGTTGCGCCCACCATGGGTGGCACCGCCAAGCTGGAAAAGTCCTCCAGTAGTTTCGATGTGTACAGTGACGCGGCGCTTTCCTCTTCCTCCGCCCTTCTCTGCGGCACCCAGACCACCGCCACCTTCGCCTCCGCCAGTTCCATTCCGTCGCCCGTCTACCTCAAGGGCATCACCGCCAGCACCAGCACCGCCAGTCCCGATACCCTCACCCTCTCCTTCACCCCGTCCGCCCAGACTGGCGGCAACGCCCCACCGGAGTTCAAGGATAAGGTGAGTGTGAGCGTACTAAAAGTGGATGCTCTTTTACCAGATACCATCGAACGTGAAATTGATGATGGCGACGGAAACCCTGATACCCGCACTTTCGTTGTGAACATGTTGCTAGTTGCCGGCTCCGTCATTACCGTCACGGCCGTACCGGCCCCTAGCATTGCAGAAGCTAATCTGCCAGCCTGTTGGATGCTTGAAGTAACAGAGGGAACCGCAAGTGGGTCGGGCAAGCTGGTGCGTACTATAGACAGAACTCAGGCCTCCAAAACTGTCCTTCGTTGTTCATGCGGAAATGAAAAAATAACCACAGTGTATGTAGTGCATTGCACATACTCAGCATTTTGCGACAATGCTGGGCTAATTGGTCATGGTTGGTGGCACTTGTCTATTGAACCGGCATCCGCTGTTCAGGGGGTTCTTAGGAACATATCTCCACCATTCACATGGATGGTAAATTCGGACGGCGGTTTTTTTCCAGTTCATCAGGGACAATCACATGATGATGGGTGGATTGATATTGGAGGCCAAGGGCATACCGCGACAGCACATCACGACTGGATGATTACCTTTCAGAATTTGGTAAACGGCCTAAATGACCTTTCTGCGTGGTTGGCGGCACCTGGTGCCTATGACTATGATACTCGTAATTGCGTTTGGGGCACCATCCGAATAGGGAATGCTTCTGGCGTTGCTATGCCTGTCTTTAATTATATTCCGCCACCCATCCCACCGTTTAGTGGTTTTTGGCATCCATGGCACTTGCAAGATTGGTTAAATCAACAACCATAAAGAGAGGTTCTATTCATGAACATGATTCAACTAGGTGTCTTTTATGTTTGCACATTGTTATTGGTGACGTGTGCTCTGGCTGCCGACAATCATTACGAGACTGTCATGCAACAAAAAACAACATTTGATTCACTGAAGTCACCGGCGATTAGGCAATCGTTGCAAAAAAGCTTGAATACTGCTGGCGATGCACAACGAGAAATGGAACACTTTCAAGATAAAGTTGTAAGAGGCGATATTCCAATTGTCAATAATAATGGTATTTGGTGTGCAGTCATAAACGAGAGCAAAACGATCACAAAATTGGCAAATTATGCTTCTAAGGATGGCCCCATGACCTACTTCGTAAAAATGGTCTACACTGATGAAAGTCACAAAGCTCGTCTTAATGAACGTAGTTATCATCTTAAATTTTTTGCAAATGGAAAGCTGGCAGGATATATGCGAGGGGACATGCAGGAAATGATAGAATATCATTCGGATGGGAAACTAAAAAGTTTTAGCAGCAAGACCGGCAACAGTTGGGGTACAGCTGATTGGGATGAAAAAGACGGAAAACTGGTTAATGATAGTTCAAGCATTGGTACTGTAATCGATAAAGGAACACCTGTGGTCACTCCTTAGCAATCAGGCACATATCGCAAATCAATGAAGCTGGTGATAACGACACAGGGGATGGAATGTTGCGTCATCGTTTTTAGCTTTAACCGTGGGACATGCCATGAACCGTCTTTGTTTAGCATCCCGCTTGTTGATGTGTGCCGGTCTTGCGGCGTTGCTTGGTTTTACTGAGGCCCAAGGCGCGGAGCCGGGCAAGGCGGATCTGCCGGGCTTGAAGCGGGCGGCGCGGAGCGCGTCCGTGTCGGTGAGCGCGCCGGCGCGGGCGGCGCTGGGGGCGCATTACCGGGGGCAAAAGAAGTACACGGAGGCGGCGAAGTGGACGGCGGACTCTGCCGCGCTGGCCGAGGCGAACCTGGAATGGCCGCGGGTGCTGGTGTTCACGGAGCATGCGCGCATCCGGGCGACCGCCGGCGCGCCGGGCGAGGCGCTGGAGCTGCTGGACTACGCGGTGAAGCGGACATCGGGGCTGCCGCTGGCGGTGGCGCTGGCGGGGCAGAGTGACGTGCTGGCCGGCACCACGGAGACGGTCAAGGCCAAGGCGGCCATTGACGCGGCGCTGGCGGCCGGGGACGCCTATTTCAAGCGGGAGAAGATCTCCGACACGCAGGAAGGCCCGGCCAAGCCGCTGGACAAGGAATGGCAGGCGCTGCGGCCGGGGCTGGCGGAACGGCAACTGGCGCTGGAGGAACGGTTGCTGGTGGAGACGTACGGGCTCGACTACGTGCTGTACAAGAAGGCGCAGGAGTTGCGCCGCGCGGGCAAGCTGAAGGCCGCCGCGAAGCGCTATGAGGAATTGCAGAACCTGGCGGACAAGAGCGTGTACGGGGCGGCGGCGGAGTTCTACCGCGGCCAGTGCTTGGGCGGCAAGGACGCGACGGAGCGGCAGCTGGCCTATTTCCAGGAGCTGTGCAAGCGCAGTCCCGACAGTCCCTATGCGGGCGAGGCGATGCTGGAGGCGGGCACGCTCTGCCTGCGGGAGTTCTGGGACGGCAAGCGCGCGGCGCCGTGGTTCCGCAACGCCATGGACTGGTGCCGGACGGCGGCGGCGAACCAGCGGCAGGCGGCGCTGTACACGATCCCGGACAAGAGCCGGGCCATCAGCGCGCCGACGGCGGACAGCCGGAAAATCGACCAGTGGGGGATTATCCGGGACGAGGAGCCGCCGGCGGACAAGGTGGTGAACGGGCTGACGGCGTCCTGGTACCTGCGCGACCTGGAGCGGCGCGCGCGCTACCGCCTGGCGTTCTGCCTGATGACGCAGGAGCAGTGGGACGAGGCGAAAAACGTGTTGAACGGGGTGCTGAACATCGATCCGCTGGTGCGGCAACAGGATGTGGATAAGCGTCCATCGGCCTTCTATCGGTTGAACAAGGTATGCGAGTTGAAGAAGTTCGTGGCGGAGCCGCCGGAATTGGCGTCCCTACCGAAGGACCGGCGGGTGCAGGTGTGCTACGGTGACTTCCTGTATCTGGACCGGCAGTTCGACGCGGCGCTGGCGGTCTACCAGGCGGCATTCTACCTGGCGAACCGGGTGAGCGCGCTGTCAGACCCCGAGCACCTGAAACGGACACTGGAGCTGTACGCGCTGGTGGCAAAGATGCTGCCGCAGGACAGTGTGATTGCGGAAAACGCCCTGGCTTTCAGCGTCAGCACCATGCTCCGTCTGGGACACAAGGCGGAGGCTCGGCGCACGGCCGACCTGGTGCTCAAACGCTATCCCAAGACGAATTGGAAACCGGTGATGGACACCTATTTCGAGATCATGACGCCAGTTCCCGGCGTCACCCCCGAACCCGGCGGGACGTGAATGCATGTTGGGAACCCCCTTTTAGAGGAAAGGCGGTTCCCAAGCCCTCCGTCAAACCTTTTTATTCCTTAAACGCGGAGGGCGCATTTACCACAAGCCATGCTGGCAAATCATGGCCTTGATG
>JBAZJM010000389.1:0-4090 GCA_041651315.1 Lentisphaeria bacterium | reverse complement strand
GTCATCTCGCGGTCCGGGATGAGTTCAATCCGGCCCTCATAGGCGATGACCTGCATTTTTTGTCCGGCCCGCAGCCCCATGCTCCGCCGGACCGGCAACGGAATGACGACTTGGAACTTGGGTGACAACGTGACGGCCTGCATAACACACTCCTTTGATCGATCACCTTATCGTTATACAATATAGGCATCGATCAGCATGGCCGCAATCTCGTCCCGCTTGCCGGCGGCCAGGAAATGGGTAGGCGCTCAGGCCAGCCGGGCCGATGCGAACGCCCCGGGGGGCAGCTCCAGGGTGAGCGCCTTTCCCGCACCGGCGCGCAGCGCCACCCGGCAGGTGGCGTCGTTGCTCGGATTTTGCAGAACCACGACGGTTTCGCCGTCGGGGTTGCGGAACGCCACGGCATCCGCCGCCAGCGGGCCGTGCACCCCCAGGCGCCGGGCGCCGGGGGTAATGAACGCCGCGTAATGCTTCATCACATAGAATTCGGGGTTGTACTGGAAACGGCGGGTGGCCGGATCCACCGTGATCATGGCGTTCTGCGTCCAGCCCCAGCTGCTGCGACCGCCCGGCGGCAACACCATGTTCCAATAGACATAGGCGCGGACGCCGTTGGTGATGTAGTGCCACATCAGGTTGAAGATGTAGCGGGCGTAGGCCCAGCTGTTGTCGCCGTTGCCGCACTCGTTCTCCGTCTGCATCAGCGGCACGCCGGGCAGGGCGTGGTTGAGCCGCTGCACCATCCCTTTGCCGGCCCACTGCAGGCCGATGCCGGCGGTGAACGCCGCCGCCCGCGGATCGCTGAACAGGGCCTGGGGATAGTCCCGGTAGTTGTCCGTGTTCAGGGTGCCGAGCCAGATCTCGCTGGCAATTTTGTGCTTGCGGAAGGCCGGGCCGAGGTGGTCGCGGATGAAGTCGCGCAGCTGCGCGCCGGTCCACAGGCAGGAGGGGAATTTCTGGTCCGCCAGCGGTTCGTTTTGGACATGGATCTGGGCGATCGGCAGTCCCTCGGCGGCGTAGGCCTGGACGAAGCGGACAAAATAAAGCGCATAGGCGTCCAGGGTCGGCCGGTCCCAGACCAGGGTCCCGTAGTTGTAGACCCGCGGGGACTTCATCCAGGTCGGCGGGCTCCAGGGGGAGGCGAACAGGCGCAGCTCCGGCTGCACCGCCCGAGCCGCCCGGAGGTACGGGATCAGATACTGCCGGTCGCGGTCGATGGCGAAATGCCGCATGGCGTAGTCGCCGGGGGTCTCGTTGTGGCTGTACCATTCCAGGGCGTAGTCGCTGGCGCCGATGGGCAGGCGGCCGAGGGTGAAACGGCAGCCGTCCTCCGGGGCAAACAGGTCGCGGAACAGCCGGGTGCGCTCCCGCGCCGGCAGGCATTGGATGACGTCCCAGCCCATTTCGTTGAAACAGCCGCCGAAGCCGTCCCAGCTTTGGAACGCCTCCTCCGTCACCTGCAGGGTGACGTCCGGCCGCCGGCCGCTGGGAACGAGGGACTGCCACGGCCGGTCCGGGGTGGTGGCCACGGCACGGCAGCGGCCGGGCGGGGGGGTGGAACGCAAGGCGGTCATGGGGGAACTCCTTCTGGTGAGAACGCCGGCACTATTTGTTCTAGCATACCACCGGCCGCAGGGCTTGACAATCGCCCCAGCGGCATCGGCAAAGCCGCCGACACTCCATGGAGGCTTCCGCCTCAAGACCATCCAGCCTTCGCCACCGTTGCTTCCTTCTGTTCAAGAAATCGGTGGATGTCCTCAGTGTTGAATCAACGGCAAACCACAATCCCCTGCGGAACGGACATGCGCCCGGAAGGGACCGGCACAGTTATCCTTTGCCGCTTGGGCGGTTACAGTACCCGGCTTTTCCCTCTTGTTCCGGAGGCGCCGCGGGCGCCCTCCTCCGCCACCCCACAGACCGAACCCGGGCCGGTGCATTCATGACCCCTGAAGAACTCCAGGAACTCAAGGAAAGCGGCGTGCTGCTGGTGGACAAGCCGGCGGAATGGACCAGCCACGACGTGGTCGGCTGCATTCGCGGCCGTTTCCGCTTTCACAAGGTCGGCCACTGCGGCACCCTGGATCCGGCCGCCACCGGCCTGCTGGTCGTCGTGCTTGGCAAGGCCACCCGCCTGTCCGACCGGCTGAGCGGCCAGGACAAGGTTTATGCGGGCACCTTCCGGCTCGGCGTCGAAACCGATTCCCAGGACCGCGACGGCAAGGTGACGCGCACCACGGACGCGTCGCCGGTCACGGCGGCCGCGGTCACGGCGGCCGCGGCCAAATTTGTCGGCGACCTCCAGCAGATCCCGCCCATGGTGTCCGCCATCAAGGTGGACGGCCGGCCGCTGTACAAGCTGGCCCGCAAGGGCCAGGAGATCGCGCGCGAGCCGCGCCCGGTCACCATCCACCACCTGACCCTCACCCGCATCGCCATCCCCGACGTCGAATTCGAAGTGGCCTGCTCCAAGGGGACGTATGTGCGGACCTTGGCCGCCGACATCGGTGCCGCGCTCGGGGTGGGCGCGCACCTGCGGGAACTGCGCCGCCTGCAAAGCGGCGCCTTCAAGGTGGCGGATGCCGTGACCATGGACACCGTCAAGGGCTGGACCCGCGAGCAATGCCTGGCCCACATGATCCCCATCGCCAGCCTGGTGCCCTACCTGAAGTGACCGGGGGTTGGGCGGCTACATTACCAGCATGAAAAACGGCACCTTGGAACGCTGGACCGTGGAGAACGCCTCCGAACTGTACGGAGTGCGCGACTGGGGCGCGGGCTACTTCGACGTCTCCGAGAACGGCGAGGTGCTGGTCCGGCCGCGCAACGGGGGCAGTCCGATCAGCATCAGCCTGATGCGCATTGTCGCCGACCTCAAGGCGCGCGGCCTGGGCATGCCGGTGCTGCTGCGGTTCGGCGACATCCTGGACTCCCGCGTGGCGCTGATCAACGACCGCTTCCAGAAGGCCATCCAGGCCAACGGCTACCAGGGCGCCTTCCGCGGCGTCTACCCGATCAAGGTCAACCAGCAGCAGCAGGTGGCCGAAGAGATCACCCGCTTCGGCAGCAAGTACCACCATGGCCTGGAAGCCGGCAGCAAGGCCGAGCTGATTGCCGCCGTCGCCTACATGCACGATCCCGAGGCGTTCCTGGTCTGCAACGGCTACAAGGACGAGGAATTCATCGACCTGGCCCTGCACGCCCAAAAGATGGGCATCCAGACCATCATCGTCATCGAAATGCCCGGCGAACTCGGCCTGGTCCTGGCGCGCGCCGCCCGCCTCAACGTCCGGCCGCGCATCGGCGTGCGCCTCAAGCTCTCCACCCGCGCCGGCGGCCACTGGACCGAGTCCGGCGGCGACCGCAGCGTCTTCGGGCTCAACCCCGCCCAGGTGATCGACGTCGTCGACACCCTGCGCGGCTGCGAGATGCTCGACTGCCTGCAGATGCTGCACTACCACCTCGGCTCCCAGATCCCCAACATCCGCAACATCCGCGCCGGCGTCTCCGAAGCCGTCCGCTTCTATGTCGACCTGGCCCGCGAAGGCGCCGCCATGAGCATCCTGGACATCGGCGGCGGCCTGGCCGTCGACTATGACGGCTCCCACACCAACTTCCCGAGCAGCAGCAATTACACCATCGACGAGTATTGCGCCGACATCATCGAGCAGGTGATGGCGGCCACCGACAAGGCCGGCGTCCCGCACCCCACCATCATCAGCGAGTCCGGCCGCGCCACCGTCACCTACTACTCGGTGCTGCTGTTCAACGTCCTCGATGTCAGCCGCCTGGAATCCCACGGCCTGCCCGAGAAACTGCCCGAAAACGCCCAGGAACTGCTGGTCAACCTGTTCGAGATCAACGCCACCCTGACCACCAAGAACCTGCAGGAGTGCTACCACGACGCCGTCTTCTACCGCGACGAAGTGCGCGACCGTTTCCTCCACGGCGCCATGACCCTGCGCGAACGCGCCACCGCCGAGCAGATTTTCTGGCACATCATGGCCCGCGTCGCCCATGAGATGGAGGAGCGCAAATACGTCCCCGACGAGTTTGAGGGGCTCGAATCGCTGCTCGCCGACGTCTATTACTG
>JBAZJM010000388.1:0-4100 GCA_041651315.1 Lentisphaeria bacterium | reverse complement strand
CGCCGCCCCGTCCACGGTCAGATGGATGAGCGGCCGGTCCAGCGTGCCCGCCCACCACTGGCGGTAAGTGTCCCGAATCCGGGTCCAGTCCGCGGCGGTGAAATGAATCGGCATGATGACCTCATGATTGCTAACTGTCGTTCTGCGTGGGGCATGATAGTTTTGTCGGATGATGTTGGGGCCACCCTTTTGAAAAAGGGTGCTCCCCAAACCCCTTCCCAAAACTTTTGTTTCCTAAAATACCGGAGGGCGCTTTTACCACAAGCCCACACGCATCAATGCCATGATTTGCCAGCATTGGCTTGTGGTAAAAGCGCCCTCCGTGTTTAAGGCACAAAAAGGTTTGGCGGAGGGTTTGGGAACCGCCTTTCCTCAAAAGGGGGTTCCCAACCAACATCATTGTCATACACCCCTTGCTTCCGTGGTCACCCCTTGGCGCCCATCAGGGTGTCGAGGATTAACAGATCCAGTTCTTCGTAGTCGCGGTCGGCCACCAGTTGCGCCCAACGGCCCTGGCTGATGCCGCGGGAGAGTTCCAGCAGCCGCAGGAACACGGCGCGGCTGTTGCGCAGGTGCTTGAGCGCCGCCTCGGGTTTCTGGGTGCGGATCGCCTTGACGTCGAGGCCGACCCATTCCCCCTGGTTCCCGTAGCCGTGGGCATCCAGGATGCGCACCTGGTTGAGGGCGCGGCGCAGGTCGACGGCGCCGAACGCGCGGTCCTCGTCGAACTTGAGCCCGTTCTGATCGTTGAGGTGGACCGACCACAATTTCTTGCAGGCCAGGGCGTAGCCCATTTCGTCGGAGGGGTCGAGCCCGGCCAGGATGGCGTGGGCGCTCTCAATGACGACGCCGACCCGTTCCGGCGCCGAGGTCAGCGCGGCCAGGCCGATGGCGTGCCCGGTGGTGGGGATGTAGGTGTGGTCCATCGGCTCGTTGGGCTTGGCCTCGATGGCGATGCGGATCTCGGGGTCGTGCTTGAGCAGGACGTCAATGGCGGCGGCGATGCGCTCCACCGCCACCTTGCTGTCTTTGGCCTCGCGCAGGTAGGTGCCCTCGCGGGCCAGCCACAGCACGATCAGCTTGGTGCCCAAGGCGTTGGCGATGTCCACCGCCTGCCGGCTGCGGTCGATGGCGTACTGGCGGCAGGCCGGGTCGTTGGCGGTGTAGCCGCCGTCGATGGTGCGCGGATCCTCCCACAGGCGCGGCGCCACGAACTCGGCCGCCAGGCCGTGGGCGTCCAGCTGCCGGCGCACGTCCTTGGCGGCGGCCAGCACCTGCGCGGGCGACAACTGGTTCAGATTCGGCACCGCGTCGTCATCGTGGAACTGGACGCCCTCGAAGCCCAGCTCCCGATACAGCGGCAGTTTCTTCTCAAAGGACAGGGCGGGGCGGACGGTCGGGCCGAAGGGGTCGGCGCCCTCGTGGATGTTCCAGGGGCCGAAGGTGAAGCGGAAGGTGCCGGACATGGGGTGGGTCTCCTTGATCTGGGGTTGGGGGGGCGGGCGAAAATGTAAAAAGGGGCGCGCTTGACCGGTCACTGACGTTCCCGGCTCTGAAAATCCGGGTTAACGCCCGCGGCGTCCTACCTCTGTGTCTTTTGTGGTGAACTCGGCGGGGCGGCGTCCCGTCCGTGTGCGTCCGTGGCCGCCCCTTATCGTCCACACACCATACCACGCATCCGAACAAAATCAACAAAATCGTTCGGAATAACGAACAAATAGCTTGCAACTGTTCGGATTTAACCTATAGTGTTGGCAAGTACGCGCCGGGTGTGGACACCCCCCCGGCACTCCATCCCTTTGCGGCAGAACGCCCAACCCACAACAAGAGGATCCCCCCGCCATGCAGGACAAACTCGCCATGAACGGCGGCCCCAAGGCCGTCAAGGCCCTCGGCCCCTATCCGACCAAGATCGGCAAGGAGGAGTTGCTGGAGCTCCTCGACCTTTGGCAGATGTCGGACGAGACCCGGAAAACCGTGCTGGCCGCCATTGAGGCGGAAAAGAACCTCAAGGGCCCGCACCTCTTCCGTTACTACAACCCCCGCCCGAGCAAGGTGGCCGCCGCCGAACAGGCGATGAAGGAACTGGTCGGCACCAAGTACTGCCTGGCGACCAATTCCTGCACCTCCGCCCTGGTGGCCGCCTACCGCGCCCTGGGCGTCGGCTCCGGCGACGAGGTGATCGTCCCCGCCTACACCTTTTTCGCCACCTCCGCCACCGTGGTGGCGGCCAATGCCATTCCGGTGATCGTCGATGTCGACGACTCGCTCTGCCTTGACCCCGTGGCGGTGGAGAAGGCCATCACCAAGCGCACCAAGGCGATCGTCCCGGTGCACATGCGCGGCGCTCCGGCGCAGATGGACGCGATCATGGACGTGGCCAAGCGCAAGGGCATTCCGGTGATTGAGGATGTGGCCCAGGCCGGCGGCGGCTCCTTCCGCGGCCAGCCGCTCGGCAGCATCGGCACTTTGGGCTGCTTCAGTTTCGACTACTACAAGGTCATCGTCAGCGGTGAGGGCGGCTTCGTCACCACCAACGACGAATGGCTGTACACCCGCGCCCAGAACTGGCACGACTGCGCCGCCTGCTGGCGCCCGGACCGCTTCGCCCGCGAACGCAAGGACGGCGAATTGTTCTGCGGCGAGAATTACCGGATGAGCGAGCTGGAGGGCGCCGTCGCCCTGGCCCAGATCCGCAAGGCGGGGAAGACCCTGGCCGGCTACCGCCGCGCCTTCCGCCGCATCCAGGACGCCATCGAGCTGCGCCCCGGCATGAGCTTCCGCCGCGTTGCCGATCCCGCCGGCGACACCGGCATCTGCCTGACGATGTTCATGCCCCAGGCCGACCACGCCCGCCAGGCCATTCCCGCCATGCAGGCCGAGGGCGTCCCCGCCGGCGGCATCTACGACTCCAAGGTCCGTGACTGGCACATCTTCTCCTACTGGGATCACATCCTCGACTACAAGTCGGTCGCCGCTGACGGCTTGCCGTGGAGCGCCGTGCCCAAGGCCGAACTCCCCAAGTACACCAAGGAGATGTGCCCGCGCACCCTCGACCTGCTCTCCAAGGCGGTCATGTTCGAGATCAACTGCAACTACTCCGACGCCGATTGCGACGCCATCGCCACCGGCATCAACAAAGTCCTCCGTACCCTCGTTCCCTGAACGCGGCCAAGTTGGGAACCCCCTTTTGAGGAAAGGCGGTTCCCAAACCCTCCGTCAAACCTATTTGTTGCCTTAAACACGGAGGGCGCTTTTACCACAAGCCAATGCTGGCAAATCATGGCATTGATGCGTGTGTGCTTGTGGTAAAAGCGCCCTCCGGTATTTAGGAAACAAAAGTTTTGGGAAGGGGTTTGGGGAGCACCCTTTTTCAAAAGGGTGGCCCCAAGTTTTCGCTCTTCTACACTAACAACTCTCTGGGAGATAGGATCATGGAACTCGGATTATGCATTGAGATGGCGTTGACCAAGCTGCCGTTTGAGCAGCGGTTTGCGGCGGCGGCGCGGCTGGGCTTCAAGACGGTGGAGATGTGGTTCGTCCAGGACCTGAGCTGGCACGGCTCGCCGGAGGAGCTGGCGGCGCTGGCCAAGGCGGCCGGGGTGCGCATTTCCAACACCGTGGTCGGCGCCCCCGACGGTTCCTTGGGCGGCGGCCTGACCAATCCCGCCAAGCGCGAGGAATGGCTGGCCCGGGCGCGCCTGACCCTGGACTTCAACCGCCGCGCCGGCATTCCGGCGACCATTGTCTGCACCGGCAACGTGGTCGAGGGCATGACGGACGCCGCCATGCGCCAGTCCGTGCTCGACGGCCTCAAGGCGACCGCCAAGCTGGCCGAAGCGGCCGGCGTCACCCTGCTGCTGGAGCCGCTCAACACCCGCTGGGACCATGCCGGCTATTTCCTGACCGGCAGCGACGCCGGCGCCGAGCTCTGCCGCGCCGTCGGTTCCGAACGGATGAAACTGCTGTTTGACTGCTACCACATGCAGATCATGGAAGGCGACCTGGTCCAGCACATCCGCAAGAACCTCGATGTCATCGGCCATTTCCATTCCGCCGGTGTGCCGGGGCGCAACGAGATCTTCAAGAGCGAGGTCGAC
>JBAZJM010000387.1:0-4135 GCA_041651315.1 Lentisphaeria bacterium | reverse complement strand
GCGCCGTCAAAGACGAAGTCGGTGCTGATGTGCAGCACGTAGGCATCGCGGGTCCGGGCCAGGCGGCCCAGTTCGGCGGGGGCCAGGGCATTGGCCTGCCGCGCCAGTTCCGGCTCGCTTTCGGCCTGGTCGACGTTGGTGTAGGCGGCGCAGTTGACGATCACGCCGCCTTCGGCCACGGCGGCGTCAAGATGGGCGGGGTTGCGGACATCGCACTCCGGCAGGTCCAGCACCCGCACGGCGTGGCCGGCGGCCGTCAGCACCGCCGTCAGGTCGGTGCCCAGCATGCCACGGCCGCCCAGGATGACGATGGGAGAAGAAGATGGAGTCATTTTGAGAGTGAGGGATGCGGGGAAGGGAAAACCGTTTGAGGAAAGATTGCTGCCTTCCCCGCGCCCCATCCCTTGCCAAACCTTATTGTTTGTTCATCTAATTGTTGCGCAATTAGATGAATGTATAATTATCAATGGCACCGGGAGCGTCACTGGCCGAACGTCTCCATGTGGGCCGGATTAGTTGATAAATCTTTCATGCCTTTGCGTCCAGAGCCACAAATCTTGCCAGCCAGATCATGAAATGATTTTGACGGGCGCTTCGTCTTTCGGACAATGCGTGTGTCGTGCATTTCGGGTGAGTTATTCGTCATGGCGCCATCCGTCGCATTCTCCGTGTCTCTGTGGCTCTGTGAGAGAATTGAGTTTGATGGGGAGTGGTGTCACAGCAAGCCGGTGGTTTCGGGGAAGCCGCTGAGCAGGTTGAGGCACTGCACGGCCTGGCCGGCGGCGCCCTTGGTCAGGTTGTCGATGGCGCTGCTGAGCAGCAGGCGGCCGGTGTGGGCGTCGAGGGTCCAGCCGATCTCGCACATGTTGGTCAGGGTCACGTGCTTGGTGTCGGCGAGCTGTTTGGGGCCGAGCAGGCGCACGAACGGCTCGCCGGTGTAGGCGTGTTGCAGGGCCGCGGTGACCTGGTCCAGGGTCACGCCCGCCTTCGGCTGCAGGATGACCGTGGAATGAATGCCGCGGTTGACCGGCACCAGGTGCGGGATGAAGCTCATGGCCAGCTTGGGCAGGCCGGCGGCGGCGGCCAGTTCCTGCTCAATTTCCGGCAGGTGGCGGTGGCCGGTGACCGCGTAGGGGCGCACGCTCTCGTTGCATTCGGGGAAGATGTAGGGCAGGTCGACCTTGCGGCCGGCGCCGGAAACGCCGCTGAGGCTGCAGGCAATGACGCCGGCGCCGAGGTCCACCAGCCCGGCGGCCAGGACGGCGGCGGTGGGCAGGATGATGCTGGTCGGGTAACAGCCGGGGCAGGCAATCAGCCGGGCGTCCTTGATCTGGGCCCGGTAGCGTTCGGGCAGGCCGTAGACCGCGGTCTTGAGCAGCTCCGGCGCCGGATGCTCCTCCTTGTAATACGTCTTGTAGACGGCGGCGTCCTTGAGCCGGAAATCGGCGCTGATGTCGATGACCTTCACCCCGGCCTTGAGCAGCGGAATGGCGTACTCGGTGGCGGTGCCGTGGGGCAGGGCGAGGAAGGCGACGTCGCAGTTGGCCGCGATGTCCTCGGCGTTCGGGGCGCAGAAGCTCAGTCCGGATTCGGCAAAGCGGGGGAACACGGTGGCCACCGGCTGGCCGGCGTTCTGCCGGGAGGTGATGCGGGTGATCTGGACGCCGGGATGGCGTTGCAACAACCGGATCACTTCCTCGCCCGAGTATCCTGAAGCCCCCAAAATGCCGATGCGCACGGTGTTCATGACCGTATGATTCTCCGATAGGTTTGCCGATGGCATGGTTTTGCCATGCGTTCGTGGGAATATGGTTGTTTCCCGGGGGGTGTCAATTGAGTGGCATCATCACGGGCAAGGGGGGCTGGGGATTTACCGAGCCCGGAACAACGTGACGGGTCAAACGAAAGCAGAAATGGGGAAAGCTGAAAGCAGAAATTGAGGCAAATTAACCGCAAAGACCGCAGAGGTCGCAAATACAAAACAATCTAAAAATAGCAATTTATCTTCATCGCTGTCCCATGGAATGTCATCATTCATTCCCTGCCCGTGCCTTTGCCCGTGCCCGAACTACCATCCCTTCTTTCGTGGTCGAAGCAGTCCATGGGCATCCTTACTTTACGCGGGTGTTCGGGCATGGACAGGGGCACGGGCACGGAAATGCAAAATGGGTCAGGATCAAAACAAACCGCCTTTAACCGGTCACTCACGCTCCCGGCGGTCGCTACGTTCCCGGCTCGGAAAAACCGGTTCCCGATTAGCCCCCCCTCCCATTGAGTGACCCCTGACGATTTTTGGGGAGTGGATTTGACTTTGGCGGCTCAACCGGTTATAGTCAAACGACATAACGCAAACATCGTCATGTGGAATATGATCTCCGGGGGGACGGAGCATGGCGGGACGGGATGAGGGAGTGGCCCGGCGGCGTTGGGCGGCTTGGGCGGGGCGGCGGCGTTTCACGCTGCTGGAGCTGGTGGTGGTGGTGGCCATCATCGCCATCCTGGCCAGCCTGTTGTTGCCGGCCCTGGCCGGCAGCCGGGCGCAGGCCAAGGACATCCAGTGCCGCGCCACCCTGCGCCAGGTCGGCTGCGCCGCCTTCAATTACCCCGATGACTTCAACGGCTGGACCCTGCCGGCGGTGCTGAAGTGCGAGGAGGCGGCCAGCCAGGAGGTGCATTGGTCGGTGTTTCTGGCGGACACGGGGGGGCTGGCCGCCGGCAAAGCGGTCCTGTGCCCGGAAGTCGCCCCGGCCGCCGCCTTCACCCCGTACGGTTTCGACCAGGCCGGACACGCCACCGTGCCGGCCTGTTCCTACGTCATGAACACCATCGGGGCCGGTGCCTGCTGGAGCGGTGTTCCCGATGCCGCCCTGTATGGCAGCCGGGCCTGGTGCAGCGGCTGGGGCACCAGTTCGGAAAGCCCGGTGCGCTCCCAGGAGATCAAAAATCCGCATGACAAGATTTTCATTGTCGACGCCCTGCGGCGTCCCGAGGGATGCAGTTCGGCCGGCGGCTGGGGCAGCGACCTGACCGGGATCGTGACCTGGAAGGAAACCGATTACGGCACGTTCCCGCTCCCCGGCGGCAGTGCCGGACAGGAGTTCCGCGATGTCGGCGACCATCATCGCGGCCGTTTCAACCTGCTGGCGGGTGACGCCCACGTGGAACGCCAGGGCGAACCCTATTCCGTCCCGCGCCGGTGGGCCGCCCGCGAACCCTGATTGGATCCAAGGGGGGACACCAAGCCCAGGGTTTTTTTGAACAGAAGGCAACAAGGGAAACGAAGGGGGGAAATGCCGGGTTGGCTTTTCCTTTGCTCCCTTCTGTTCAAAAGCTGCCGACACACTCCACAGGGAGGCTGCCGCCTCGGGACCATCCAGCCGTTCCCCTGGTGCGCCGCCGCGTTTTTTTGCCGAAAATTTGCGCGATTGCGAAAGTGTGTCTATAGTTCAAGAAATCCATTATAAAGCCATTTGGACTTTGGGTGGACTTGAGGTGGATCAAGATGGTTTGCCGCGCGGATAAAACAACGGAGAAGTTGCGCTATCAGTTTGTGGTTGATACGCTTAGCAAGCGCATCAACGGCGGTGACTGGCAGGTCGGGCAGAAGATTCCGGCGGAGCGTGAGCTGGAAAAGGAGCTCGGGGTCAGCCGGACCACGGTCAGCAAAGGCTTGGCCGCTTTGGAGGCCGACGGTCTGCTGGTGCGCCGGCAGGGGAGCGGCACCTTTGTGAGCGAGCGGAGCCCCCTGGTGCGCAACCGGACCCGGTGGGTGAAATCGTTGTGTCCCGCCGGTCCCAACAATGGCCGGGCCTCCGTCAAGCACGGGGTGCTGGAAGGCGCCTATGATGCCCTGGGCCGCCACGGGTTTCAGGTCGGGGTGGATTTTTATCAGACGCTGGAAGAGCAGATTGAGTTTTTGGACCGGCCCTGCGCCCCGGGCGAAGGCGGGGTGCTGGTGTGGTTTGAGCCGGCGGCAGCGAATGTGGCGGCGCTGGCCCGCTTGCGGGAACGGGAGATCCCCTTTGTGGTGCTCGATTCGTACCCCGCCGGCCAGGACGTGGATTTTGCGGTTTCGGACAACGTCGAGGGCGGGGCGCTGATGGTGCAGCATCTGGTGGAGATGGGGCACCGGCGG
>JBAZJM010000386.1:0-4140 GCA_041651315.1 Lentisphaeria bacterium | reverse complement strand
AGAAACTGGAGATCTGCCGGGGGCTGTTCCATGGGTTTAACTGGGCCTGCTGGACCACCGGCACGCCCCAGGCCCGGCTGGCACTGCTGCCGGCGGCGCAGGAACACATCCTGGCCCAGGAGGACGGCAAGGCCCGGCTACTGCGGGCCGTCACTGAACTGTCGCAGGCGTTCGCGCTCGCCGTGCCGCATGCGGAGGCGCTGCGCATCCGGGACGACGTGGGGTTCTTCCAGGCGGTGCGCGCGGTGCTCGCCAAGGGTGTGCCCGGCGACCGCAAGACGGACGAGGAGCTGGACTTCGCCATCCGGCAGATCATTGCCAAGGCGGTTGTTTCCGACGAGGTCATGGACATCTTCGCCGCCGCCGGCCTCAAGAAACCGGACATCTCCATCCTGTCGGACGAGTTTTTGGCCGAAGTGCGCGGCATGCCTCACCGCAACCTGGCCGTCGAACTGTTGCAAAAACTGCTCAAGGGCGAGATCAAGACGCGGACCAAGCACAACATCGTCCAGGCGCGCTCCTTCGCGGCACTGCTCGAGCAGTCCGTGCGCAAGTACCAGAACCGCGCCGTCGAGACGGCCCAGGTGATCGAGGAACTCATCCAGCTCGCCAAGGATATGCGCGCGGCCGGCGCCCGCGGCGAGAAACTGGGGCTGTCCAATGACGAGCTGGCCTTCTACGACGCTCTGGAGACCAACGACAGCGCCGTCAAGGTGCTGGGCGACGACACGCTCCGGGGGATCGCCCGCGAACTGGTCGCGACCGTGCGCAAGAACATCACCATTGACTGGACCCTCCGCGACAACGTCCGGGCGCAACTGCGCGTCTTCGTGAAGCGCATCCTGCGCAAATACGGTTACCCGCCAGACATGCAGGAGAAGGCGACGCAGACGGTGCTGGAACAGGCCGAAGTGCTGTCCGAGGGCTGGGCGGCCGCGTGATTAGGATAACCTGACAAGGTTCGGGGATACGCCTACTTCACGCAATAGGTCATGAACGATGCCGTCACGGGCATAAGTTCTGCCGGGCACGCCGCCGGATCGCCAGCCGCCCCCTATAGCCCATCCCCAACGCTTCCATCCCTCACCGCCATCATGGCGCGGGGTTTCGTCGGATGGAATTTGTTGGAATACTTGAATGGACCTGGCGTGGTTTCGTCGGTTGATATTTGTTGATGTTTTTGCGTAATTTCGTCGGGTGATGTTTGATGGCATTTTTTTTGGGGGGGGAGAAGGAACATCCGATTCAACCGAAACTGACGCGCAAGAGGTGGCCGCAGGCCGGACAGGCAAAGTAGAGTTTGTCGTTGCTCGTGAACACGCGCTCCTGACCGCAACCCTTGCAGTGATGCGGCAGGGAGAAAAGCGGCTCGTCCGCTGGCGGAACCATGGAAGCGGCGGACGGGGATGCCAGCGCTTCTGGAGGCGCGGCCGGCGGCTGCCAGGGGGCCACCAAGTAGCGCTTGGTCGGCCGGCCGCCGCGGGCGGTGGTCGGGCCGTTGGCGGCGACGACGGCGCCAAGTTCGACCAGTTCCACCAGGGTGGCGCGGATGGCTGGGGCCGGCCGGCCAATTCCGGCCCGCTCAAGGTCGCGTGCCGTTGCTCCCTCCGGGTGGCGCTGAAGCCACTCTAGCAGGCGGGAAATAACGGGGCGCGGGTGCCGTTTCGTGGGGAGGTGGTACATCACGACCGGTGTTCCTTTTGAGGACTTCCACCCAACAAACCGGTTCGATGGACGACCGGTTCTGTCAGTGAGGTGCTGCTGGCCAGGCCGAAGACGACGATGGCGGCGGCGGTGATGAATTCGGCAGACATGGCGGCAAGCGTTATCATGGTTTACGCGCCCCCCTGTTCAACGCCATAGCCAGACGGCGGCAGCTGCCCAACCTCAAAAAACCGGCCAGTCGCCCGCTGCCAGTCGAGTTCAACCGTGCCGGGGTTACCGAGATTCTTATCCCGGACTTTCTGAACGTGGATTTGAACGCGATGCGCCTTGTCCGGTGATCCCAGGTCGCGCCACACGGAAACGCAGGCATCCGCCTTGTTGCGCCAGTTGGCGCTCCCGGAAATGTCATAGGGGGTCGGAACCGGGTATTTCCCGTCTTTGTCCTTCAACATCTTGGCCGGATGCGCCACAATCCACACCGCCACGTTATGCAGCCGGGCAAAGTTGCGGAATTTGGTTAGTGACTGTCCAATGTGTTCCGTCTCGTTCACGCCTGGCGGCCGGACGTGCTCCAGCTCGTTCCAGGGGTCAATGATGGCCGCATTGATATGGTGCAGCTTGGCACACACGGCCAGTCGGGACAGGATGCTGTCCACAGTGGCCGGCTGCTCATCAAAGGTGAGCAGGTGCACAAACTTGGACAACCCCGCTATGGTCGCGTCGATTTCGTCGGGCGTGATCGCCGGCAGGCTGAACCCGCTAAACATCGGCTTGCCCACGCATTTTTCCGCCAGCTTGCCGAAGTGATAGGCCGGCGGATAATTCTCGGGACTGAAAATTGCCCAATTCCATTTATGCAGGCGGAGGGTGTTCAGCATGAGCGCGTCCAACCATTCAGACTTGCCGGATGATGGGATACCGGTAAGGATGTTCAAGGTACCGGGGCGCAACCGCAGGAGGGTATCCACGGATCGCCAGCCGGTCGGCAGCCCACGGGACAGCCCGCCGGCGGCGTGATAGTCGAGAATGGACTGGCGGTAGTCTGCAAAGGTCGCCAGCCCTTGGATCGGGTACGGCGTCGCGTTTTGGATGCACTCCGCCAGGACGGCCGGCCCGAAGCTCATTAAAACGTCGTTCCCATCCTTGCACTCGCTTGACCATGTGACCTGGCGGCAGCGTTCCGGCCCGAGCTTCTCCGCCAGCGCCTTTTCCCATGCCAGGCCGGGCTCGTCTTTGTCAGTGGCCAGGATGATCCGCTCCGCTTCGGCAAAAACTTCGGCGGCCCCATCGATGAACGCCAGTTTGCCGGACAGGTCTTTTGCCCCAGGTGCCGGCGCGCCACTGGGACAGCTGCAAACGTTCGGGAACCCGGCCTCATGTAGGGCCATGGCGTCGAGTTCTCCCTCTGTGATTATCACCTCGCGGGTGGCCTGGACGGCATCCCTGTTGAACAGGCATTGCGGCCCCCCCTTGGTTTGGCTGAACGCCTTTTCGCGGATCGCCCGGATTTTCCAGTTCACCGCCTGGCCGTCGCGTCGGAACGGAATGGCGATGGCCGGCTGCTGCCCCTCCAGCTTCGGGAACATCCAGAGGCATGACCGCAGCCCGAAGGCGTCGGCGGTTGCCGGCGATATCCCGCGCGCCGCCAGCCATTTTAAGGCGTCGGGAGTGAGGGGTGATGTGTTGGGCGCGCCGGCGGGCCATGGGGGTGCTGGCGGGGCAGTGGCGCGGCCTGGCGTAGATTCGGGGGGCAGCCCTCCGCCCTCTCCGCAGTGGTTGCAGTGCCACACTCGTTTGTCGAGATTAACTGACAGGCACTTGTCGCGGGAGTTTTTCCGGCCGGCGGAGCACTTCGGGCAGGTGGTGTAAAATTCGCCGGTTCCATGATTGGGGGCGTCGATGCCATAATCTTGGTAGGTCTTCACAGGCATAACCTCTGCTGTTTGGGGGCGGTTGGGGTGGCGGCAATGGCATCGGGTTTCGGCGGGAACAGCCCTTGCCAGCCCTTTGTGATTGATTGATCGATGGCGGCGATGGCATCGGGAACCGAAAGAGCGGCCAGTTGCGCCAGCTGCCGATTTCGCGTTGATGGCGTCAATCCCTGCCGACGTTCCTTGCGGTACCCCTCCCAAGATTCCCAAGCCGCGCGGAATTCGGGAACATCCAACGAATCTGGGAAAACAACCGGCGCGGATGCGCTCTTATCTTCTTTGTTTCTTCTCTTGTTTATTAGGGTGGCATTAATGCCTCCCCCCCCATGGCATATCTGCAACCCCTCCCCTGGCATATCTGCAACCGGTGGCATTAATGCAACCGGTGGCATATCTGCAACCGGTGAAACGGGCAGGTAGCGAGGGGTCAATCCGGCCCGGCCTTTGGATTCAATCTTGACCAGCTTACAGCGCGCGAGCTCATGGACGTAGCGGCGGGCCTGGTCGCGGCCCACGGCCAGGTCGCTGGCAATCCGCTGAAGCG
>JBAZJM010000385.1:0-4159 GCA_041651315.1 Lentisphaeria bacterium | reverse complement strand
ATGTCGACCCCGGCGTCGACATGGTCTGCCAGCGCGGCTGGTATTCCTCCACCGACTTCTGGTCGCCCAACCTGTTCAACCGCTTTGTCTTCCCGCACGTCAAACGCCTCGCCGCCATCGCCCACCGCCACGGCAAGAAGTTCGGCTACGTGATGACCACCGGCGTCGAAACCCTCGGCCCGCGCCTCGCCGACGCCGGCGTCGACCTCGTCTATTTCGTCGATCCCGTGCAGGACCGCTTCGACCTCGCCAAGGCCCGCGACCTGCTGGGCGGCCGCCTGACCCTGGTCGGCGGCACCAACGCCCTCTCCCTCGGCGGCGGCCGCCAGGCCTTCGACCGCGCCCGGCTTGAGCGCGAAATCCGCAGTGCCATCGACATCCTCGGCCCCACCCACCGTTTCATCCTGCACCCCGTCGACGCCCTCTTCCCCGACACCCCCTGGGAAGGCGTCGAAGCCATGATCGCACTGTGGGAAAAATACCGCGGCGGCTGACCGCCCGCCGCCGAAACGCCCAATCCCGCATAAACCTAAATCATTCACCACGAAGGCACGAAGGACGCGAAGCTGGATCGAAGAAATTCATATTTTCTCACAGAGGCATAGAGAGCGCTAAGAAAGCATAATTAATTAAATAACAATTAAATATGGTTTATTTCTCCGTGCCTTTGTGTCTCCGTGAGAGAATGATTTTGAAGCCGAAGTTGTATGAAACGCTTCGATCCGGCTTCGTGATCTTCGTGTCTTCGTGGTGAACAGGGACGATGACCATGACCACCAACTCTTCCAGCCTCCGGCCGCTGGCCCCCAACGTGGCCGTGGCCGCCGTGTGCAGCCCCCTTGAGGTCGGCGCCCACAACGCCCCGGCGGCGGCGGACGCCTTTGCCGCCCGGCTGGCCGGGCTTGGGTGCGCCGTGCTCAACCTGGGCGTGGTCGACACCCCCGACCGCGCCGTCGCCGCCGGCCGCCGCGCCGCCGGGGCGCAGCTCGACGCCATCGTCATCGTGGCCGTCAGTTGGTACGAGGACTATCTCGTTTTCGACCTGCTGGAGGAATGCGCCGCCCCCCTGCTGCTGTGGGCGCTGCCGGGCATGGAAACCGGCGCCCTCTGCGGCCACCAGCAGCTCACCGCCTGCCTCCACCAGCTCGGACGCCGCTACCATGCGCTCTACGGGCCGCCGGAACAACTAACACCGGACGGCGAGGCCATGGACTGGCTGCGGGCCTGCGCCCTGCATGCCGGCCTGCGCCGCGCCCGCATCGGCCATGCCGGCCACCGCGCCGGCGGCATGACCGAGGTCGCCGTCAACGAACTGGCGCTCAAGAAGGCCGTCGGCCCCCGCGTCGTGCCGCTGGACCTGCCGCAACTGCTGGCCGATGCCCAAACCGCCGACCCGGACCGCGCCCGCGACCTCTGGGACTCGGTGAAAGCCCGCGCCGGCCGCTGCCAGGTGGATGACGCCGCCGGCCTGGACTCGATGAAAGTCTACCTCGCCGTCAAACAGCGCGTCGACCAGCACGGCCTCTCGGCGCTGACCGTCGGTTGCTACCCGCACCTGATGGGCAAGGTCTGCCTGGCCGCCTCGCTGCTGGCCGACCAGGGCATTCCGCTGGGCTGCGAAGGCGACGTCAACGGCGCCGTCGGCCAGCTGCTCCTCACCCGGCTGACCGGCCTCCCCACCCATAACACCGACTGGCTCGACCCGCTCGATGATGGCTCCGTCGTGCTCACCCACTGCGGCAGCGGCTCCTTCTCCCTCGCCGAACATCCCGACCAGATCACCCTCGCCCCGGTGCGGCTGATGGACCAGGGCTGCTGCGCCCGGTTCACCGCCCGGCCCGGCCCGGTGACCCTGGTCAACCTCATGCCCGCCGGCGACGGTTACCGCTGCGCCGTCCTCACCGGCGAGGCGCTGTCTACCGGCATGGCCTTCCCCGGCAACCCGTTGCGCGTGCGCTTCCCCCAGCCCATCGACCGGCTGCTGCACTGGATCCACGAAGCCGGCATCGGCCACCACTGGATGGCCGTCAACGCCCGCGCCGACCGCGCCCTGCGCCACTGGGCCGCCCTCGCCAGCCCCGCCCTAACTTTGGTCGAGCCGTAAACGCGCACCGTATAGGCACACCATTCGAGTGCGAGAGGCGAGCGCGAGCGCCGCTACGCTGAGCGCGACGGGTGGGATGGTTTGGTTTTTTCGCGCTCGCGCTCGCGCTCGATCATCGCACATCGAATGGTCGCTATTCACCTGTCCCTGGCGCATTGTCCCCGTATGCGCCCATGCCTGGATTGCTTGTGCCTCTTGTGGCCAACATGTTCGGGGATAGGGAGACCGGGGCACTGGCGTCCCCGTCCCTATGTGCCCGGTTCGACCGTAGACCGTGGCAAACGCCTCGCGCCTCTGCCTTCTGCCTGCCACGCCCGGCAACAAGCTACCAGCGATATTCGGTGCATGCTTGACCGGGAAACCCTTAAACGCAAATTATGCCACCGTTTATCACGTTTAAGCCTGTTTTAAGCCATTAAAAAAGGTGTTATTAATTTATGCGCAATATGTTGCTTACGTACGTCCCCAATGCTATAGGGGGTAAACCATGGAAAAAGAATAAAATGTCAGGTAGAGAAGTGCATATGTCTTATTTGTATGGGCATATACCTAATTCTTCGAGAATGGCACGATTTGGGATGTCATTATTACCAGGATATAACATTTTTATTGCATGGGGGTACATATCTAATTTGTTTAATTCTGGTAAGTAGAAAATTGTTTAATTAATAACACATAGAACGCCTTAACAGCCATAAAAAATTTACTAATTATTCCACTTTTGGTTGACGTACTCTTGGACACATTGTTTTTACGGTACCGTTATATCCAAAGCGAATAATTTTCTCGTCATTTCTATAAACAACAACCGTGTGCCAATATTTTTGTTGGAACTCTGAATATTCAATGGCATTTTTTTTGCTATCAAAAAATCTAAGTTTTAAATATTCTTTTCTTTCTATAGGTTCACTTAAGCGAACTATGTATTCTAAATGTTTTTTACATTTCTGACAATCCCTGTCTCGTCCCACCATATCCAACGACCCGGTTACAAAATGCCCACAGGTACAAGACCATGTGAACGCATCTTCTGATTGCTTCATGTTTTTCTCCAATATGGTTGTAAAAATATCCGTAACTGAATTGACTATACCCCCCAGCAGGGACAACGCAACCACGGCAACGCCAGCAGTAACGCCACAAGGGGCAACGACTGGGTGTGAGGGTGAAGTGTAGGCGGTTTGTGATCCGGCCCGGCGCGGGCCGGATCAGGAACCGGGACAACGCCAGGGGGTGGCGGCATGGGGAGTGCCCCGGCAAGGCTATATTGTGACGGCTAGGGGTGTTGATTACCCGCTTAAAATGAGGAGAAAAACATGGAACTCAAAGACTTTGTTTCGCAAACGTTAAGCCAAATAATTGAGGGTATAGAAGACGCCCAGCTAAACAAGGGAACCACTGCCAAAATTAATCCGTCTGGGTTGAGAATGGGGGAAAAAATCCACTCCATGTTTTTCGATTTCAATACCCACACGATTATCGCTAATATTGAATTTGATGTTGCGGTTACAACAGAGGAAGCAAAGGGGACAAAAGGAGGGATTGGCGTGCTTGTGGGGGCGATTACGTTAGGGGCACAGGGTCAAAGCGACACCAAAAATACATCACTCAGCAGGATTAAGTTCAGTGTTCCGGTGAGCTTTCCGACAACGCCAATGCCGCCCCCACCCTCCCAAAATACCTAATTCAAGCGGGGCCGTGCAATCTGTAGAACTAAATTTTTAGTTCCAAAAGGGTGGCCCCAACATCGTCCGATGTCATGTACCCCAACGAGCCGAGTGCGCGGGGCGAGCGCGAGCGCCGCTACGCTGAGCGCGAAGCGCCGAGTTAATGACCGTTATAATGAACATTAAGTAATATTACGGCTATAATAACGGTCATAACGAGGTAAAAAATGCGCACCACACCGCCCATGCCCTTGCCGGTCAAGCGCGCCCTGGCCAAGCTCGGCGAGGATATCAAGACCGCGCGCCGACGCCGGCGCATTCCGACGGCACTAATGGCCGAGCGCGCCTTTGTCGCGCGCAGCACCCTGCAAAAGGTCGAGCAGGGCGA
>JBAZJM010000384.1:0-4159 GCA_041651315.1 Lentisphaeria bacterium | reverse complement strand
GCCCGTCCGGGTCAGCGGCACCACCGTGAACGGCCCGTCATCGACCGAGTATTCGACCACCGGCATGGAGGCGGCGGGGCACCCTTGGTTGGCCGTGGCGTCAATGACCACCCCCAGAGTGGTGGTGCGGGCGGCACAGCGAAGGTAGGCGCCGGGCATGGTCGCCTCAATGCGCGCCGCCGCCCCCGTGCCGACCCGTTTCCACGTCGCGCCACCAAGCCGTTTACCCCCGGAGCAGGGTGCTCCGGCCACCACCGCTCACGCGGGGAACAGGATCGGGGTGTCGTAGTAGCTCATGTCGGAGGTGATGTGGCAGAGCGGCGAGAACCACAGGGTCATTGCCTCGCCGCTAGGGAAGAGCACCGGCACCTGGGCGGAAGCGCCTTCGACGCTCAGTTCGGCATCGGGTCCGGTCTCGAAATAGCTCCAGTCCGGAACGGACTCCTTGGCCAGGGTCAGCAAGCCGTCCGCATCGGCGGCACCGGGCTGCAGGCGGGGGATGCCGGCCGGCAGGAAACGGGGGATGTAGCCGTCGGGCACATTGCTGTCCACACTCTTGCATTCCGTGTTCCAATAATAGGTCAGCGGCGAGAGGATCACCGGGCCGTAACGCAACAGTTGCTTGTCCTCGTAGGGTTGCAGCCAGTGCCCCAGCCGCCCGTTCAGCGTCAGAACCAGGCCGTCGGCCGTCCGGGTTTCAGTCACGGCGGCGTGGCGGATGCAGCCGGGGACGCGCAGGGCCACCGCCTCGCCGGGCGGCAGCCGGCGCACTTGGACTGTGGTCTGCGCCGCAGCGGGAAACGCCGTGCTGATGACGACTTCCGTCTCCCCCACCGTGAAGCGGCCGGGGAACAGCAGGTTGATGTGGAGGCCGTCGAGCTGCCGGGTCACCACGTGGCGGGCGACCTCGCCCATGGCCATGCCGGCATGCTCGGTGCAGCACCACCACGCCTCGGACAGGGGGCCCAGGGCGTAACCATGGGGCAGCAGGTCGCGGTGGCCGAAACCGCCGGTGACGAACTGGTTGAAGAACAGGGCGTTCCAGACAATGTTCTCCGCGGCGGCATAGGCCTCGTCGCCGCCGCCGAGCAGCCCGGCGTTCAGGTTGAGCATCAGCCAGTCGGCAATGGCACACCCCTCATTGCGAAAGCCGCGGGGCAGCATTTCCCCGATGCAACCGTCGGCCATCTCGTAATGCCGGTCGATGATCAGGCGCCGGTAGCGTTCCGGTTTCTCGTTCCAGCCCATGTCGCCGGTGTAAAGGGCGGCCAATTGCAGGCCGCGCAGGGTGGCCAGGCACCCGTGGGCATGCACGTGGTCGCAGCCGGTGATCGCCCCGTCAATCATGGCGACGACGTCAAGGTAACGGTGATCGCCCGTGTGGTGGTACAGCCGGGCCAGCGGCTCGGTGATCCAAAACTCCAAGGCGCATCCCTTGACCCCGGCGAAACGCTTCTGCCAGCGGTCGCGGTTGGCCACGAACCAGTCGCCGGTGGCGGCTGCGGCCTCCAGCGCCCGGTGGTCGCCGCTGATCTCGTAATAGCGCAGGAAACCGTTGAACAGGCGATAGATGCCGGTGGCCACATCCTCCTCGGGCGGCAGGCATTTGGTGGGATGAGGGGAATAGCGCCCGAACAGGCCGGAGGCGCGCCGGGTGCGCAGGATGCGGTCGAACAGCTCCGGCAGCCGGTCATCCCGCTGGCCGTCCACGCCATCAAGCACGGACAGGCATTCCAGTACCCGCCCCGTGAGGTCGCCCGCGCACCAGTCGGCGTGGCGGTGCGACAGCTCCGGCCGCTCCAGATCCATCATGATAAAGTCGAGCTTGTGCAGCGGATACTGCCGGGTCCGCTGGCGGACCAGGCCGATCCGGAACGCCAGTTGCGACCGGGACAGCGACGGCGTGGCGAGTCTGGCCTGAATGGGGTTTGACATGGGATGCATTAACCTTAACGCTAATTCCACTTCAGTTAAACCGTGGATGGGTTTTACTTCCCCTTACCAGCAAACGGAACCACCACGTTGGCCGGAAGTTCGGAGAGAATCATGGGGTTGACCTTGTGCTCCCCGCCGTACCAAACGCCGCCGCCGTTGATGGCGTTGGCGTTGACCACCACGTTTTTGCTTTCACTGCCGATCCAAATGGCCCGGCGTTGGCCGGGGGCGCAGGTAATGCTGTTGCCGACAATGGTGATGTCCCGGTGGCCATGATCCTCCTTGTATTGATCACGGGCGGGATAGGTCAGCCAGATGCCCGAGCGCACCCACCAGGTGTCCTTTTCCTCGGCGGCACTGATCGGATAATCGTTGACCACCGAATTGCCGGTGATGGCAATGTTGCGGCAGGCGAAGAACAGGGCAATGCCGCCGTTCTTGCACCGACGCACGGAATTGCCGGTGATGACGGAATTCTCGCACCATTCCAGGTCAAGCCCGACATCCGTGGCGCCGTCGATCACGTTGTTGGCCAGGACCAGGTCGCGGCCGCCGGAAGCCCAAATGGCGCCACCCCCGCCGTTTTTCACGTGGTTGCCGGTGATGACGACATCAACGGTGTCCTGGTTTTTCCAGTCGAAATTGCCCCAAATCTCCATGCCATGCACGCGGGCATCCGTGATCCGGTTGCCGGTGATCTGCAGGCGGTGGGAAAAAATGGTGTTGATGGCCAGGCCAATGGCAGTGAAGTCACAATCCGCGACGGTGACATTGGCCGCATGGTCAAGAAAGACGCAGTCACGGTCGACATGGTCGAAACGGACACGGTCGATACGGACATCCTTGGCGCCGCGGATCAGGACCAAACCGGGATCATTGGCTTCGCCGGCCTTGGCCAACCGGCCCTCAAAAGCCAGGTCAGCCAGCGCGCAGCCGTCCTTCAGCGCCAGCAGGGTGGTAGTGCCGGCGGCGGCCTTGAGCACGGTGGTGGCACCGGCCCCGCGCAGAGTGGTATGGGGCGGAAGCTCCAACGGCTTGGGACCGAGGCGGTAGGTGCCGGGCGGAACCACCACGGTCCGGGCACCGGTGGCCAAAGCGGCGCGAAAGGCGGCGGTGTCGTCCGTCACGCCGTCGCCCTTGGCGCCGGCCTGCACCTTGACGTCCACCACGTCCGGCGGCGGCGCCCCCAAGGCCGTGACGGCGGCAACCAGAACGCCAACAGTGAGGACACGATACGTTGGGAAAAAAGAAGACATCTTAACCTCGGAGTTTAGTTCGTTGTACCGACTTTAGTCGGGGCTGCGTGTCCCTGTCGCCGTCCCACCGGCTGAAGCCGGGACAACCAACGGGCGCCAACACGCCGCAGATCATGGTGGCGGCCAGTTGGTGTTCAGATATTTGTACAATCCGACCCGGCCATCACTGTAGAGCAGGTTCATGCTGGTCATGCCATCGTGAAACAGCGCTTCCTCGCGCAGGACATGGCGGTTGCCGATCACCTCCAGCCGGAACGGCTTAGGCGGATTGCAACTCTGATCGCCGGCGGCGGCGTCACCATACCAGTAACTGGTGCTTTGGATGGCCCAATCGGGCTGGGACGGCGGGCCCTGCGGCCCGGGATTGCCGCCATTGGCAAAAAAGGCGGGACACCAAAACAATTTCAGGTTCCAATCGGTCAAAGGGTCGAAGTTGCTCTTAACGTAGGGCGCGTAATAGAACATCCAGTCCCGCCAATAGAAATAATCGCCGCCGCCGCCCCACGGCGTGTAACCGGGCTTGAGGCAGTTGTAGTCGCCGACGTAAAGCACCATCGCCAGCCCGACCTGGTGCAGGTTGCCAGCGCAACTGATGCGCTTGGCCGATTCCTTGGCCTTGCCCAGCGTCGGCAGCAGCATGCTGGCCAAGATCGCGATAATGGCGATCACCACCAGCAGTTCAATGAGGGTAAATGAACGTTTCATGGGAGAATGCCTCAGGTGACCGGTTTGCCGGGGGGGTGTTTATATCTGACAAGTCCGACATGTCGGACATGTCAGATGCTCCCCTTCAGACCACCCGGATGACCCGGGCGCCAATCACCGCCGGCGGCGAAGCAGTACCAGCCCGCCCATGGCCAGCAAGGCCAAGGAGGCGGGTTCCGGCACCACCTCAAGCGTGTCGAAGTAAAAAGGACGGGTTGCCGGGGAAGCCCATGTTCCATGCCAAAGGAGTTTGACTCCAGTCA
>JBAZJM010000383.1:0-4177 GCA_041651315.1 Lentisphaeria bacterium | reverse complement strand
CCCTCTTCCGGCTCGATGCCTGGGCCATCCGTGACGAGCTGAAGAACGTGCGCGACGTCATCGTCCACTGCCGCGCCGCCGCCCTGCCCCTGCTGGTGCTCGGACCGACCCGCCAGCCCGGCGAATTTTGGGCCGACCGTTTCTGCCGCCGGCTGGAACGCGAACTGGCCGCCCGGCTGGCCGCCGCCGACGTGCCGTTTTGCAGTCTCGGCCGCGCCCATGAGGTGCTCGGCGACCGCCTGTTCCGGCCCGACCGTTTCCACCTCAGCGCGGAAGCCCACGGCTATGTGGCGGAGCAACTGGCCCGCCATCTCCCCGTCCCGCCTACCGCCGGCCGCCTCAGCGGGTCGGGTTGAGTTCGGCGTCGAACTCGTTCCGGTGATACTGCCAGAACGTCCGGGCCTCTTCCGCACTGTTGAAGCGTTGCGAGATCAGCTTGTCCAGGGTGTCGTTGACCTGTTCACGGAACTCGGCATCGGAGGTGTCCAGGGCGGCGAACAGCGCCTCGACCCCGGCCGGACTGCCGTTTTCGAACAACAGGTCGAGGGTCTTCTCCCGCACCTCGGGATAGGTGGAGGCCAACGCCTCGTGCAGCAACGGGGCGTAGACCGCCGGCGCCTCCTCGAACAGCCGGCTCAAGGCGGCCGCCCGGGTCTCCTCGTCGTTGTCATTGACCGTCTTGGCCAGCAGCCCGGCAACGGCGGGGCTGTGCTGCTCGGCCAGCGCCGCCAGCGCCGCCTGGCGGACCGCCGGGTCGGCATCGCCCAGCCCCTGGGTCACCAGCGGCAGAATGTCGGCCGAGGTGAAGTCGGCGAGCAGTTCCAGCGCCATTCGGCGCTGCTCCGGATCGGTGCCGGCCAGGGCCAGCTGCGCCACCGTCAGCACCTCCTTGTCGTCAACCCCCATCAACTCGGACAGGGCGTCCAGGCGCGCCTGGGCATCGCCGCCGGAAGACTTGAACAGCTTCAACGCCTGCTCCAGGGCCTGGCGCTCCTGGGCGTCCGCCTTGACAAAGGAACGGCCGGTGGGCCCTTCGGCTGCCATGGTGGGCTTCCTGCCGGCATGGGACGCCGAAGCCTTGCCTTGGGCCGAAACGGCCGGCGGGGAATGTGCCCCTTGCGCCTCCGGGGCCGGCGACGGCGCTTTCTGGCCGCCGCATCCCGCCACGAACAGCAGGGCACCGGTGATGGCGGCGGCAACCGCGTGCCGCGGCAGGAAACAACGGTTCAAGTGCATGGCAGTGGGAATCTCCAGAATAGGGTTGTCAAGTCAAAACTGGCGGTTGGACGTCGGACATGTGGGGTTTCGACACCCCGGCGCCCGGTTGGTTCCCCCCAGCCCAGCCGACCGGCTTGAAACGCAGCAGGCTTCGCCCTGCCGTTCAGCGTTCTGTGTTCCGTAATTTCCGTTTTCCGTTCTTCGTTGGTCGTCTTTCCTGCCCCGCGCCGGCCCGTCACAGATAGCCAAAGCGTTTCTTGGCCAGCTCGGCGGGAAGCTCCTGGTAGCCGCACGGCTCCATGCTGAAGGAGGCGCGGCCGCCGCTGAGTTTGGGCAGGGCCTTGCCGAAGCCGAACATCTCGGCCAGCGGCACCTCGCAGAAGATGCGCTTGACGCCGGGGGCAATGGCCGTCAGTTCGTTGATGACGGCGCGGCGCGGCTGCAAGTGGGCGGTGATCTCGCCGACGCTCTCGTCGGGCGCGGTGACCTCCAGCCGCATCACCGGCTCGAGCACGGTGGTGCCCTTCTCGCGGATCATCTTTTCGACCGCATGCAGCACGGCGCCGGCCACGGCGGCCTCGGTGCTCTTGTCCGGCTCGATGGTCAGGCTCCGCAGGTCGGCGGCGACATAGATCAGCGGATAGCCGTGAGCGCCGCCGGTGCGCAGGCTGTCGCCCAGGGCCCGGACCGCGGCCTCGACCAGGTTTTTCGGCAACATCCCCTTGTCGTGCATGGCATTGGCGGTGGTAAACAGCTCGCCGCCACGCGCCAGCGGCCGGAAGGCGATCTCCGTTTCGGCGTACAATTCGGTCTCGCCCATGGTCTTGTTGAAGACACAGTGGACCAGGGCGGGCCCGGTAAAGGTCTCGCGGTAGGCCACCCGCGGCTCGCCGACCTTGGCCTCGATTTTGAACTCGCGCCCGAGCCGGTTGATGTTGATCTCCAGGTGCAGCTCGCCCATGCCGGAGAGCAGGCGCTGGCCGGTGTCCTCGTCCATGCTCAGGGTCAGGGTGGGGTCCTCGCGGCACATCAGCGCCAGCACCTCGTTCAACCGGTCCTTGTCGCGGCTGAGCTTGGGCTCGACGGCAATCGAGATGACCGGCTCGGGGAACTGGATCTTCTCGAACGCCACCGGCTTGTGAACCTCGCCCAGGGTGTCGCCGGTGCCGCAGTTCTGCGGGCCGATGATGCCGACAATGTCGCCGGGCCCGACCTGCTCCACCGCCTCGGTGTTCTTGGCGAACAGGCGCAGGATCTGCTTGATGCGCACCTTTTCATGGGTGCGCGAATTGGTCAGCGTGACCCCGCTTTTCAGGGTGCCGCTGTAGGTGCGCAGGTAGAGCAGGTCGGCGCTGGCGTTGGCCACCACCTTGAACACCAGCCCGGCAAAGGGGCCGGCCGGGTCGGGATGCAGAACCACCGGCTCGTGCTCCTTGCCGCGGTGGGCGGGGATCTCGGGAATGTCCTCGGGCGACGGCAGGTAGTCCAGCACCGCGTCCAGCAGCGGCTGGATGCCGATCCGCTGCTTGGCGCTGCCGCAGAAGACCGGCACGATTTGCCGGGCAATGACCTGCCGGCGCAGGGTCTGCCGGATCAGTTCGGGGGGGACGGGCTTCCCCTCCAGGTAGAGATGGGCGATCTCGTCGGAGGTGTCGGCCAGCCGTTCCAACAGCACTTCGCGGCGCAGTTCCGCCTCAATCTCTAGGTCGGGCGGCAACGGCTGGCGGGTGATGAGGTCGTTGTTGGCCTCCGAAAAGGTCAGCAGCTCCATGGTGACCAGGTCGGCGACGCCGCGGAAGTCGTTCTCGATGCCCAGGGGCAGCTGGACGGCCACGGCGCAGTTGTTGAACTTCCGGTTGATCTCGTCGAGCACGCGGGTGAAGTCGGCGCCGAGCCGGTCCAGCTTGTTGATGAAGGCCAGCCGCGGCACGTGGTAGCGGTCGGCCTGGCGCCACACCTTCTCGCTCTGCGCCTCCACCCCCTCAACCCCGCTGAAGATGACGATGGCACCGTCAATCACCCGCAGGGACCGCTCCACCTCGGCGGTGAAGTCGATGTGTCCGGGAGTGTCGATCAGGTGGATGAAGTGGTCCCGCCACGGCATGGTGGCGGCGGCGGAGACGATGGTGATGCCACGCTCGCGCTCCTCCTGGAGATAGTCCAGGATGGTGTTGCCGTCGTCAATGCTGCCGATGCGGTGGGTGCGCCCGGTGTAATAAAGCATCCCCTCGCTGGTCGAGGTCTTGCCCGCGTCAATGTGGGCGATGATGCCAAGATTGCGGATGGTGTTCAGCGATTGCATAAGTTAAGAAATATAACCCGCCCCACCCCCGCCTGCCGCCAGCCTCCCAGCCGTGGGCGCATGATATAACCATTACGATACCGATTCCGATACCGATACCGACCCCGAGAACAGCCGGAGGAGTCATCGGTATCGCTGCGGCCAGTTCGTATTCCATGCACGTTGGGACCACCCTTTTAAAAAAAGAGTGCTCCCCCCGCGCTTCGCGTTGTGCAGCCCCGGCTCTGCCGGGTCGCTCACACGTTCGCTTTGAATCCCCCTTCCTAAAACTTTTGCATCAAAACCGGAGGGCGCTTTCGCCACAAGCCGTTCTGGCAAATCATCGCCTTCGTGCTCGTGGGCTTGTGGTGGAAGCGCCCTCCGCGTTTTAAGGAACAAAAAGGTTTGACGGAGGGTTTGGGAACCGCCTTTCCTCAAAAGGGGGTTCCCAACCGGTTCAGCCCAGGCTGGCCAGGTCGGGGGAGCGGGCGGCGCGGGTTTCATCCAGGCGTCGCACGCTTTGGTGCTCGGGGGCGCGGTGCAGCGCCTCGGGATCGCGTTCGGCCAGCGCGGCGATCTCCAGCATGGTGGCGATAAAAGCGTCCAGGGTCTGCTTGGACTCGGTCTCCGTGGGCTCGACCATGACCGCTTCCGGCGCGATCAGCGGGAAATAGATGG
>JBAZJM010000382.1:0-4213 GCA_041651315.1 Lentisphaeria bacterium | reverse complement strand
CCTCGGCGACCTCCAAACGCACCGAGTTCAAACTGACCAACGTGGCCCGGGCCAATCTGGGTGCATGACATTATTGTGGTTGGGGCCACCCTTTTGAAAAAGGGTGGCCCCAACATCGTCGCCTGCTGGTCGTGTCGCCGTTTACGCCGCGAAGACGTGGCGGTGGATGATGTGTTCCTGGTACGGCTTTTCCAGTTCGCAGAAATAGCCGCTCCAGCCCCAGACGCGGACGATCAGGTTGCGGTGTTTTTCCGGGTGCGCCTGGGCGTCGCGCAAGGTTTCGACATTGAGGGTGTTGAGCTGGAGTTGCTGGCATCCGAGCTTGGCGAAGGCGCGAATCAGCAGCGCCACCTTCTGCAGGGCGTCCGCATCGCGGAACACGGTGTCGGCCAGTTCCATGGTGATCGGGCCGCCGTTGCAGACCCGGTGGTAGTCGATCTTGGAAAAACTCTGCAGAACGCTGAACGGGCCGCGCACGGTGACGCCGGGGGCGGGGGCCAGCGAGGAGGCGAAGAAATCGCCTTTTTTCCGGCCGTCGGCGGTGGTGCCCGTTTCGGGTTCCAGCATGCCGGGCCAGGGGGAGTGGGCCAGCCAGAAATAGAACATGGCGGTGCCGGTGCCGGCGCGGACAATGCCGCCGTAGCCGTTGTCCTTGATGGCGGCGCAGGCGTCGGCAAAATCGTCGAACAGGCGTTTCAACAGGTCGTCGGCGGCATCGTCGTTGTTGCCGACTTTGGGGGCATCTTCCAGCAGCCGTTTGCGCAGCGCCTCATGGCCGGCGAAGTCCGCGTTCAGGGCGGCCAGCAGTTCGTTTGGCGCCACGCTCTTTTCCTCAAAGACGAATTTGCGCACGGCGGCCAGGGCGTCGGCGCCATTGGCCGAGCCGGCGCCGTGGATGCCGAAATTGCGGTACTTGACGCCGCCGAAGCAGACGTCGCGGCCGGTTTCCAGGCAGTCGTACATCAGCACCGAGTAGAACGGGGAGGGGCACCGCCCCCATTTCTTGGCGTCGTCGACATAGCGGTTGACCTGGCCGGCGATGTTTTGCCGGGTGCGGGCCAGGATGGCGGCGAACTCCTCGCCCGCCGCCAGCCCCTCGCGGATGGCCTGGTCGGCGGCGGCGGGGAAGCTTAGGGCGTGGATGTTCGGAATGTCCATGGCGCGGCCGGGAATGATGAATTCCCAGCAGGCGGCGACGGTGTAGTCGCGGGCGTCCTCGGGGGCGTAGCCGTAGGCGGTCAGGCCGGGGATGACCTGTTCGTCGTTGGAATATTGCGGGAAGCCGAGGCCGCGGCGGGTCAGCCGCGCCGCCTCGGTGAGCAGGCCGAGGTCGGTGTCGGGGGTGATCCGGAGGTTGATCTTGGGATCGATCATGTTGACGGCGTAGGAGACGCGCAGCGCCATGCGGGTCAACGGATTGATGGCGTCCTTGCCGTCGCGGGTGACGCCGCCGAGCATCAGCGCCTGGCCGTTGTCGCCCAGTTGCACGCCGGGATAGAGGTCGGAGTCCTTGTTCATGCTGATGAAGAACTCGGCCAGCAGTTCCTCGGCCGCCGCCTCGGTGAGCCGGCCGGCGTCCAGGTCCGCCTTGAGGTACGGCCAAAACGTCTGGTCAAAGCGGCCGAGGGTGACGTGGGTGGCACCGCTCAGCCACAGCGCGGAATGCAGGAATTTGAAGCTTTGCAGCGCCTCGTGGAAGGTGCGGGGCGGCCGGGCCGGGACATGATCCAGGATGCCGGCGACCTCGGTCATGCCCTGGCGCCGCGCCTCGGCGGCGTAACGGGCGGCCAGGGCCAGCACGGCGTCAATGGCTTCGATGCAGGCGTCGAGGAAGACCGCTGCCTCCGGATCGGCGGCGAAACGGGCGCGGGAGGCCACCGCCACCTCGCGCCGGCCGAGCAGCCCCTGCTCCAAGGCCATCTCCCAGCCGGCGCAGATGTTGCCGGCGCTGCCGCCACCGGGCAGTTGCTTGCCCACCGTGCGGGTGAACACGATGCGTTCGTCCGGGTAAAGCAGCGGCTCCTGCGCCTCGCAGACCAGGCGCGTGGCTGCCGCCACCCATTTGGCTGGCGGCAGCTCCTTGTGCTCGGTGGCGGTCTTGAACCACTCCGGGGCGGCCAGTTCGCGCCGGTGTTCGCGGAACGGGCGCTCGCGGGCCCGTTGCTTCAGGGCTTCCAGGCGCGGCGTCAGCTCGAACATGCCCTCTTCAGAGAAGGCGTCGGGGAGGGCGGGAATGTCACAGCACGCATGCATGGATCGTTTCCTCCAGGAAAGGGGACAGGTCCGGTTGGCTTGGACGCGTTTCGTCCCAGGCTGGTTCCCAGCATCGGCCGCAGGCCGCGTACTTGCCGCCGGCGGCCCGGTTGTAGGGCATTAATTCCACGCCTTGCAGGCGCGGGAAGCCGCGCAGGGCCGCCGCGATGCCCCGCAGGTTGGCCGCGGTGTCGGTCACTCCGGGCACCAGCGGGATGCGGACGGTGAACGGCACCGGCAGGTCTCGCAGCTGGGCGAGATTGGCCAGGATCGGCGCATTGTCGACGCCGGTCCATCGGCGGTGCGCCGCCGGATCAATCAGTTTGAGGTCGAGCAGGATCAGGTCGGCTTGGGCCGCCACTCGCCGGAACTCCGCGGCGGGGGCGAAGCCCGAGGTTTGCAGCGCCACATGCAATCCCTCCAGCCGTTCCATCACCGCCGTCACGAACGCCGCCTGCATCAGCGGCTCGCCGCCGGAAAAGGTGACGCCGCCGACGCCGCGCAGCACCGGCGCCAGCCGGTTCAGCAGGGTCGCCAGTTCGCCGGCGCCGTACTCGCGCCCGACCAACCGCTCCCCTTGCGGACTCCGCATCACCTCGGGTTCGTGCGTCCACCCCTCGGGGTTGTGGCACCAGGCGCAACGCAAGGGGCAGCCCTTGAGAAAGACCGTGGTCCGCATGCCGGGGCCGTCATGGACGGTGAACTCCCGGATGTCGAAGACGATCCCGGTGGGCGGCTTGGGGGTGATGGCGGGAGGGTGGGGCATGACAATCCAATGAATAATTATAATCTATTGCCAATTTTCATGTATGAGTAATGAGTTTTTTGATAATTTTATTGAGATTCTTTGCGGACGGAACGCGCCCTCCGCCGTAGGGGCGACCGGCCGGTCGCCCGTACCTTAAAAATGGCGGTTCGGGAGGAGGGATGGGAAAAATGGGTCTTTGGCCTTATCTTTAAGGGCAAAATTTTATTGCCTTCAGCCTAAAACGCTTCAGTCTGACGAAGCACTGGATTCCGCCCGGGAGGCGGCACGCCGATGACGGATGGTTTGAGTTTTTTCTTCAGTGTGTGGATCAAGTTCTTCTTTCTGTTCACCCCCTTTTTCGCGCTGTCGATGTTTCTGGTGATGACCAAGGGGTACACGGAAGGGGGGCGGCGCAAGCTGGCCCTGCAGATCAGCGGCGCGGTGGGGGTGATCTGCCTGGCGCTCTTTTTCTTCGGCAATGTGGTGTTTTCGCTGTTCGGCATCACCCTGGACGCCTTCCGGGTGGGGGCGGGGGCGTTGCTGTTCCTGACGGCGGTCGGCCTGGTCCAGTCCAAGCCGATCCAAGCCGACGGCTCCGAGCAGGACATTGCGGTGGTGCCGTTGGCCATGCCGATCATTGTCGGCCCGGCGACCACCGGCACGCTGCTGGTGCTGGGCGCGGAAATCACCGAGCCGGCCCGGAAGGCGTGGGGCAGCTTGGCGCTGATTCTGGCCGTGGCCGGCGTTGGGGTGATCCTGCTGCTCGGTTCCTACATTGAACGGCGGGTCGGCAAACGCGGCCTCAACATTCTCAGCAAGGTGACGGGGCTGGTGCTGGCGGCGCTGGCCGCCCAGATGATCCTGACCGGCGTCCAACATTTCCTGGCGCATAGCGCGTCCTGAATCTTGGATGGATGCGAACGTCCAGGGGGGTGGCCGGAGCTTCCAGCTCCGGAGCAGTTCCTTTGCGGCGGCGGTGCCGGAGCCGGATGCTCCGGTCCTGACGTTTGGCAGAAGTTGAGGAAGTATTGGGCGGATTTCGTCCCGTTAGGGACTGAACGACAATAGGCAGGGGCTTCAGCCCCTGTTCCGAAAAATGAAACGATGGCGTGCCGTAGGTACGCCGCGATTCGCCGCGTACCTGACGGCACGCGAAATGGGGGGTGACCAAACAGGGGCTGAAGCCCCTGCCTATTCCCGCCCCGTCCCGCT
>JBAZJM010000381.1:0-4223 GCA_041651315.1 Lentisphaeria bacterium | reverse complement strand
AAGGAGTTTCTCACATGCACACGCAAACCAAGCTATCCGTGTGGATCGCGGGCCTGGCCGCGGCCGGCGCCCTCAATGCCGGCGCCGGCGTGCCCCTGAACAGTCTGGACGGTTCGGGCGGTGTCGCCTTCAACCCGCTGGCCTACCCCGCCGGCCAAAACGCCGACCCGGAAGACAAGAGTGAAGTCTCCAAGTACCTGAGCAAGCCGCAATTCGGCATTTGGTACGTCAACCTCGGCGACCCCCACATCAACTGGGGCAGCGTCGGCGTGGCCGAAACCGTCTTCAAGCGGTTGGAACTCTCCTACGGCCGCGAAATCGTCTCCATCAACAACTCCGCCATCAACGACACCTGGACCAAGAACACCCTCGGCAGCAAACTGCTGCTGGTCGAGGAAAACCAGGGCGGGTACAAGTTCATCCCCGCCCTGGCCGTGGGCACCAAGTGGAAGAACACCGACGCCGATGTGGGCTTCAACAGTTCCAGCGTGGACGGCTACGTGGTGGCGAGCAAGCTGATCACCCAGCTGCCCCGCCCGGTGCTGCTGTCCGCCGGTTTGCTGGAGACCAAGGAAATCGTCACCGGCGTCCTCGGCGCGGACGATGATTACGACCTGACCTACTTCGGCAACGTGGACGTGCTGCCCTTCGACTTCCTCGCCGTCGGCCTGGAATACAAGAGCGGCGCCCAGTATGACGACTTCAAGAACGCCAACTACTGGAACGCGCACGTGGCCTGGTTCGTCAACAAGAACCTCACCCTGGTCGCCGCCTATGTCAACACCGGCGACTCGGACAACACCTCCAAGGCCGGCTTTGGCGACGGCGTGGTGCTCAGCGCCCAGTATGCCTTCTGATCGAGAAAATAATTTTGTCCCTGTCCAAGTCCACCCAATCCAAGACCAAGGAGACTCCCGTGAGCCAGCATCCCTACCGTTTCGAAACCATCGCCCTGCATGGCGGCCAGACCCCCGACCCGACCACCACCGCGCGGGCGGTGCCGGTCTACCGCACCAGTTCGTTCGTCTTCAAGAACACCCAGCACGCCGCCAACCTGTTCGGGTTGCGCGAGCTGGGCAACATCTACACCCGCCTGACCAACCCCACCACCGAGGTGCTGGAGCAGCGGGTGACCGAGCTGGAGGGCGGCGCCGCCTCGGTGGCGGTCGCCTCGGGCACCTCGGCCATCTTCTACGCCATCATCACCCTGGCCAAGGCCGGCGACGAGATCGTGGCCGCCAACAACCTGTACGGGGGAACCTACACCCAGTTCGACTCCATCCTTCCCGCCTTGGGCATCAAGGTGAACTTTGTGGACCCCAAGGATCCGCAAAATTTCGCCAAGGCCATCACCCCGAAGACCAAGGCCCTGTACATCGAAACCATCGGCAACCCCGTCCTCGATTTCGTGGACATCCGGGCCATCGCCGACATCGCCCACGCCAACGGCATCCCGCTGATCGCCGACGCCACCTTCACCACCCCCTACCTGCTCCGCAGCATTGAGCACGGAGCGGACATCGTGGTGAACTCGCTCACCAAGTGGCTGGGCGGCCACGGCACCGGCATCGGCGGCATCATCACCGATTCCGGCAAGTTCAACTGGAAGGGCGGCAAGCATCCGCTGTTCACCGAACCCGACTCCAACTACCACGGCCTGCGCTGGGCCCTCGACCTGCCGGCACCGCTGGCGCCCATCGCCTTCGCGCTGCGTGTCCGCACGGTGCCGCTGCGCAACCTCGGCGCCGCCATCAGCCCGGACAACTCCTGGCAGTTCCTGCAGGGCATCGAGACGCTGCCGCTGCGCCTCGCCCGCCATGTGGAGAATTCCCAAAAGGTGGCGGAATTCCTCCAGCGGCATCCCAAGGTCGCCTGGGTCCGTTACCCCGGCCTCAAGAACGACCCGGCCCATGCCGTGGCCAGCAAGTACCTGACCAAGGGGTTCGGCGGCGTGGTGGTGTTCGGGGTCAAGGGCGGTTATGACGCCGCGGTCCGGCTGATCGACACCATCCCGCTCTTCTCGCACCTGGCCAATGTCGGGGACGCCAAGAGCCTGATCCTGCACCCGGCCAGCACCTCGCATTCCCAGTTGAGCGAGGAGCAGCAGCGCGCCAGCGGTCTCACGCCCGAACTGATCCGCCTCTCCATCGGCATCGAGCACATCGATGACATCCTCGAAGCCCTGGAAGAAGGCTTGGCCAAGGCCTGAAATAAGGAGTCCATAATCATGAGCAACCTCTATCTGGACAACGCCCAGTCCATCGGCCACACCCCGCTGGTCCGCCTCAACCGGCTCACCCGCGGCGCCAAGGCCACCGTCCTCGTCAAGATCGAAGGCCGCAACCCCGCCTATTCCGTCAAGTGCCGCGTTGGTGCCAGTCTGATCTGGGACGCTGAAAAGCGCGGGGTCCTCAAGCCCGGCGTCGAAATCATCGAGCCCACCTCGGGCAACACCGGCATCGCCCTGGCGTATGTCGCCGCCGCCCGCGGCTACAAGCTCACCCTGACCATGCCGGAAACCATGAGTCTGGAGCGCCGGCGCGTGCTGGCCGGTTTTGGCGCCAACCTGCTGCTGACCCCCGGCGCGGAAGGCATGAAGGGCGCCGTGCGGCGGGCGGAAGAAATCGCCGCCTCCGATCCGCAGCGCTATTTCCTGCCGCAGCAGTTCAAGAACCCGGCCAACCCGGCCATTCATGAACAGACCACCGGCCCGGAAATTTGGCACGACACCGACGGCAAGGTCGACGTCCTGATCTCCGGCGTCGGCACCGGCGGCACGATCACCGGCATTTCCCGGTTTTGGGAGAAAACCAAGGGCAAAAGCCTGCTTTCCGTGGCCGTGGAACCCCAGGAGAGCCCGGTGATCAGCCAGCAGCTCGCCGGCCAGGAGCTCAAGCCCGGCCCGCACAAGATCCAGGGGATCGGCGCCGGCTTCATCCCGGACACCCTGGACCTGTCGCTGGTCGACCGCGTGGAAACGGTGGAAAGCGCCGAGGCGATCGCCTTCGCCCGCCGCCTGGCCACCGAGGAGGGCATCCTCGCCGGCATCTCCAGCGGCGCGGCCACGGCCGCGGCCATCCGGCTGGCCTTCCTGGACGAATTCGCCGGCCAGACCCTCGTGGTGATCCTGCCCGACTCCGGCGAACGCTATCTCTCCAGCGTGCTGTTCGAAGGCATCGGGGTGTGATCTATCTTGACGGCAACGCGACAACCCCGCCCGACCCGGCGGTGGTGGAGGCCATGACGGAGTGCCTGCGGCAAAGCTGGGGCAATCCGTCCAGCCTCCACCTCGCCGGCCAGGCGGCGCGCGGCACCCTGGAGCGGAGCCGCCGCCGGGTGGCGCAATTGATTGGCGCCCAGCCGGATGAGATCGTCTTCACCAGCGGCGGCACCGAGGCCGACAACCAGGTGCTGGCAGGATGGACGAGCGCCGGCGGCCCGCGCCACGTGGTGACCACCGCCATTGAGCACCAGGCGCTGCTCGCCCCCTGCCAACGCCTGGAGGCGGCGGGCGGGCGGGTGACCCGCGTCCCGGCCGGCCGTGACGGGGTGGTGGACCCGGCGGCGGTCGCCGCGGCCCTCGCCCCGGACACCGCGCTCGTTTCCGTGATGCTGGCCAACAACGAAACCGGCGTCCTCCAGCCGGTGGCGGAGATTGCCCGGCTGGCGCACGCCCGCGGCATTCCCGTCCATACCGATGCCGTGCAGGCCGTGGGCCGCCTGCCGGTGGACGTCGTCGCGCTCGGCGTGGACTGCCTGTCCCTGTCGGCGCACAAGTTTCACGGCCCCAAGGGAGTCGGTGCGCTGTTCGCACGGCGTGGCGCGGCGCTGGCCCCGCTGCTGGTCGGCGGCCACCAGGAATCCCGGCGGCGGGCCGGCACCGAAAACCTGCCCGGCATCGCCGGCCTGGGCAGGGCGTGCGAACTGGCCCTGGCCCGCCTGGCGGAAGATCCGCCGCGCCTGGCGGCGCTCCGCGACCGCCTGCAACAGCTGCTCTCCGACGCCTGCCCCGGCCTGGTGGTGAACGGCGGCGGCGTCCCGCGGCTGGCCAACACCCTGAACGTCAGCTTCCCCGGTGTCGACGCCCAGGCCCTGGCCATGAACCTGGACCTGCTCGGCTTCTGCGTCTCCACCGGCTCCGCCTGCGCCACCGCCAGCCGGGAACCGTCCCATGTCCTCACCGCCATGGGCTGCGGCCCGGAGCTGGCGGCCGGCGCCCTCCG
>JBAZJM010000380.1:0-4226 GCA_041651315.1 Lentisphaeria bacterium | reverse complement strand
CTTTTCAAAGCTGCGCTGGAGGGTGTAGATGTCGAGCAGCGCCTGGGTGGGATGCTGGTCCTTGCCCGAACCGGCGTTGATGATCGGCACCGGCCGTTCGGTGCTGGAGAGGAGCCAGGCCATCTTCTCGGCAAAGCCCTGGGTGGGCGAGCGCATGATCAGCAGGTCGAAATAGGAGCTGAAGGTGCGGACGCTGTCCTCTTGGGATTCGCCTTTCATTTCGCTGGAGGTGGCGGTGTCGCGCAGTTCCGCGGTTTTCATGCCGAGAATCTGGCAGGCGGCGTAGAAGGAGAGGAAGGTGCGGCTGCTGGGCTGGGAGAAATAGAGCATGGCCCGCTTGTGTTCGAGCAGACCGGCGAGGAACTGCATGCCGGCGCGGCTCTTGGCGAGACGGCGGATCTTGGTGGCCAGCGCGCCGAGCCGGTCGAGCACGTTCCGGTCGAACTGCTGGGCGATCAGCACGTGGTAGGGGTTGCCGTTGCGGGTGCAATAGGGGATTTTGGCGGCCAGGCTGAGCTGCTGGAACGCCTCCCAGTCAATGTCGATCAGGCGTTTGTCGTCGGTCATGGGCCGGTTCTCCTCGGCGGGGCAATGGGGGAAGTACGGGGACGTGACATTCAGGACAGGGTGGCGACCATCATGGCCTTGATGGTGTGCATGCGGTTTTCGGCCTGGTCAAAGACGCGCGAGAACGGCGCCTCGAAGACCTCGTCGGTGCATTCGAGGGCCCCGAGTTCGCGGGTGACCTCGGTGTCATGGTTGTGGAAGGCCGGCAGGCAGTGGAGGAAGATCAGGCGGCCGTTGTCGCGGTTGCCGGTGAGGCGGGCCAGGCGGCCGTCGACCTGGTAGGGGCGGAGCAGGCGCAGCCGTTCGGCGAACTGGGATTCTTCGCCCATGGACACCCACACGTCGGTGTAGAGGACATTGGCCCCCGGCACGGCGTCCTCGGGGCGGGACACCACCTCGATGCGGCTGCCGTTGCGCTGGGCGTCCACGGTGGCGGCGTCAATCACGGCGCGGCTGGGGGCCAGCTCGGGGGGGCAGCAGACGGTGACGTGCACGCCGGCCTTGGCACAGCCCTGGATGAAGGAGTTGCTGACATTGTTGCGGCCGTCGCCGATGAACACCGCCTTGAGCCCCTGCAGGGCGCCGAAGGTTTCGCCCATGGTTTGCAGGTCGGCCAGGATTTGGGTGGGATGGGCGTCGTCGGTGAGGCCGTTCCACACCGGCACGCCGGCGTGGCGCGCCAGCTGGGTCACGGTGTCGTGGGAAAAGCCGCGGAAGAGGATGCCGTGGAACATCCGGCCGAGCACCCGTGCGGAGTCCGCAATGGACTCCTTGCGGCCGAAGTGGATGTCGCTTTTGCCCAGGTATTCGGCGTGCGCCCCCTCGTCAGCGGCGGCCACGATGGCGGCGCAGCGGGTGCGGGTTGAGGCCTTCTCGAACACCAGGGCGATGTTCTTGCCGCGCAGCAGCGGGTGCTGCTGGGCGGGCGGGAGCCGCCGGCGCGCCTTGAGCTCGCCCGCCATGCGGATCAGGGCCAGCATTTCCTCGTCGCTGAGATCATCGAGCGTCAGCAGGTTGCGTCCGGCCAGGGCAGGGGGGATGTTCATGGGGGAATCCGGTCTTTTTTGGGGGGGGCGGGGGCGACCGGCCGGTCGCCCGTACGGGATCAGAGGCTGCCTTTGGTGGAGGGGATGCGGCCGGCCGCCCGCGGTTCGGGCCGGGTGGCGCGGTCAAGGGCGCGGCCGAAGGCCTTGAACACCGCCTCATAGCAGTGGTGGAGCTCCTCGCCGGCCAGCAGGTCGACATGCAGGGTCATTCCCGCGCTGTTGGCCAGGGCCTGGAAGAATTCGCGGAACAGGCGGGCGTCGAGGCCGCCGACCTGGCGGCTGTCGTGGCGCACGCGCCAGGCCAGGCAGGGGCGTCCGGAGAGGTCGAGCACGACCCGGGCCAGCGCCTCGTCCATGGGCACGGCCGCACTGCCGAACCGGGTCAGGCCGGTCTTGTTGCCGGCGGCCTGACGGATGGCGCCGCCCAGCACCAGCCCGAGATCCTCCAAGGTGTGGTGGGCGTCGACCTGCAGATCGCCACGGGCGGCGACGCGCAGGTCGAAGAAGCCGTGGCGTGCGAAGGCGTCCAGCATGTGGTCCATGAACGGCACGCCGGTGGTGACGTCCGCCTGGCCGCGGCCATCCAGCACCAGGGTGACGGCGATGTCCGTCTCCTTGGTGGTGCGTTTGCAATCTGCCTGGCCGGGAACGCTCATGGTCATGCCGCCCTCCGCGGCCGGGGGATTCCGGGCGCGCGGTTGCCATACCATAAGCGGCGGTGAAGACGGCGGCAACCCCGCGTCCGGGGATTGTGGGCGCTCAGAAGCGGTACACGAACTCCATGCGGTACCACCAGGCGTCGTCGCTTTCCAGATAGCGGCTGCCGGGGAGCATGTAGGCCATGTAGAAGTTGCATTCCAGCGGCTGCAGCCAGCCCTGGCTGAACGGTTTGGTCTTGATGAAGGTGCCCAGCACGTTGCCGATTTCGGAACCGGAGCCGTAGCTGTAGTTGTTGTTGTAGTCCGCGCAATCGGCGGTGAACATTTCCCAGTAGGGGGTCACCACCACCCGCTTGGGCATCACCGTGAGGTCGAGGGAGGTTGCATAGCGCTGGAGATTGGTCCAGTTGTAGTTCCAGAAGGGGCCGCGGAACAGGTTGCCGGTCAGTTCTTCGGTGAACATCGGATACTCGCCGAACACCGGGTACCAGCCATTGTAGGTGCTGGCGCCGCTGGCACCATCGCCGCTCATCAGGGTGTACTGCAGGTTGAGCTTGGGATCCAGCGGCAACGGCTCCGCATCCGGATATTTCAGGCCGATGCGGCCGTCCACCATGTTGCCGCGCAGGCTGTCGGTATCGGCAAAGGTGCCGTACTGGTGGGCGACTTCCAAGCTGTAGTCGGCCCAGGCCAGCGGCTGGCCGAAGACGCGGACGCCGGGGACGTTGATGCGGGCATCCTGGTTGTTGGCGGCCGACCAGGACTGGTTGGTGTCGTAGTCGCTGTTGACGATCTCATAAAGGTAGTACAGGTCGGTGTTGAAGGCCTTGGTGAACTTGTGGGTCCAATAGGGGCCGAACAGAAAGCTGTTGCCCCGGGCCAGACGGCGGTTGTCCTCGGAGTTGATGCGGACAAACCAGTCGCGCCAGCGGCTGTAGAGGGCGAGCAGCTTGAGGGTGTCGTCCCCGTCCTGGTAGGTGGCGGTGACGCCGTCAAAATAGTAGGTGCGCGAAGAATCCCCCGGCGTTCCGTCGCCGATGATCATGCTGTTGCCAATGGCGTTGGGGCCAACGAAATCCTGGCGGCCGAGGCGCAGCGACCAGTTGGAGTCGAAGAGGTTTTTTACATCCAGGTAGAGGTTGTCGAACACCACCTCATCGGGAAATTCGGCGGTGCGCCAGTCATTGTTGTTGGCGAGGTTGGGCGAGGACTCGTAGTGCCGCCACTCGTTGGCCAGGCGGGTGAACAGGGTGACGTCGGGCGAGATGTCCCACTGGCCCCAAACGCGGGTGCGCAGCCGTTCGTAACTGACGTTCGGGCCCGACGGGACGCCGCGCATCTGGTAATCCGGGCCGAGGGCGGTGGCGCGGTTGGCCCAGTCAAAGCGCAGGCGGAGGTCGGCGCCGAACAGCAGGCGCTGGCCGTTGGCCATTCGGATCTCGTAGCCCTTGCCTGGCGTGTAGCTGGCGGCTTCCCTGGCCAGCGGCTGGGCGGGGGCCGTGGCGGCGGTGTCGGTCAGAGTGGTGGCGGCGGCCGGCGCCGGAGACTGGGCTTGGGCACCGAAGGCGGCCAGCAGGCCGCCCAGGATGGCGCAGGCGGACAGACGGTTCGACATGGCGGGGCGGTTCCTTGTGTTGGGGAATGGGGCGCCGGGGTCGGGATCCGGGCAAAAAACTTTGTTAATGTAGCGATACATGAAAACAAGGCAAGTCACTCACGATGGGCGCATGTCACTTCCGTCGGGGCTTCTCTTGTGGTGCGCTGCGTGCAGAGTATCCCCGACCCCGATCCCGAGGACATTCCTCATCCCTGTCTGCCACGGCAGCCCCCCGCCACGGGCGACACGCCCATAGCCATCAGGTTAAGGTTTTTCAAGCGTGCGTTGACCGGTGTTTAGGCAGGGCCAAAGGCCCGATTTTATAATAGCCTGGGGCAACGCCCCAGGTTTGCGAGA
>JBAZJM010000379.1:0-4251 GCA_041651315.1 Lentisphaeria bacterium | reverse complement strand
CTTTTGCTTTCCCCCGCCCTTCGCCAGTCTCATGACTCTCCCCCAAAAAACGCTCAGCCAAATGCGCCTGTTGCTGGTCAGTCATGTGCCGCATTTCGTGCATGCCGGCCGTTTGTGGGCCTATGGGCCATATGCGCGTGAAGTAGATACCGTTTGGGCATCGTTGTTTGCCTCGGTGTGCATCGCGGCGCCAGTAAAACACGAGCCGCCACCCGCGGACGCCACCCCATTCGCCAATCCCAATATTACCTTGGCGGACATGCCGGAGTTCAGTGGTGGGCGCTTGGAAAAGGGGTCACGGCTGGCCGATCTGCCCAAGCTCGGCATCGCCGCCTTCCGTCTGCTGTGCCTGGCCCGCCGGACGGACGTGGTACATCTGCGCAATCCCGGCAACTTGGGACTGCTCGGCGCACTGCTGGGGCCATTGCTGGGCCGGCGGCGGATTGCCAAGTACGCCGGACAATGGAACGGGTTTCCGGGTGAAGCCTGGACCGTGCGCCTGGAACGGCGCTTGTTGCGGTCGCGGTGGTGGGGCGCGCCGGTACTGGTTTACGGCCAATGGCCGCAGCAGCCGGCGCATGTCGTCCCTTTCTTCACCTCGGTTTTGACAGAAAACCAAATGGCCCAGGCGCGCCAGGCGGCGGCGAACCGCATTTCCGATGTACGGTCCCCAAACACGCCCTTACGCTTGTTGTACGTGGGGCGCCTGTCCCGGGAAAAACACGTGGACACCATTATCCACGCCGTAGCCGCCCTGCACGGCCAAGGCGACGCGGTAACCTGCACCCTGGTCGGGCACGGCGCCGCAGATGCGGAACTGCGCGCGCTGGCGGCCACTTTGGGGGTCAACGACGTGGTGACCTTTGCCGGCGGCGTGCCCTTTGAAAAAATCACGCACTATTACGAAACCCACGATGTGCTGGCCCTGATCTCGGAGACCGAAGGCTGGCCCAAGGCGATTGCCGAAGCCATGGCCTTTGGCCTGATCTGCATCGGCTCCGACCGCAGCATTATTCCCCAGATGTTGGGAGACAACCGCGGCCTGGTGGTGCCTCCGGGCGATGTCGATGCCTTGGCCAAGGCGCTCCGGCAAGTCGCCGCCTGGCCAGCCGCGCAACAACAGGAAACCAGCCGCCGGTCCGCCACTTGGGGACAGCGCTTCACCCTGGAAAACCTGCGCGACGCCATCCGCGACCTGCTGACCAACGGCACCCGGCCAACACTTTGATTGAGAGCAAAGGCTGCCGCTTGGAAAAATGTTTTGGGGCCGAATGGCGGGGGAAAGGACAAACTTTTGAGGAAAGTTTTCCCCTTCCCCCGCCACCCCCAACCCCTTTCAAACCTTTTTTCTCCGCGGAGAAAAAAGATGTTGTCCGTCGGCCCCTTGAGGTCACGGCACCCCCCTTTTGGAGTGCGGCAATTCCTTTGCCGCCTTGACATCGCCGCGGAGCGGCGTCTCTCCGCCTGTGTTGCTGTGCTCACACGACGCTATGAAGCAAATCCAAATCTCCGTGGTTTCGTGTGGGCTATTAAAACAAACGGTTTCCGCCTGAACAGAACGTCAATCGTCCGTCTCCATCACAAACGCACCTTCTTTCAGGGCCGGGAACGAAGCGTCCCTCCTGGGCGCGAAAGTGACCGGCCAAATCGGCAACCGTTTAACCGGGCAACATTTGACCCGTCACTCACGTTCCGGGCTCGGATATCAGCCGGGCGCTGATGGCCACCGCTCCCCATGAATATCCCCCCTCACCGACTAAAGTCGGTACAACGAACGGGGCCTCACGTTTCACGCATCACGTTTGACGGGTCACGCATCACGGGTCACGTTTTCCACGTCACGCATCATTTCAGCTTTCTGCTTTCCCAATTTCTGCTTTTTCTCCCCCCCACTGGTCACTGATTACTGATCACTGACTACTAACAGCCCCTTCTCCCGCCCCTCACTATTCTCATGCCCCATCACGCCCCACGTCCCGGTGTGTTGCAACTGGTCGACAGCCTGGCGATTGGCGGAACAGAGCGCGTTGCCGTCAATCTGGCCAACCTGCTGTCCCGCTACCGGTTCCGTTCCTTCCTGTGCGCCACCCGCCACGGCGGCCCGTTGGCGGCCGAACTCAAGCCCGACGTCGGATTCTTCGATCTCCGGCGCCGGGGCCGGCTTGATGTTGCCGCAATCTTGCGCTTGATGCGCCACTGCCGGGAAAACCGGATTGCCATTCTCCATGCCCATTCATCCTCCGTCTTTTTGGCCATGATCTGTCGGTGCCTGCGGCCCCGGCTCAAGGTTGTGTGGCATGATCATTGCGGCTATGCCGACACGCATCAGCCGCTTTGGCTTTATCGCCTGCTCGGACGCGGCCTGCACGCCGCCATTGGCGTCAAACAGCCGCTGGTGGATTTTGCCAGCGGCCCCATGGGCATGCCGCCGAAGCGCACCTTCTACATCCCGAACTTTGTGCCGCCGTCCCCCAAGGATACGTCGCTGGTGAACACACTCCCCAGCAAGCCCGGACAGCGCGTGGTGTGCATGGCCAATTTCCGGCCACAGAAAGATCATCCGACCCTGTTGACCGCGTGGCGCCACGTGCAGGCGGCCCACCCCGATGCGCAGCTGTTGCTGCTTGGGGCCTTGGGCACTCCCGAATACATGGCCGTCATCCGCGACCAAATCGCCGCCCAAGGCCTGTCCAACAGCATCACCCTTTTGGGTCCGCGCACGGACGTGCCGGCAGTGTTGCAGGCCTGTACGATTGGCGTGCTGAGTTCGCAGAACGAAGGCTTGCCAATGTCGCTGCTGGAATACGGTGCCAACGGCCTGGCCGCCGTGGCCACCGAGGTGGGCCAGTGCGGCGACGTGCTCGACCATGGCCAGGCCGGTCTGTTGGTTCCGCCCAATGCGCCCAAACCGCTGGCCGACGCCATCTCGGCGTTGCTTCAGGACACCGGACGGCGCAACGAACTGGCCCTTCGATTGCAGGGCCAAGTGCACAACCACTACAGCCCCCGGGCCGTCCTGGACCAGATACAGGAGATCTACCGGCAGGTTCTGAAACCCACGTAGCCCAGCGTCTTTCCGAGCCAGACTACCCCTCCGACCGAGCCGGGAACAAAGCAACCGCAGGGAGCGTGCGTGACCGGTCAAATCGGCAACCGTTTAACCTGGATTATTCATGAATTTTGGTCGCCAACGGCGACGCACGTGTCCAGCCCAGGGTTGGACAACCCTGGGGTACGAAACAATTCCAACCCGAGTTGCACCCTGTAGGGGTGCTACATGTGAAGGTTCTTTATTCTTCTTTCGATCCTACACCTAACCATGCGTAACGATGTGCGTCCCCTTCAGGGACGAATGCGGTTAATGCCGATTTCCCCAGGGTCGTTCGACCCTGGGCTGGACAGGTTAGTCCCCGTTGGGGACAAGGCCGGGAAAATGCAACCGCACATGAATAATTCAGGCTAACAAGGGCAACATTTGACCCGTCACTTCGTTCCGGGCTCGGATAAACCAAGCTTTCCCCTGCTTCACGAGTCACACGTCACGTATCATTTCAGCTTTCTGCTTTCGTAATTTCAGCTTTTCCTTATGACCCGTCACTCACGTTCCGGGCTCGGTCAATCCCATACCTCAAAATTCAATATTCGACATTCAGCATTCAATATTTTCCTCCACGCTTAACCATGCCACCCCCCATCTCACCGCCACGCCCTTGGGTCATTGCCACCCCGCTGGAGTCCCGGCATCCGACGCCCGGCTTCTTTGTCGCGCTGGGCCAGGCCTTGGCCAGGCAGGGAACGCCGGTGACGTTTCTTTCCGCCGCCCGGCCGAAAACCGCCGCGCCAGATGCGGAAACCGCAGCCGTGGACGGCCCCGCCGCCGGGGCAATGGCCACGGTTGCCTACTGGCCCTCGCCGCGCCCCACCGGGCTCAGGGATATCGTGTTTGCCTGGCGCCTGCTCCGCCGGTTGCGTCCCGCGGGGGTGATCGCCAATTTTGGTGCGGTCACGCCGCTGCTGCTGGCCGGCTGGCTGGCACGCGTGCCGGTGCGCATCGCCTGGTATCATACCCTGGCGGATTATGACGCCTACAATCCACAACTTACCCAACGCCGGCTGCGCTGGTTGAACTGGCGACGCCGGCAGGTCTACCGCCTGGCGACCCACGTCATCGCCGTGTCCGAAGCGGCACGCCAGGACGCCATCCACAGCTTTGGCATCGCCCCGGAAAAATGCCACGCCATCCCCAACGCC
>JBAZJM010000378.1:0-4274 GCA_041651315.1 Lentisphaeria bacterium | reverse complement strand
CAAATTGGTTTTACTGTGCTTATTAAAGTTAAATTGAATCGATACAAATTGCGGCCTGCCGGGCGGGGACGCCCCTTTTTTAAGGGTGACCCCTGGGGACCGCCCCGCCGGGACCAGGGGACGTTTCCATTGCCCCTTTGGGGCGCTGGCCGTCTTTGTTTTACTCGACCCAGGGCGCTGCCCTGGGCTATCTTCCCGCCGCCCCGTTGGGGCGCAAATGGCGCAAGTTGCGGAAGTATGAGGCGGATTTCGTCCCGGAGGGACTGAATGGCAATAGGCAGGGGCTTCAGCCCCTGTTCCGGGAAATAAAAAGGATGGCGTGCCGTAGGTACGCCGCGATTCGCCGCGTACCTGACGGCACGCGAAATAAGGGGGGCGGGCAAAACAGGGGCTGAAGCCCCTGCCTATTCCCGCCCCGTCCCGCTGGGACGGGAAAACCGCACCCGTTGAGTTCTGCCAAGCGCCAGTTGGCCGGCAGGAGTGCCTGCCCCACGTTTCTGGGCCGTCAAAACCGGTCCGGACAAGGGCAAACAGCCACACGCTGAAGCGTGAACTCAAACGAAAGGCGCCTCGTGTTTGAGTTCAGCCTTCAGGCTGTCTTCGGGATGCGGGGGCGGTTGCCGGCCGCGGCCGCGCCAGTTGCATCCGCGGCCGCGGGGGTTTATCCTTACCGTCATGAGCGCGATCATTGAAGCCGCAGCATTGTCGAAGTCGTACCGCAGCACGGTGAAGCAACCGGGGCTCAAGGGGACATTGCGGCATTTTTTCCGGCGCGCCTACAAGACGGTGGAGGCCGTCCGGGAGGTTTCCTTCCAGATTGCGCCGGGCGAGGTGGTGGGGTTTCTGGGCCCCAACGGGGCGGGCAAGACGACGACGCTGAAGATGCTGACCGGGCTGGTCCACCCCACCGCCGGGCGCGCCACGGTGGCCGGGCACACGCCCTACCGGCGGGAGTCGGCGTTCCTGCGCACGATCACCCTGGTCATGGGGCAGAAGCAGCAGCTGATCTGGGACCTGCCGCCGCTGGACTCGTTCCGCATCAATGCCGCCGTCTACGGGATCCCGCCGGCCGAGTTCCAGACCCGCCTGGCGGAACTGCGGGACCTGCTGGAGTTGGGGGACAAGCTGACCACGCCGGTGCGCAAGCTCTCCCTGGGCGAGCGGATGAAGGCGGAACTGATGGCGGCGCTGCTGCATCGCCCAGACATCCTGTTCTTGGATGAGCCGACGCTTGGGCTGGACGTCAACGCCCAGGTGGCCGTCCGCGACTTTCTGCGCACCTACAACCGGCGCTTCGGCGCCACCATCCTGCTGACCAGCCATTACATGGCCGACATCACGGCGCTGTGCAAGCGGGTGCTGGTCATCCATGAGGGGCGCCTGATCCATGACGGCAGCCTGGAGCAGATCCGCGAGCGTTTCGCCCCCTACCGCGAGGTCAAGCTGGAGTTGGCCCGGGAGCCGCAGCGCGCCGAGCTGGCGCCCTTTGGCGAGATCGAGTCCATTGAGGGGCGCATCGTCCGCTTCATCATCCGCCGGGAGGCGCTGACCGAGACCATCAGCCTGCTGCTGGCGCATTTCGAGGTCAGCGACTTCCTGGTCACCGACCCGCCGATCGAAACGATCATCGGCCGGATTTTCCAGGAGGGCGGGCGGCCGTGACGGCGTGGTGGCGCAAATTCGCGACCCTGGTCAGCGTGAACTACGCGTACATGCTGGAGTACCGCGCCGAGCTGTACCTGTGGGCGTTGTCCGGCGTCATGCCGTTCTTCCTCATGGGGTTGTGGATGCAGGCCGGCGCCAGCGGGCGGCTCACCCAGGATCCGGTCACCTTTGCCCGTTATTTCCTGGCGGTGTTTGTGGTCCGGCAGATCACCATTGTCTGGGTGGTCTGGGAGGTGGAGAACGATGTGGTCACCGGCCGGATGGCGCCCTGGCTCTTGCAGCCGCTCGACCCGTTCTGGCGGTATTTCGCCGGGCACGTCGGGGAGCGGTTTGCGCGCTTTCCCTTCATCCTCCTGCTGACGGTACTTTTTTTCGGCCTCTATCCCAAGGCGTTTTATATCCCCTCGGCCAAAGGTGTCTTGGCGGGCTGCCTGGCCATGGCGGCGGCGTTCGTGCTGCGCTTTGTCATGCAGTACGCCTTTGCCATGCTGACCTTCTGGACCGAGCGGGCCAACGCCATTGAGGACCTGTTTTTCATGCTCTACCTGTTCCTGTCCGGGTTCCTGGCGCCGCTGGAGCTGTTTCCGGCGGGGGTGCGCGAGTTCGCCATGCTGACGCCGTTTCCGTATTTGGTCTACGTGCCGGCGCAGCTGCTGATTGACGGGCCGGTGCCGGATCTCGGGCGGGCGTCCGCCGTCATGCTGGTCTGGGTCGTTGTTTTCATTGTGGTCTATCGCGTGATGTGGCGAGCCGGCCTCAAGCGCTTTTCCGCCATGGGGGCCTGATGCTCGTTTCCAGCAAAGTGAACGTCCAAAATGGGAGTTGGTTTTCGTCCCGTAGGGACTGAGCGGCAATAGGCAGGGGCTTCAGCCCCTGTTTCATGACACACATGAATGGCGTGCCGTAGGTACGCCGCGAACGGCACTGTGGCAGAGGAGCGTGGAAACCATTGGAATCGCCATTGCGCTTTTCCCGGCGTCATTCACCGCGTACCTACGGCACGCGAAACCGGGAACTTACCCTAACAGGGGCTGAAGCCCCTGCCTATTATCGTCCTGTCCCGCTGGGACAGGCAATGCCTCAAGTGGAATAACATGCGACGTTATCTCACAACCTTGCGGCTGTTTTGGGGCACCTCGGTGGCGGCGGAGGCGGAGTACCGGGTCAACTTCGTGCTGGCGGTGCTCAACAGCCTGCTGAGCTTGGGCGGCGGCCTGTTCGGGCTGTTCCTGTTCTACCGGACGGGGTATCAGCTGGGGGGGTGGTCCTGGGAGGCGGCGCTGGTGGTGCTCGGCATTTACACCGTCATGGACGGGTTGTGCAGCACCTTTCTGGCGCCCAACCTGAGCCGGATCGTCCAGCTGATCCAGGACGGCACCCTGGATTTTGTGCTGCTCAAGCCGGTGGACAGCCAGTTCTGGCTGTCGGCGCGGAACCTGTCACTGTGGGGGTTGCCCAACGTGCTGTTCGGCCTGGTCCTGCTCGGTTACGCCGCCGGCAAGCTGGGGGTGACCGCCGCCGGGCTGCTGCACGGCCTGCTGTTCTTCATTCCCGGGCTGCTGGTGCTCTACAGCCTGTGGTTCATCCTGGGCACGCTCAGCATCTGGTTCGTCAAGATCTACAACGTCACCTTTGTCCTGCGCAGTGTGCTCGAGGCGGGCAAGTATCCGCTCGACGCCTATCCGGCGGGGTTCCGCTTCTTCTTCACCTTTTTCATTCCGGTGGCGTTCCTGACCACCATTCCGGCGCGGGCGGTCACGGGGGGCGGGCTGGACCCGCTCCTGCTCGGAGCGGCGTTCGGGCTCGGAGTGGCGTTGCTGGCGGCCAGCCGCGCCTTCTGGCGCTTCGCGCTGCGCTTCTATACCAGCGCCTCGAGCTGAGGAACAGGAGTGTTTGGGGCGCCCGGCAAGGGGGTATGACCGTTTTGTCGGATGATGTTGGGAACCCCCTTTTGAGGAAAGGCGGTTCCCAAACCCTCCGTCAAACCTTTTTGTGCCTTAATGCGGAGGGGCGCTTCCGCCACAAGCTATTCTGGCAAAATGCAGATCAGAGATGGATGCTTGTGGCGGAAGCGCCCCTCCGGTTTAAGATCAAAAAGGTTTAGGAAGGGGGATCCAGAGCGAACGTGTGAGCGACCCGGCAGAGCCGGGGCTGCACAGCGCGAAGCGCGGGGGGAGCACCCTTTTCCAAAAGGGTGGCCCCAACCGACAAGAAGGTCATACACTCCCCGGCGATTCCAGTGCCGGCGGGGTCAGCGGTGCCGGGGGGCGTTGCCGAAGGCGCCGGCCGGAAGGCCGCCGGCGGGGGAACCGCTGCTGCTGGTGCCGGACAAGCCGGCGGGGGGGGCGTTGCCGCTTCTGCCGCCCTCGCCCCGCTGGCGTGCGGGCGTGCCGCCGCCGCGGTCAACGGCCGCCGGCCGGGCCGTGGCCGGGGAGAAGGCGGGAGCATGGTGCACTTCCCGGGGCACGGCCTGGGGCGCGGGTGCCGAAGCGGCTGCCGGGTGGCGGACGATCGGGGCGTTGTCAGCGGCGGAAACGGCCTGGGGGCGGGATTGGACCGTGGCCGTCCGGGGCGCAACCGGGGTGCGTTCAACCGCCGGGGCAGCGGTT
>JBAZJM010000377.1:0-4287 GCA_041651315.1 Lentisphaeria bacterium | reverse complement strand
CGAAGCCCGCCTGTTCCGCCAGCCGCGCCGCGGCGGCAAACTTGGCCGGCAGCGTCTCCAGGTAACCGTCTTCCACCACCGGCGCGTCCGGGGCGATCTTCTGCAATGCGTCCAAAACCGGACTGTGATGGGCTAGGATCGGCGCCGGCGTCCCGGCCGGCCGGCTGTAACGCCCGGAATGGGTCAGCTGCAACAGCAGCAGCACTTCATGCCCGAACGCCTGCCGCGCCGCCGCCCGGGTCTCGGCCGTCAGCCGTGCGAACTCCGCCACATTGCCCGGATGCAGCCAGAACTGGTGGGGGTTGGAGCGCGCCTCGGGCGCAATGGCCGTCGCCTCAAACCAGATCAGGCCGGCGCCGCCGGCGGCATAGCGCCGGTAGCGCCGGAACGCCAGGGCGCCGGGCGTGCCGCCGGCGTCGGCGTCAAACCCTTCCATCGGCTGGATCATGAAACGGTTGGGCGCCATCCGGCCCGCGACCGGCAGCGGCGCCGCCAGCAGCTCCAGGCGGCGGCTGAACGGAAGGTCCACCCCGAGCTCCCGGGCCGCGTCTTGGACCTCCGCCGGAGACCGGAAGGCGAACTTCTGATGGCGGTCGGGTTGCATCACGGTCAGTGAACCCGGTTGTCCTTGGCCAGGTGCAGGATGACGACCTGGCAGGCCTCCAGCGCCTCATAGGTGTGCTGCCAGACCGCGTCAAACTGGATGGCGTCGCCCGGCCCCAGCTCATGGTTTTCCTTGGGCAGCGTCAGGCGGACTCGGCCCCGGACGACATAGCAGTATTCATAATCATCGTGGTGGACTTCCGGCCGGGACAGTTTGGCACCCTTGGGCGCCGTGCCATAGAGGATGCGCAGCCGCGCCAGGCGCGCCTCCTGAAACTCAAAACCGCCGGAACGGTGCGGCAGGGCCGCGGTCCGCCGCGCCACATTCGATTCGGCCAGCGACAGCAGGTCGCCGGCGGTCAGCCCGAAGACCCGGGCCAGCCGGAAGAGCGTCTCCAGCTCCGCCTTGGTCTGGTTCCGTTCCAGCTTGGAGATCACGGCCGCCGACACGCCCGAGCGTGACGACACCTCGCCAATGGTCCAGCCCTCCCGGCGGCGCAACTCCCGCAGGATGCCGAAATCGTAGACCCTGGCCAGGGTTCCGGCCTTGCCCGTCTGTGTCCGCCGAATGGTTTTCATGTCCATACCTTAATTCTTCAATGATATTTTAAATGGTAAATTATATCATTCAAGAAAATAAACAAGACGGCGGCGTAGAACGGGAGCACCTGCCAGCTCCGCATTGGCAGACAACGTGAGACAGGCAATCCTGCCTGTCCCGGCGCTCCGTAGGGTTGCGGGGAATTTGGGGTCACACCTCCGCAATCAGGCACATCTTGCAAAACAGTGAGGAACCGGTAAAGTACTGGCCATGGGCATTGTGGTGGTGAGGCAACGATAGCGAGGGGTGAGACATGGCCAGGCCGTTGCGGGTGGAGTTTCCAGGTGCCCTGTATCATGTGGTCAACCGGGGCAACCGCCGGGAACGGGTGTTCCGGAGCCAGGCGGATTATACGCTTTTCCTGGACCGCCTGGAGCAGTTTGCGAAGAAGTTTGACGTGGCGGTGCTGAGCTATTGTTTAATGGCGAACCACTTTCATCTGTTCTTGCGGACGCGGCAGGCGAACCTGAGCCGGTTCATGCAAAGTCTACTGACTTCGTTCACGGTGGTTGTGAACCGGCGCGACCGGACGTCCGGGCACCTTTTCCAGGGCCGATTCAGCGCGCAACTGGTGGAAGGTGAAGGCCATTTTGACACCGTGTCGCGCTACATCCACTTGAATCCGGTGCGGACGCAGGCCGCCAGGGAACTGCCGTTGGTGGAACGGCGGCGGATGCTGGCGGAATTCCGCTGGTCGAGCTTTCCGTTCCTGGTCGGGCTGGCGCCTTCTCCCGCGTGGTTGCTGGCCGCAGAAATTTTGGACGGGTTCGGAAACAACCGGCGCGACCAAATGCGGGCGTACCGGCGGTATGTGGAACAGGGGCTAACCACGGACATCCGGTCGCCGGAAGAGGCGGCAAACGTGCCCGGCATTCTGGGGAGTGAAACCTTTGCCGACCGGATCAAGCGGGAATTCCTGTTGCGGACGACAGTGAAAGACCGGCGCGAACAGCCGGCATTGGCGAAGGCGCAGGGCGGCCACGCGTTTGCCAGCATGCTGGCCGCCGTGGGCGAGACCTATGGGGTAACGCCATCATTCCTGTTGCGGCGGGGGTGCCGCCAGCGCGAAGCCAGGCAAATGGCGATTTTGGCCGCGAGTGAATTCTGCCGGGGGGCGTTGCCATTGGCCGAAATGGCCCGTAAATTCAATTTGTCTCTGAGTGGCTTCACCAGCGTGCGGGACCGGTTGGAACGGCGCCTAGCTGGCCGGCGCCATCCTCTGGCGGTTCCGTACGGACAGATCAAAGCGGTACTATCCCATTCGCGTCAAAATGACGAGATGAAGCTGATAGCGGAGGTGTGACCCCAATGGCTGGGCAGGCCGGCGCTTTGAATGGGCGCCAGCACCTCCTGACGGCCGTGAAAATTGACGAGAATGATGCCGTCCACCCGTTTGCTGTGGTATTTTTCCAGGGACCGGTGCAGGTCCTGGTCGGGGGTGCCGACATCAATCAGCAGGACATCGTAGAGTTTTTCCCGGGCCGCCTCGCAGATGCCTTCCAGGATCGGGCTGACATACAAGGGGGAGATGCGGCCGCCGGGATGGGGGGCGACATAAACCCCGAGGGTCATGCTGGCCTGCATCACCAGGGCGCGGGCGTTGCGGTTGGCCCGGTAGCCGAGGCTGGCCGCCGCCGCGCGGATCCGGCGGGCGGTGTCGTCGCCGATGCGGCTGAGTTCCGGCGCATCGGTCAGCACCTTGGAAACGGTGCCGGGGCTGACCCCGGTTGCCTTGGCGATGTCTTTGAGTGTGGCCATGGCGGCTCCGGGGGGGGTGCCTAAACTCCAAAGGAAAAACGTTTTCGCGGGTGCGTTATCTGCATCTGCGGGGCGCGGCAGGCGCGGTTAGACGCCCAGGGGCCGCGGACTGCCCGTTGCCGGCTTACAGGTGGGTTAGCGGCGGCTTGCCGACTGGGTAGACATTGAAGCCGATGGCGTGCAGCGCCTGGTGGTCGAGCATGTTGCGGCCGTCGAACAGGAAGGCCGGCCGGGCCATGCCCTGATGAATGGCGGCGTAGTCGAGCGCCTTGAACTGGGCCCAGTCGGTGAGCACCACAAGGGCGTGGGCACCGGCGGCGGCCTTGGCCGGGTCGGGCTCGAAAGTGACCCCGGCCGCGCCACGCAGGTCGGTCCGGGCGTTATGGAGGGCCTCCGGATCGCTGATCACCAGTTCCGCGCGCTCCTCCAGCAGCCGGCGGCAGATGCCGATGGCCGGGCTTTCGCGGGTGTCGCCGGTGTCCGCCTTGAAGGCAAAACCGAAGATGGCGATCCGCTTGCCGGCCAGGGTGTTGAACATGGCCGACACGATGCGGTGGACGAAGCGGTTCTTGTGTTCCTCGTTCATGCGCACCACCTGTTCCCAGTAATCCGCCACCCCGGTGAGGTTGTAGTGGCGGCAGATGTAGACCAGGTTGAGGATGTCCTTCTGGAAACAGGAACCGCCGAAACCGACGCCGGCCTTGAGGAACTTGGGGCCGATGCGCGAGTCCATGCCGATGGCCCGGGCCACTTCGTCCACCTCGGCCTCGGTCGCCTCGGCCAGGGCGGCGATGCTGTTGATCGAACTGATGCGCTGGGCCAGGAAGGCATTGGCCACCAATTTGGAGAGCTCGCTGGACCAGATGTTGGTGGTGAGAATGCGCTCCCGCGGCACCCAATGGGCATAGACGTCCACCAGCGCCTGCACGGCGCGCTGGCCCCGCGGCGTGCCGGCGCCGCCGATCAGCACGCGGTCGGGCGCCTCCAGGTCCTTCACCGCCGTGCCCTCCGCCAGGAATTCGGGGTTGGACAGAATCTCAAAATGATGCTTGCCGCCGTGCGAGTGCAGGATGCGCGCCATCGCCTCGGCCGTGCGCACCGGCAGGGTGCTTTTTTCGACCACGACGGTGTCCTTGGTGGCGTTGGCCAAAATCTCGCGGGCAACCTTTTCCCAATACTGCAGGTCGGCGGCCATGCCCGCGCCTTCACCAAAAGTCTTGGTCGGGGTGTTGACGCTGACGAAAATGATGTCCGCCTCGCGGATGCCCGCGGCGATGTCGGTTGAAAAGAACAGGTTTTTGCCGCGGCACGGCTGCACCAGCTCC
>JBAZJM010000376.1:0-4307 GCA_041651315.1 Lentisphaeria bacterium | reverse complement strand
CCGGGCCGGCGTCCGGGGCTTGGCGGCGGCGGGGCGCGCCGGGTTGGGGACCAGGCGCATGCCGGCGGCGTCCGCCGGGATGGCGGCCGGGTCGTCCGCCACGGCGGGTTCCGCTGCCGAGGGGCGCCAGAGCCGCCGCAGATTGAAGCGGAACAGGCCGGCCCAGTCGTGATAGAGGAAAAGCCCGAGGCCGCCCAGGATCAGGGCGACGGCGACCACCAGGCTGCCGTTGGGGTTGAGCACGGCCTGGAGCCAGCCGCCTTCCGGGCCGCACAGCCGCTGGCCGACGACGCCGCCGTAGGTCATGCGGATGTTGAAGTGATTCTCGAGGTCGCCCACCACCACCACCAGATCGGGCCAGCTGGCGAACAGCATGCAGGTGCCCAGCACGGTGGCGAGGACCGCCCCCCAGTACAGGCCGGCGGCGGGGCGCAAGCGGGAGCCGCCCAGGATCCGGCGCACCGCCATCAGCATGAGCAGGCCGCAGGCGACAAAGGCGCCGAAACCGGCCAGCAGCAGCAGGCTGCGTGAGACGCGGGCACCGGCAAAGCCCAGCCAGTTGTAGACCACCCCCGCTTCGCCGATGCCGCCGGCCAGCAGGGCGGTGTCGCGGTCGTCATAGGAGAGCAGCGCCAGCAGCGCCAGGCTGCTGAGGGTCAGCACCAACAGCCAAAAAAAGTGCCTGGACCGGACCGGCGGGGCGGTGTTGGACGCGGCTTGGGCGGAAAAAGAAGAACCGTGCATGGACAGATTGGGGGGTGGGGGCGTGCCGAGGCTGGGGGTGCGTTGGGGAAACCTATTGCCGGCGGTTGAAAATACAACGCATTCGCATTTCCGCCAAGCCGTGATATTTTCAAGCACAAATTAAGCCCTCCCCGAAGCCTCCCCGAACAAAAGCCGGTGCTGTGGAGCTTTATCCCCTTTTCTTCGAGCCTGTGCGCGTGCCTGCCGACTGGGCCGGCGCCCTGTTGCCCGGCTTCCGCGGTGAAGCCCCCGGGGTCCCGGCCGCCGCCAGCAGCTGGGAAGTGATTGATGCCGGCCCGCTGCAAAGCGTGGTGGCCAACGGCCCCCTGCAGGGGCGGTCCCTGGGCGAGCTCACGGCGGATTTCCCCGGCGAACTGGCGGGGCGCCGGCAGCGGCGCGGTGAACCGTTTCCCCTCTGCCTGCGGTTTCTCGACGTGGGGCGCCCGCTGCCGCTGCTGGTGCATCCGGACGAGCATCAGTGCGCCGCCAGCGGCGGCACCCTGCAGTCCAATGTCAAGTTTTGGTATTGCCTGGACGCCCGGCCCGGCGCCGAGATGATGGCTGGCATTGGCGGCCGGGTCACCGGCCTGCAACTGCAGCAGCGCCTCAATTCCTACGAACTGCGCGAACTGCTGCAGGTGTTCCCCGCGCTGGCGGGCGACTCCTACCTGCTGCCCAACGGCCGGGTCCACAGTGCCGGTGCCGGCACCCTGATTTGGGAGGTGGCGCAACGGCCGACGGCGCCGTTGGAGGTGAGCGTCTGGCAAAGCGCCGCCGCACCGTCGCCGGAGCAGCAGGCCCGTGCCTTGCGCGCCGTCCATGTCGAAGACCGGCAGGTGGCCCGCATCTGCCGGGAAACCGCGCCCACCACCCGCACCCGCAAGCTGCCGCTGGTCCACCACTGCCCGTATTTCGTGGTGGATGAGATCCGCATTTGCGACAATTATTCCGACCGCACCGACGGGGCCAGCTGCCATCTGTTCACGGTGGTCCGCGGCGCCGTCGACCTGGTCACCGATTGCGGCACCGAACGGCTGTGCCAGGGGGTTACCTGCTGCATTCCCGCGGCCCTGGGCAATTATCGGATTGTCGTCACCGGCGAGCCTGCCCGCCTTCTCCGGGTGCGCCAGCAAAGCCTCAAATAAAAAATTCCGGTTGTGTTTTTCCAGAGCCATGTAATATTACGTCGTTTAGAAATTGACTGAGCCGTCTCGCCCGCCTCATCCAAAACCTACAGTGCTGTCAACGGTCATGCCCATTGAGAGGAATGCGTCCCCAATGAAGACCTCCCCCGTCCGTTTTAGCGTGTTGAAGATCATGGTTCTTGCGGGGCTCCTGTGCGGCGCCGCCGCGTGGGCCGACGATGCCGGCGCCGACTACGCCCCCAACCGGCAGCCGCTACGGCAGCTCGGGCGCGGCATCTCCAACGTGGCCACCGGCATCCTGGAAGTTCCGAGCAACTGGAAGGCGGTCACCAAGGATCAGGGCGAAGTGGCCGGCGTCACCTACGGTACCGTGCGCGGCGTCTGGCGCTGCCTGGTGCGTGAAGTGGTCGGCGTCTTCGAAATCGTCACCTTCCCGGTTGGCTGGAGCGCCATCATCGAGCCCGAGTTCCCGGTGGAACCGGTCCAAAGCACCGATTGGAAGGTCAACCCGCTGCGCTTCTACGGCGACTGAAGCGCGCCGTCCGCCCAAGACGTGACTTTAGCCAACGGCTTCTTCCCCAGCGGAGGAGGCCGTTGTTTTTTGGCGCCGGATTTGCCCTTCCTGTCCAGGCTGCCCGCCCCAGTGCCCAGTAAAGCTTAAATCTTCACCACGAAGGCACGAAGGACACGAAGCCCGATCGAAGTGCTTCAATGGCAAATACAGATTAAAAACACACCGTCGATTTATCTTCGTGCTCTTCGTGACTTCGTGGTGAATCCGAACGTTTAAGTGTTACAAGGTACTATCCCGGACGGTGCCGCCAGGCGAGCGGGGGGACGCCTTCGTGCCGCCGGAACTGGCGGATGAAATACCCCGGATCCCGGTAACCGCAGGCCCAGGCCACTTCCGAAACATTAAGGCCGGTGGCGCTCAGCAGCTGCCGGGCGTGGCTGATGCGCTGGTGGTTGATGTATTCGGCCAGGCGCAGGCCGGTGTCCCGGTGGAACTGGGTGGACAGGTAGTCGGCGGAGCAGCCCACCGCCTCCGCCAGCCGGCGCACACTGAGGGTGGCGTCCCCGAGCTGGGCCCGGACCAGGGCCTTGCACTGTTCCGTCCGGCCCGGCCGCGCCGCGCCGGCGCCGTCGGGCGCGCTGTCCGCCAGCCGTGCCCGGACCATGGCCAGCACGGCCAGCAGGATGGCGCCCCCGGTCGCCGCCGCGTCCGGCCCGCCGGCCAGGTAGCAGCGCGCCACCTCGTCCAGCAACGGCGCCACCGCCGGGGTTTCTTCCGGCCAGGGAATCGCCACCGGCCCGGCATGAACCAGAGGGCGGTGGCGGTCGTCGCTGTGGGCCAGGTGCAGGGACAGCTGTCCGGGGGCGATCATCAGCACGGCGTTGACAAACGCCTGCCCCGCCGCCGGCAGCGCCTGTTCGTCATGCCCGACCGCCCGCGGCATCAGGCAGATCTCGCCGGCATCCAGGGTGAAGGTGTCGCCTGGACAACGGAACACCGTCTGCCCCCCGATCTGCAGGAACAGCTCGGGCAGCAGATGCATGTGCATGCCGCGGCGGAGCCGGCCGGTCCCGTCGGCCGGCGGCAGCCGCAAGCGTTCCGGCTGCGCCCGCAGCCGCTCCATCAGGGAGGCCAGGAACTGGCGGCCCACCGCCCGCACGTCCGGCCGGGATTGCATGGCGAGGCGGTAGGCGTCAGTCATGGGGTAAGTTTTGTCGCATTTTTTTCGGAAAGATACAACGCCAATCGCTTGTCACAAGCTTTTCAAGCGGACACATTATCCCAAGAGCAATCAAGGTTTTGTTCCATAAACTTAAGGAGTGCACACCATGGCTCAGCCCCCCATTCGCGTGACGGTTTGGAATGAGTTCCGGCATGAAAAGATCCATCCCAAGGTCCAGGCGGTTTATCCGGACGGCATCCACACCGTCATCGCCCGCGCCCTGGCCGCCCAGCCCGACCTGAGCGTCCGCTGCGCAACCCTTGACGAACCGGAACACGGCCTGACCGACGCCGTGCTGGCCGCCACCGATGTCCTGCTCTGGTGGGGGCACATGGCCCATGGCGAGGTGGCTGACGAGGTCGTCACCCGCGTGCAGCAGCAGGTGCTCGACGGCATGGGGCTGATCGTCCTGCATTCCGGGCACCATTCCAAGATCTTCAAGCGCCTCATGGGCACCGGCTGCAATCTCAAATGGCGCGAGGTCGGGGAAAAGGAACGGTTGTGGAACGTCTGCTCGGGCCATCCGATCACCCAGGGCATCGGTGACTATTTCGAGCTGCCCCACACCGAGATGTACGGCGAACCGTTCACCGTCCCCACGCCCGACGAGCAGATCTTCATTTCCTGGTTCGAGGGCGGCGAGGTGTTCCGTTCAGGCTGCACCTGGCGGCGGGGCAACGGC
>JBAZJM010000375.1:0-4355 GCA_041651315.1 Lentisphaeria bacterium | reverse complement strand
TGGCACAGGCGCCGTCCTGGAGTTTGGCAAAACTCAACGGTTGCGGTTTTCCCGTCCCGGCGGGACGGGGCGGGAATAGGCAGGGGCTTCAGCCCCTGTTTTTCCACCCCCGATTTCGCGTGCCGTCAGGTACGCGGCGAATCGCGGCGTACCTACGGCACGCCATCGTTTTCATTTTGGAACAGGGGCTGAAGCCCCTGCCTATTGTCATTCAGTCCCTACGGGACGAAGCCGCCCCCCGTACTTGTGCCAAAGGCCGGACACGCTAAAGCGTGAACTCAAACAGGGGATGCCACATGTTTGAGTTCAGCCTTCAGGCTGTCTTCTGAGTGCGGCACCGGCGTGGCGCGCAGAGCTTCTGTCAAACTCCAGGGCGGGGACCTGGCACAGGCGCCGCCACAGCCGAGGGACGCTATAGCCGCGGCTGTGCCCGCCCTGTCAATTGAAATCAAACAGCAGCGGCTGGGGCGGCGGCACCTCGGGGGCGGGCTTGCTGCCGGCCGCGGCGCGGCGGCGGTGCCGGGCCAGGCGCGGCTGACCGCTTTCGGCAATGGCGTTGCCTTCCAAATTGTCGAGCACTTCGCGGGCACGCTCAACCACCGGCCGGGGCAGCCCCGCCAGGCGCGCCACATGGATGCCGTAGCTCTTGTCGGCGCCGCCGGGAATGATCTTGCGCAGAAAGATCACCTTGTCCTCCCATTCGCGCACGGCGACATTGTAATTTTTGACCCCGGACCGGGTCAGCGCCAGCTCGGTCAGTTCGTGATAATGGGTGGCGAACAGGGTCCGCGCCTTGCAGGCCGGCGTGTCGTGCAGAAACTCGGCAATCGCCCAGGCTAGGCTCAGCCCGTCAAAGGTGCTGGTGCCGCGGCCGACCTCGTCCAGGATGACTAGGCTGTTGGCGGTGGCATTGTTGAGGATGTTGGCGGTTTCGACCATTTCCACCATGAAGGTGCTTTGGCCGCGTGACAGGTCGTCGGCGGCGCCCACCCGGGTGAAGATGCGGTCGGCAATGCCGACCGTGGCGGCCGAGGCGGGCACGAAGCTGCCCATCTGCGCCATCACCATCAGCAGCGCCACCTGGCGGATATAGGTGGACTTGCCGGCCATGTTGGGACCGGTGATGATCAGCAGCTGGTTGTCCTGGGTGTCCAGCAGGGTGTCGTTGGGCACGAACGGCTCATCGCGCCGCCAGTGGTCGAGCACGGGATGGCGACCGTCACGCAGGTCGAGCACCGGTTCCAGGGTGAGGCACGGCCGGCAATAGTTGTCGTGCGCGGCCGTCTCGCCCAGGGCCGCCAGCACGTCGAGTTCCGCAATCGCCCGGGCCGTCTCCTGGATGCGCGCTGTTTCCGCCGCGGCGGCCGCCCGCAGTTCCAGGAACAGCTCATATTCCAGCGCCTTGCTCTTTTCCTCCGCGCCGAGGATCTTGTCCTCGATCTCCTTCAGTTCGGGGGTCAGGAAACGCTCGGCATTGACCAGGGTCTGCTTGCGGATGTAATCGGCCGGCACCAGATGCAGGTTGGCCTTGGAAATTTCCAGATAATACCCGAAGACCTGATTGTAGCGGACTTTCAGCGACTTGATGCCGGTGCGCTCCTGCTCGCGGGTCTGCAGGGCGGCGATCCAGCCCTTGCCCTCGGTGGAGGCGCGGCGCAGTTCGTCGAGCTGGGCGTTGTAGCCGTCGCGGATCAGGCCGCCGTCCTTGACCGCCAGCGGCGGCTCGTCGCTGATGGCCGACCGGATCCGCTCCCCGAGTTCGGGCAGGTCATGCAGCTGTTCGCGGAGTCCGCGGGGCAGGTCCAGGTCGAGCCCGGCCACCAGGGCGCGCAGGCCGGGCACCGTGGCCAGGCCGGCCTGGAGCGCCGCCAGGTCGCGGGCATTGGCGTTGGCGCCGACGCACAGCCGGGTGACGGTGCGTTCCAGGTCGCGCACCGCGCCCAGCGCCTCCCGCAGTTCGGTGCGCAGCAACGGGTCGTGCGCCAGCGCCTCGACCACGTCCAGCCGGCGGTTGATGGCCGCCACGTCGCGCAGCGGCCGCAGCAGCCAGTCGCGCAGCAGCCGGCCGCCCATCGGGGTGACCGTGACATTGAGGACGCTGAACAGCGTGGCGTTGCGGGCGTCGGCAATGATCGGCTCCACCAGTTCCAGATTGCGCTGGGACACCCGGTCGAGCACCAGATACTCCTCGGCCCGGTAGACCTGCAGGCGGGTCACCTGCGCGGCGTCCCGCCGCAGATTGCTCTGCACATAGTGGAGGACGGCGCCGGCGGCCTGGACGGCCAGCGGCAGGTCACGGCAGCCGAAACCGTCCAGGGTGAGCACCCCAAAATGGCGGCGCAGGCGCTCGCCGGCCACCTCGGGGTCGAACAGCCAGTCGTCGAGGGCGCTCCACACCAGCCGCGGCGGCGCCTCGGGAAAGGCGTGGTCCTTTTCCCATGCCTCGCGCACCGTCTGCGGCAGCAGGCATTCGGCGGGTGCGGCGCGGTTGATCTCGGTTTCCAAACTGGCGCGGCCGGCCACCTCGGTGGTGCGGAAATCGCCGGTGCTGACCTCCAGCAGGGCCAGTCCGAAGCGGGTACCGTCCTTGGACGGCACCACCGCCGCCAGGAAATTGCCGCGGCCGGCCGGCAACGCCGCATCGTCCAGCACCGTGCCCGGCGTGATCACCTGGCTGACGGCGCGCTTCACCAGCCCCTTGGCCAGCTTGGGATCCTCGATCTGCTCGGCAATGGCGACCTTGACCCCGGCTTCCAGCAGGCGCGACAGGTAGCCGTTCAAGGCGTGGTACGGCACGCCGCACATCGGCACGCCGGCGCGCTGGGTCAGCACCACGTCGAGCAACGGCGCCGCCCGCCGGGCGTCCTCGAAGAAAATCTCATAGAAATCCCCCATCCGGAACAGCAGGATGGCATCGGCCGGCGTTTCCGCCTTGGCCTGCATGTACTGCCGCATCGCGGGGGTCAGTGAGGATGGGGAATCCATAGGGATTGCCACTGTATCTCCGGGGCACGCCGGCGCAAATCCCCGCGCCACCGGGGTATGACCATTATGTGGGTTGGGAACCCCCTTTTGAGGAAAGGCGGTTCCCAAAACCCTCCGTCAAACCTTTTTGTGCCTTAAACACGGCGGGCGCTTTTACCACAAGCCCACGCGCACAAACGCGAGGATTTGCCAGAACTGCTTGTGGTAAAAGCGCCCGCCGGCTTTAGGAACAAAAGTTTTAGGAAGGGGTTTGGGGATCACCCTTTTTCAAAAGGGTGGCCCCAACATCTTCCAGCAAACAAACACCGCCGGCACCGGCGCTCAGCCCTGGGCCGGCGCCGCCGGGGCGGCGACGGGAACGGCCGCCGGTTTCGGCTGCTGGGCCGGCGGCAGCTGGACGCGGATGCGGAGTTCGCGCAGCTGTTTCTCGGTCACTTCGCCGGGGGCGCCCAGGAGCAAGTCCTGGCCGTTCTGGTTGAGCGGGAAGGCAATGACCTCGCGAATGTTGGGCGAGCCGGTGAGCAGCATGAGCATGCGGTCCAGCCCCGGGGCGATGCCGCCGTGCGGCGGGGCGCCGTAGCGGAAGGCGTTGAGCAGGCCGCCGAACCGCTTCTCGACCTCTTCGGGGCCGTAGCCGGCCAGCTCAAAGGCCTTGAACATGATGTCCGGCCGGTGGTTGCGGATGGCGCCGCTGGACAGCTCGATGCCGTTGCAGACCAGGTCGTACTGGAAGGCGCAGATGTCGCCGGGCGACTTGCTGTTGAGCGCCTCCAGGCCGCCCTGGGGCATGGAGAACGGGTTGTGGCTGAAATCCCACCGGTTCTCCTCCTCGCTCCATTCGTACATCGGGAAATCGACGATCCAGCAGAAGTTGAAACCGTCGTCACGACGGAGGTTGAGCAGATCGGCCAGACGGATGCGGACATCGCCGGCCAGCTTGGGGGCGACGGCGGCGGTGTCGGCCACAAAGAACATGACATCGCCGGGCTTCATGTCACCAAGCTGGCGCAACGCCTCAATCTCCTCGGGCTTGAGGAACTTGGCGATGGGGCTCTTGACGCCGCCCTCGGCGGTCCAGACGATGTAGGCCAGCCCCTTGCCGCCCCGTTCCTGGGCGAAGCCGACCAGGCCGTCGAAGAAACTGCGCGGCTGGCCGGCAATCCCGGGCACCGGCAGGGCGCGCACCACGCCGCCCTTCTCCACCGTCTGGCGGAAGGCGTTGAACTCGGCGTTCTTGAAAATAGCGGAGGCATCGCGGATCTCCAGCGGAATGCGCAGGTCCGGCTTGTCCGATCCAAAGCGGAGCATGGATTCGCGGTAGGTGTAGCGCGGGAACGGCACCGCCGTGACGGCCTTGCCCTTGCCGAATT
>JBAZJM010000374.1:0-4365 GCA_041651315.1 Lentisphaeria bacterium | reverse complement strand
CGCCAGGGTTGCCGGCACTTGGCCGCGCTCGACCATGTTGCCCGTCACATCGCAGAGGACGCGCCGGAACATCTCGTGCCGCGAGCCGTAGGAGAGCAGCTTGCGCGAGTCCGAGACCATGCCGGCGTGGTTCCACAGCAGGTCCACCGTGCCGACGTACTCCAACTGCCGCCGCATGCCGACGGGGGTGTCGTTCAGCCACCAGGCCGAGCCCAGGTTGACCTTGGCGCCGAAGGCCCGGGTCAGCGTCGCCAGGGTCGCCTGGTGGTGGGGGTCGAGGCAGTAGAGAACCACCTTGAGCCGGTCGTCGAAGCGGTTGAGGAAGTCGCGCAGCGGCGCCACGATGTCGATGAGATGGTCGGAAACGTCGCCGCCGGTGTCCGGGCCGAGGTCGTGCGCCAGCCGGTCGCGGAGATCGCGCACGCAGCCGAGGTGCAGTTGGAACACCCAGTTCTTGGCGGCATCCATTTCCGCCACCGCGTGCAGCATCCACGACATGAACGCCGTCGTCTCCGCCGCCGTCGGCGCCTGGCCGCCGCGGACCTGGCGGAAAATGCGGTCGGCATCGGCATACGCCACCGCGTGGCCGAACGGCGTCGCGACGCCGTGGTCGCTGGCCACGCAGCCGTTGGCCGCGAAAAAGTCGTGGCGCGCCTGGAGGAATGCCTGCAAATCGCGGAGCTGCTTGAAGGCGCCGCCGGCCAGTTCCTCCAGCCGGGTGATGTAGGCGTTCCAGTCCGGCTTGAAGATGTTCATGGCGCGGTCGGGGCGGAAGGTGGGGCGCACCACGCCGGCCAGGGGCCCGGCGGCCAGGGCGCGGTGATGCTCCAGGCTGTCGGCGGGGTCGTCCGTCGAGCACATCCGCTCCACCTTCATCGCCTTCAGCAGCGCCTGCGGCCGCAGGGCGGGGGTGGCCAGCTGTTTGCGGGTGGTGTCCCAAATGGCGGCGGCGCTGGCGGGAGTGATGAGGTCGGTGATGCCGAAGCGGCGGCGCAGGTCCAGGTGCACCCATTCAAAGGTCGGGTTGCCGGCCAGCTCCTCGAACACCCCGCACAACGCCGTCCACTTTTCCTCGGCGGGAGCGTTGCCGGTGAGATGGCTCTCCGGCACGCCGCGCTTGCGCAGCAGTTCCCAAACGTAATGGTCGGTGGCCGCCTCCGCCTCCCAGATATTGGCGAATGGCCGGTCCTCGGCGATCGCCTTCACATCGGCGTGGTTGTGCGGGTCAATGATCGGCAAGTCGCGGACCTGGGCGTAGAGCCCCTCGGCCGCCGGCGAGCCCAGGAGATAATGGTCGTCCAAAAAGGCCATGGCAAACCTCGCTATTCCACAAAAGTAACGTTACAGTCACTAAATAATCTAGCACGCCGGCCGCCGAATAAAATCGACTGCAGTCGACGGGTGCATGACATTTATGTTGGTTGGGGAGCACCCTTTTCCAAAAGGGTGGCCCCAACCAGCACGGGCGGTTGCAGGAGGCCGAAAGGGATCATGTAGTAATCGTCGCGCCAGAGCTTGGCCTGGCCACCCAGGCGGGCGTCGTACCAGTCGGCCTCGCCCGGTTCCGAATTGGGCCAGTCCTGGTTGCAGAGGAAGCTGGCGGGCCCGACGCCGGTGAGTTCGCCGCCCTTGTGGTGGTGCGGGCCGAGCAGGTTGCGCAGACTGTTGGTGAGCGCGACGCACACCGTGTTCACGCCGGGCCGGAGCGCGGCGGTGACGTCAGCCTCCCACGGACTGGCGAACAGCGGCGCGCAGGGCTGGCCGTTGACCGTGACCTTGACCACCACGGCCTCGAACAGGGGGAAGGTCAGCAGATACCGCCGGCCAGGCGTCAAGGCACCGATCTCAAAGGTGCGCTCCAATTGGAACTCGCCGGCATAGAAGGGATAGCCCTGCGGCGCCAAGTCACCAGCAAACGTGTCCGCTTCCCGGACCATGACAAAGCGCTTGAAGCTGTTGACCGGTTTGGGCGTCAGCACACCCCCCTGGTTGCGGGCGCTGTCAGCGAGCGGCCGGTCGGCCGGCTCGGCCCGGACCGCAAAGTCGCCGACCAGGTAAATGCTTTCGAGTTCCGAGCCGTAGCGGATACGGGCATCCAGGCTGGTCGGCACGGCGGAGAGGTTGTCGAGCGCGAGCACGATTTCGTTGCGGCCGGGGCGGAGCAGCCCGGCCACCGCCTGGGCGCGGAAGGTGAAGCAGGTGTAGAAGGCGTCGTCCACAAACTGCACCGGCCGGCCATTGACCGTGACCGACGTGTACATCGCCGGCTGCTCAACCACCAGCTGGCAGGCGGCGGGCACGTCCGCGATCTCCGCCACGTATTTCAATTGCAGCGGACCGTTGTAGGGGACATGGGCAAAGCGGTCGTAAATGGCCAGGACGGGCTCGGGCGCGCTCCAGGTGGCGCCGCCGTCCTTCGAGTAACTGGCATAATCGAGGGTGAGCGCATTGGGGTCCACGCGCCGGCCCCGCCACGGCCCGTCCAGCGTCAGCAGCTCACGGCGGGCGCCGGGCACGGCGTAGTCGCCATCAAAAATCACGTCCGCCGCCACCTGGCCGAAACTCACGATCCAGCTTTGGGCGGGGGCGAAAGCCAGGGTGTAGGCGCCGTCGGCGCCGGGGGTCAGGCGCAGACAGCGGCCGTCGACGGGGTTCCACAGCGCGACGGGCACGCCGGGCTCGGCAAAGCGCAGCGTGAGCGTCCGGCAGTCGCGGCGGGAGGTGTTGGAAAGCTGGAGGGTGTGGCCGTCCGTCACGGCGCGCAGGTGCGTCCACACCGTTCCGGCATCCGCGCCATCCAGGGTGAACCGGGGCGGCACCTTCGCATTCAAGACGGCGCGCCAGTCGGCGTCGGCGGGCACCAGCGGCGCGGCGGCCCGCAGCCCGGCCAGGGCGACGGCGTTCTCCACCCCGTCGACCAGCTGCGGATAGTCGCCGGCCACCAGCACCGTTCCGCCCTGCGCGGCAAACTGCCGCAACAACGCGAGCGTGGAGGCCCGGAGGGTCAGCAGCGCCGGCACAATGACGATGCGGTAGGCCATGCCGCCGACCACGAACCGGCCGGGTTCGGCCCGCCCGACCTCGGAAATGATCTGCTCGTCGCCGAAATCGAAATTGCGGTGCGTCTCCATCAGCCGGTCGTACAACCGACCGAATGCCGCGTTGCGCGTTTCCGCGGTCTGCTGCGCCAGTTCGATGTAGTTCGACTCAAGCGGATGGAGCAGGCAGATCTCCGCCACGGTCTGGCCGACCGACGCAAAGGTGCACAGGCGCGCCGAAAAATCTTCAAACAGCTTGTTGTGGCGCCAGTAGGGCTGCTGGTAGCTGATGGTGGGCGGATAGTCGCGCTTGCGGGCGCCTTTCATGCTGTAGAGCGAGAGGTGCGGGCACATGAAGTTCACGCCCATGATGGTGTGCCAGGCCGTGATCCACATGCGGTCCTCAAAGGTCAGGTTGTGGCCGCTGATGCCGAACAGCTCGCTCAGGCGGCGGGGCTGGCGGTACTGGTTGGCGACCGAGGTCATGACCTTGCCGCAATGCACCGTGCAGTAATTGAGGCCGAGGGCGTCGATGCCCGGCATCTGCATGTGGCGGTACTGCTGCATCAGGTTGCCCTCGTTGAGCATGCCGCCGGTGGGCCAGTCCTCGCTGTTGTAGTGGCCGGTCCAGACCATGCCGTGGGCGGCGCAGTAGTCGCCGATCTGCTTGCTGAAGGCCTGCTCCAAACAGGCGGCGATGGTGCGGTAATAGTCGAGGCGGACCCGGCGCCAGTCGCCGACCTCCGCAAACAGCGCCGGCAGCAGCGGATACAGGTCGCGGCCGGTGCGCGCCTTGAACGCCGCCGGCACGACCGGCGAAAAGCTGACGGCGCCCGCGTGCGGCCCCAGGTTCAGCGCCTGCGGGCTGAGCTGGGGTTCGTCGGTGAAGATCCCGCGCACCCGCGGCTGGCCGGCAAAGCGCTCCACGTACGGCGCGTAACTGCAGTCAATGAATGCCTTGACCATGGCCGGGTTCATCAGGTCCACCCAGGAGGTGCCGTTGAACCAGGCGTTGCCCAGCGGATCCACGCGGCAGGCATACTGGTAGGCGGCATCCTCGAACAGCACGCTGTCCGGCGCGGTCACCGGCTGCCCCTTGGGCACCCGCAACAGGGCGCGCGCCCGAAACGCCTCGTCCTGGAGCGGCACGATCCCGCCCGCAAAGCCGCTGGGCCACTTGTCCTCGTCGTAGAACCAGGCATCCATCTCAAGCGCCTGGGAACTCTTCACCCCGGCCGCCATGAGGTCGAACCATTTTCCACTCAAGTATTCGGTGAGCAGGCCGATGCGGCTATGGAGAAAACTGCCACCGAACCCGCCTTCCTTG
>JBAZJM010000373.1:0-4383 GCA_041651315.1 Lentisphaeria bacterium | reverse complement strand
CTTCATTCTCGCAAACCTGGGGCGTTGCCCCAGGCTATTATAAAATCGGGCCTTTGGCCCTGCCAAAACACCGGTCAACGCACGCTTGAAAAACCTTAACCTGATGGCTATGGGGTTGCACCCCGCGACTGGAGTTTGGCATAGCTCAACGGTTGCGGTTTTCCCGTCCCAGCGGGACGGGGCGGGAATAGGCAGGGGCTTTAGCCCCTGTTTTGTCATCCCCCATTTCGCGTGCCGTAGGTACGCAGCGAAAGTGGCGGGCATCTCTCACAGATATCGTTCATCATATGGAATACCATGCTTCTTCAAAAACGCAATAAACTCATAATTAAAATTCATATTCTGATGGTGGTCCCTCTGATTGGCGATATAAGACGCAGTGGGGGCAATTTGTGAAACTCCTATGCTAAATGCCCCATATCCCTCCTGCCAGCTAAACGACAACAAAGAAGGAACGGTGATGTGGATCCATTTCGAACTTCCTCCTTTCAGTATTTGCATGGCCTTTGTCACGGCTAGGTCTGGTGGCACGGAAAGCAACAGATGAACATGGTCCTCAATGCCGCCCACTTTCAGGAGTTTCATGTGGTGCTCTTTGGCAATTCCTCCCAAATACGGATACATCTGTTCTTGGACGCTTGGCGACAAAAACGGCGCATTGTTTTTGGTGCGAAACACTGCATGGATGTGACGTGAGATGTAGCTGTTTCCCATGGTGATGCACACCCCTTTTTCCACCCGCCAATCAGATTAACGGTCGAAAATAAGTTTTATTGTCTTGCCTGGCGCAAGATGTTTCGCGGCGTACCTACGGCACGCCATCTTTTAATTTCCCGAAACAGGGGCTGAAGCCCCTGCCTATTGTCTTTCAGTCCCTACGGGACGAAATCCACCCAAGGTTCTCGTTGTTGTGCCAAACTCCAGGCGCGGGGTTGCACCCCGCGAAGACTCTCAACCTGTCAGATAGTTGTCAAATTGATTCATAGCCGTCCCGTGCCCGAACTGCCATCCATTCTTTCGTGGCCGAAACCGTCCATGGGCATCTCGCTTTGCTATGTTCGGGCACGGGCTCGGGCGCAGGCACGGGCACGAGAAATGCAAAATGGGTCAGGATCAAAACAAAGCCGCGCACGTCAGTAAGCGGTCATTCATACCAGGGCGGCGTCGAAGCCGCCGACACTCCAGGGAGGCTGCCGCCTCAGGACCATCCTGCCTGCGGAGTCCGCTGCCGTCAATCGGCGGTTCGGTTGAAGTATATTGAGCCCATGCCCCGGAGTGCGTTCCGGGGCGCGGCCGGGAAAGAGCGGCCCCACGGGAGAGCCCATGCTGGAACTGGTGTTATTGGTGGTCTGCCTCATCCTGCTGTTGGCGGCGTTCGGGCTGCTGCTGGTGCTGGTCCAGCGCCGGACGGCGGTGGATCTGGCGCCGTTGCTGGCCGCGCAGGACCGGCTGGAGCGTACCTTGCGCGAGGAGCTGGCGCAGACCCGTCGGGAGGGCGCCGAACAGGCGCGCCAGGCGCGCGAGGAGACCGCCGGCACCCTGCAGGGGTTCAATCAGTCGGTGCTGTCCGGCATGGCGGAGATGGGCAAGCTGCACAAGGCGCAGATGGACACCTTTTCCGAACAGCTGGGCAAGCTGACCCAGACCCACGAGAGCCGCGCCGCCGAATTGAAGATGGTGGTCGAGGCCCGGCTGGTCCAGATCCAGCAGGACAACGCCCTCCGCCTGGAGGAGATGCGCAAGACGGTCGATGAAAAATTGCAGGGAACGCTGGAGAAGCGGCTGGGCGAGAGCTTCAAACTGGTCAGCGAGCGGCTGGAACAGGTGGCCAAGGGGCTGGGCGAGATGCAGTCGCTGGCCGGCGGCGTGGGCGACCTGAAAAAGGTGCTGTCCAACGTCAAGACCCGCGGCATCTGGGGCGAAATGCAGCTGGGCAACCTGCTGGCGCAGATGCTGACCCCCGAGCAGTACGCGATCAATGTGGCGACCAAGGCGGGGAGTGCCGACCGGGTGGAGTTTGCCGTCAAGCTGCCGGGGCGCACCGAGACGGACGCGCCGGTGTGGCTGCCGATCGACGCCAAGTTCCCCAAGGAGGACTATGAGCGGCTGATGGAGGCGGCGGACAAGGGGGACGCCGCCGGCGTGGAGGAAGCGGCGCGGCAGCTGGAAACCCGGCTCAAGCTGGAAGGGCGGGCGATCCAGGAGAAGTACCTCGACCCGCCCAATACCACCGATTTTGGCATCCTGTTCCTGCCGGTCGAGGGGTTGTATGCCGAAGTGCTGCGGCGGCCGGGGCTGGTGGAGGCGCTCCAGCGCGAGTCCCGGGTCAATGTGGCCGGGCCGACCACCCTGGCGGCGCTGCTCAACAGCCTGCAGATGGGGTTCCGTACCCTGGCCATCCAGAAACGCTCCAGCGAGGTCTGGACGGTGCTCGGCGCCGTCAAGGCCGAGTTCGGCAAGTTCGGCGAGGTGCTGGACCGGGTCCACAAGAAACTGCAGGAGGCCGGCAACGTGATTGACCAGGCGTCCGTGCGCAGCCGGGCCATCGGGCGCCGGCTCAAGGGCGTGGAAGAGCTGGCCGGCGGCGAGGTGGAGCGGGTGCTGGGGCTGGAGGCGGGCCCGGCGGCGGAGCCCGAGGCCGAGTCCGAAGAGGACGGCAAGGGATAATGCCGGGGAAGGGGAATGGTGGACCGCCGATCCCGGAGTTTTGCCTCATCGATGGCCATCGAGGGCTATCGACGGCCATCGACGGCCATCGGGCGTATTCCCCTTTCCCCATGTAAAGCGGGGTTTTGCACGGTATAGTTTCCCTGCTTATGAGTACCTCACGTCCTCCATCCAAGCCTACGGACGCCGGATCGGTGGGGTTGGTCACCCCCCGGCAACTGGAAGTGTTCAGCGCCGCGCAGCCTCTCCAGCTGGAGGGGGGCGAGACGCTGGGGCCGATCACCGTCCAATACGAGACCTACGGCCGGCTCAACGCGGCGCGCGACAACGCGGTGCTGGTCTGCCACGCCCTGTCCGGGGACGCCCATGCCGCCGGCTATCTCCACTCTGACGATCCCGCTCCCGGCTGGTGGGACACCATGATCGGCCCGGGCAAGGCGTTCGACACCCGCGAATACTTCATCATCTCCACCAACATCCTGGGCGGCTGCAAGGGCACCACCGGCTCCCTGTCGCCCGATCCGCGCACCGGCAAGCCCTACGGCACGGCCTTCCCGCTGGTCACCATCCACGACATGGTCGAGGTGCAGAAGGCGCTGGTGGACCAGCTGGGCATTCCCAAGTTGCTGGCGGTCACCGGCGGCTCCATGGGCGGCATGCAGGCGCTCGAGTGGGCGGTGAGTTTTCCCGACCGGCTCGCCTCGGTCATTCCGATCGCCACCACCCACCGCCTCTCGGCCCAGGGCATCGCCTTCAACGAGGTGGGGCGCCAGGCCATTTTTGCCGATCCCCACTGGAACGGCGGCAACTACTACGACGGCCCGGGCCCCGACTCCGGGCTGGCGCTGGCCCGCATGATCGGGCACATCACCTATCTCAGCGAAAAGTCGATGCATGTCAAGTTTGGCCGCAACCTGCGCAACCGCGACCGCTACGCCTTCAACTTCGAGACCGAGTTCCAGGTGGAGAGCTACCTGCACCACCAGGGGCAGAAGTTCATCCAGCGCTTCGACGCCAACACCTACCTCTACATCACCAAGGCGATGGACTATTACGACCTGGCGGCCGGCCACCCGTCGCTGCGCGCCAGCCTCAAGCGCAGCGCCGCCAAGTTCATGCTCATCGCCTTTTCCAGCGACTGGCTGTTCCCGCCCCACGACATGAAGGACATTGCCAACGCCCTGCGCGCCAACGGCTCCGATGTGACCTACATGGTGATGCAGTCCGATTACGGGCACGACGCCTTCCTGCTTGAAACCGAGGGGCTCACCAAGGCCATTGCCGCCTTTCTGCGCTGCCAGCGCCAGACCGCCCGGCCGGCCGCCCGTGGCAAGGAGGCGCACCATGGACACGACTGACCCCCAACTGCAGGCCGCGCTGCGGCGCAACGATTATGCCGCCATCCTGCGCCTGGTCGAACCCGGTTCCCGCGTGCTCGACCTCGGCTGCGGCGGCGGCCAGTTGCTGCAGCTGCTGCGCGACCGCAAGAACATCACCGGCTACGGCGTCGACCTGTCGCCCGACCTGATCCTGGAATGCATCGGCAAGGGGCTCAGCGTGTTCCAGGGCAACCTGGACGAGGGGCTGCGCGATTTCGAGGACCAGTCGTTTGATTACGTGATCCTCAACCAGACCCTGCCGGTGGTGCACCGCCCCGCCTTCGTCATTGAGGAGATGCTGCGGGTCGGCCGCCGGGCATTGTCAGTTTCGCCAATT
>JBAZJM010000372.1:0-4413 GCA_041651315.1 Lentisphaeria bacterium | reverse complement strand
GAACGGACACAACGGAACGGGCAGGCGGGGCGGCGCGGGGGGCAAGGCCTGCCGCGAAAAAGCACAGGGGGCAACCGGCAACGGATCCGTTTTGTCCGTTCGGTCGGTTCTGTCCGTTTTCTTCCGTTCTGTCCGTGTCCCAAGCTACCCCGGCAGCACGGTGACGTGTTCCGGCGGAAAGCGCAGCCACACCGGGGCGCCGGGGAGGCGGTTGGGGGGCGGGTTGGTCTCGAAGACGGTCAGCGCCGGGCCGTCGCCGGCGGGGGCGTCCAGCACGACGGTGTGCTCGGCCATGCCGCCGAGGTAGGCGCTCTCCACCAAACGGCCGGCAAAGCCGTTGGCGGCGGCCGGGGCCTGCTCGTGGACGGCAATGGCCTCCGGCCGGAGGCAGACGGTGACGGCCGCCCCGGCGGCGACTCCGGCGCCGGCGCCGGCGCGGAGGCGGAGTCCGCAGGGAAGCGCCAGCTCGGTGGCCTCCGGGGTGGCGGCGGCCACGGTGGCGGGCAGCAGGTTGGCGGGGCCGAGGAAACCGGCGACAAAGGGGGTGGCGGGGTGGGTGTAGAGGTCGCGCGGGGCGCCGGCCTGGAGCAGGCGGCCGCGGTCCATGACCGCCAGGCGGTCGGCGGCGGCCAGGGCCTCCTTTTGGTCATGGGTGACGTAGACGGCGGTGAGGCCGGCTTCCTTGCACAGGCGGCGGATTTCGGCGCGCATCTCCAACCGCAGCTTGGCGTCGAGGTTGGCCAGCGGCTCGTCGAGCAGCAGGCAGGCCGGCTCGACCACCAGGGTGCGGGCGAGGGCGACCCGCTGCTGCTGGCCGCCGGAGAGGGCGTTGGGCTTGCGCCCGGCCAGGTCGGTGATGCGGACGCGGTCGAGGGCGCGGCGGACGCGCGCCTCGCGTTCGCCACGGCCGATGCCGAGCATTTCCAGGCCGAAGGCGACGTTTTCCGCCACCGTCAGGTGCGGCCACAGCGCGTAGCCCTGGAACATCAGGGCGGCCCGGCGCTGGTGGGTGGGCACGCCGGTCATGTCGCGGCCGTCGAACAGGATGCGGCCGGCGTCGGGCTCGACAAAGCCGGCCAGGGCGCGCAGCAGGGTGGTCTTGCCGCAACCGGAGGGGCCGAGCAGGAAAAAGAGTTCGCCGTCGGCGATTTCCAGCGACAAATTGTCGAGCGCGGCCATGGTGCCGTACTGTTTGCGGAGCGTCTCGATGCGGATGCGCATGGGGGAACTGTAAGCCGCCGCCGTCGGGCGTCCAGTTGTCTTCAGGGGCCAGTTGCCCTTGACAGCGGGCGCCTGTATGTTTCCGGCATGCTACGGACGCTGAAGCAGCGCTTCAATCTGGTCACCGGCCTGCTGGTCATGATTTTCCTGCTGACCTGCATCAGTGCCGTGGGGGTGCTGCGCGGCATGGCGCACAGCAGCAGCCGGGAACGCCAGGCGGCGGAGATCACCCGTGACATTGGCCAGCTGCAGAGCCGGTTTGCCGAGCTGCGGTTGTGGGAGCAGGCGGTGCTGCACAACACCCGGCCCGATGCCGAGGAGCAGTTCCGCGCCGTGCTCTACCAGGTGAACCGGCAGCTGCCGTATTTCAGCCCCGAAAACCTGAACCCCGACCTGGTGCTGCTGCGCCGGCAGATCTTCATGTCGCTGCGCGACTACGAGCGGTCTTTCCGCCAGCTGGGGCAGAGCCGGCTGGCCTTGGCCAACGACGCCACCCGGCAGGCTGAGATCCGCCGGCTGGGCGATGACTTTGACGCCATCAGTCTCCAGTTGTCGCGCCAGTTGCGAAAGATGGACGACGCCATTCTGACCCAGGTGCACGACGAGATGGTCGCCGCCGATCTTTGGCGGGACCGGCTGCAGTACGGCCTGTTCGTCGCCATGCTGGGCGGGCTGGCCATGCTGCTGGCCGTGCTGCTGATGGTGGACGTGACCATCGTCCGGCCGGTGGGCGACCTGGCCCGCGTGGCCCGTGAGGTGCGCGCCGGCGACTTGGGCGCCCGGTGCGTCCCCCGCGGCACCGATGAGATCGGCCATCTGGCGCTGGCGGTCAACGCCATGCTGGAGGCGCTGGTGGAAAACAAGGAGCGCCTTGAAAAGTACCAGAATGAACTGGAGGGCAAGGTGCAGGCGCTCGGCGTGTCCGAGACGGAGCTGAAAAAGCACCAGTTGCTGCTGGAGGACCTGGTGCGCGACCGCACCCGCGAGCTGACCCGGGCGGTGGACAAGCTGATGGAGGAAATCGCCCGCCGGGAGCAGGTCGAGAGCGAGCTGATCGGGGCCAAGGAGGCGGCGGAAAGCGCCAGCAGCGCCAAAAGCGATTTCCTGGCGGTCATGAGCCATGAGATCCGCACCCCGCTCAACGGCATCATCGGTTTCACCGGCTTGTTGCTGGACTCACCGCTGACCACGGAGCAGCGCGAGTTTGTCGAGACGGTGCGGGCCAGCGGCGACATTCTGCTGACCCTGCTCAATGAGATCCTGGACTTTTCCAAGATCGAGTCCGGCCGGCTGGAGGTGGAGCGGCACGCCGTGGAACTGGCGCCGCTGGTCGAGGGGGTGCTGGACATGCTGGCGGGCAAGGCGGCCAAAAAGCCGCTGGAGCTCTACGGCGCCTTCTCGCCGCGGGTGCCGGCCCGGGTCATGGCCGACGGGGCGCGCCTGCGCCAGATCCTGATGAATTTGGGCGACAACGCCGTCAAGTTCACGGCCGGCGGCGAGGTGGAAATCACGGTCGATGCGGTGCCGGCCGAGTCCGACGGGGCCGGGGCGGCGCCGGAGTGGCGGCTGGAGTTCCGGGTGCGTGACACCGGCATCGGCATTCCCGATGACCGGCGCCACCGGCTGTTCCAGCCGTTCAGCCAGGTGGATTCCTCGACCACCCGCCAGTACGGGGGCACCGGTCTTGGCCTGGTCATCTGCCGCAAGCTCTGCCAGTTGATGGGCGGTGACATTACGGTGGAGAGCGAGGACGGGCGGGGCTCCCTGTTCTGCGCGTCCATTTTGGCCGGCCGGGTGGCGGGGGATGAGGCGACCGTGCTGGCGCCCGTGCCCGGCCTGGCCCGGACCGGCGCCGGGGTGCTGCTGGCGTCCTTCAGCCCCACCTGCCGGCGGCGGCTGCTCGACCTTTGCCGGGCCTGGGGCGTCACCGCCGAGAGCGCCGGCACCTGTCCGCAAACGTGGCAACAGCTGTCCGCCGAAGGACGGATTGAGGCGCTGCTGCTGGATCTGCCCAAGGACCCGGCCGCCTGTGCCGAAATCCTGAAATGCTGCGCCGATTTCCCGGAACTGCAGGCGACGCCGCTGATCTGCCTGGTGCCGCTGCGGCTGGCCGATCAGCGGGCGTTGCCGCTCCTGCCGGGACGGGGGCTGCTGGTCGGCAAACCCTGGCATCTCAGCCAGCTCCAGGCGGCCTTGCAGCAGGCGCTGGCGGGGGGAGGGGGCGCCGCCGCGGCCGCCGTGGCGGCGGGGGCGGACGCCGCGCCCGCTCCGGAGCAGCGGCCGTTGCGCATCCTGGTGGCCGAAGACAATCCGATCAACCAGAAACTGGTGCTCAAGCTGCTGGCCAAGACGGGGCTGGCCGCCACCGTGGTCGGCGACGGCCGCCAGTGCCTGGAGGCGTTGCGCCGCGACCCCTATGATGTGATCCTCATGGACGTGCACATGCCGCACCTGGACGGCCTGGAGGCGGCCCGGGAAATCCGCGCCGGCGCGGCGGGGCCGGCGGCGCGCCAGGTCTTCATCGTCGCCCTGACCGCCGACGCCATGAAGGGCGACCGCGAGAAATGCGTCGCCGCCGGGATGAACGATTATCTGTCCAAACCGTTGGTTGCAAAGGAGCTGGAGCGGGTGTTGGCGGGCGTCTGCCAGCACGCCGCAGCGGCTGGCGGGAGCCGGTGGAGCGGGTTATCTTAGCCGCCCCGCAAGATGACGCGGCCGGCTGCCCGGGCCGGAATCTGAGGAGATGGCATGACCGCACCCGAATTTCTACCGTACGCCCTGCCCGACATCGGGGAGGCGGAGATCGCGGAGGTGGTGGCGACGCTGCGTTCCGGCTGGATTACCACCGGGGCGCGCACCCGCCAGTTCGAGGCGGAGTTTGCCGCCTACACCGGCTGCAAGCACGCCCTGGCCGTCAACTCCTGCACCGCCGCCCTGCACCTGGCCCTGGAGGCCGTGGGGGTGAAGCGCGGCGATGAGGTGCTGGTGCCCACCGTCACCTTCGCCTCCACCGCCGAGGTGGTGCGCTACCTCGACGCCAAGCCGGTGCTGGTGGACTGCCGCGCTGACGACCTGACCCTTGACGTGGAGCGGGCGGCGGCTGCCATCACTCCGCGCACCCGGGCGGTCATGCCGGTGCATTACGGCGGCAGCCCCTGCGACATGGACGCGGTCCTGGCCCTGGCCAAACGG
>JBAZJM010000371.1:0-4433 GCA_041651315.1 Lentisphaeria bacterium | reverse complement strand
CAGCCAGGGCTGGCTGGCCCTGGCGCCCGGGGCGGCGTTCGGCACGGCCAAGCAATGGGCGCCCGAGCAGTTCCGGCTGGTGGCCAAATGGTGGACCGCCAAGGGCGGGCGCGTGGTGGCGCTGGGCACGCGGCGCGAGGCCGCCGCCGCCGCCGCCGCGCTGGACGGGGTGCCGGGGGCGTTGAACCTGGCCGGAAAAACCTCGCTGCCGGCGCTGATGGCGGTGTTGCGCGAGATGCGGCTGGTGCTGTCCAACGACAGCGGCATCATGCACCTGGCCGCCGGCCTGGGGCGCCCCGGGGTGGCGCTGTTCGGCTGCACCGATCCGGTGGCCACCGGGCCGCTGGGCGCCCGCTGGGTGATCGTCCGCGAGGCGCTGGGCTGCGCGCCGTGCTTCCGCCGCACCTGCACGCTGACCAACAGCGACTGCCTGGGGCTGCGCCAGATTCCGGCCAGCCTGGTGTGCGAGGCAGTTGAATTTTTGATTGACCGGGGGCCGGCATGAGCGCCCGGTGGCGGTGGGAACACGTTCCGAAGGAATAGGTGCCATGGGCGTCAAACAAGGGATGGCAGCGCTGCTCCTGCTGGCGTCGGCCGGCAGCGTACCGGCGGCGGACTGGGAGCCGCTGGCCGTGTCGGTTTTGGAATATGCCGGCAACGCGGATGACGGGGCGCGGGCCGGGCAGGCCTTGCGGCTGCTGCTGCCGCTGGGCGGCTATGGCAAGGATGGCGCGGAATGGCTGGGGCTGCTGGCCGGCCGGCTGGCCGACGGTTCCTGGCGCGGGGCGCTGGACGAGGCCCGGCAGACGGCGGCCGGCCTGGGGGGGACGCTGCCCGTGGCGTCGCCGCCGCCCTCGGCGGGGCCGCAGCTTTTCGCGCTGCTCCTGCTCGACCAGGTGCGCGAGGACAATGTGGACCAGGCGGTGCGGCTGGCGGAGGGGTTGCGGCAGCTGTTCCCGGAGGTGCCGGCGGTGGCCGGGGTGGCCCCGGAGCTGGAGCAAATCCGGGCCGGCCTCAAGCAACGGGACCGCCGTCTGCGGGAGGCCGGCTGGCAGCTCAACCGCACGCGCGAGGACTATGAGCGGCTGCAGGTGCAGCTCACTCCCGGCAATCTCTATGAAAAGCGGCAGCTCGACCAGCTGACCAGTGCGGAACGGCAACGCCTGGAAGGCGCCCTGGCCCGGATTGAAGAGGAGCGCCGCGCGGCCGAGAAACAGCGGCAAGAGGCACTGGCCCTGCCGGATGCGAAAACGGCTGCCCGGGCATTGGCCGCAAAAGTGAGGGCCGGCGGTTTGGGAGGACTGGCACCATGAGGCGCGCAACGGTGGCGGGAAAATGGCTGGTGGCGGTGGTGGCCGGCGGGGCCGTGCTGGCGCTGGCCGCGTCCTGCGGGCGCCAAAGCGGCGTGGAGGCGGTGCGCGACCAGGCGGCCGGCAATGCTCCTCCGGCCGCCGTCGTGGCGGGCGGCGCCCCGTCCGAGGCGGCGGCGCCGGCGGGAAGCGCGGCGGCCAAACCGCCGACGCTGGGCGCGGCCTACGAACGCTTTTTGTCCGCCCCGGTGTGGTCGGAGGAGTATCAGGAGCCGCTCAAGTTTGTGGTGGTGCGCGGCCGGGTGCGGGGACTCGGCGACAGTTTCGAGGGCTGGTTCACCGTCGGCAACGGCCCGCCGGCACCGCATCATTTCGTGGTGGCCGGCAAGACGCTGACGCCGCCCCAGTTCACCGCCTATGTGGGCGGCGCGGCTCTGCGCCAGGCCCTCCGCTGAACCGGATGACAGGTCAACCCACGGAGGGTGCCCCCATCATGATTCCGCCCGAACTGATCCGAATCCTCTATGATGCGGCGGCCATGCAGCGGTGGAACGAATATCCGCGGATGGTCGAACTGACCGAGCTGGACAAGCAGGCGCACAAGTTTGTCATCGCCTATTTCCTGGCCGGCTACGAGCCGGAGGCGGTCGATCCGGCGCGCCGATCGAGGCGGGGGTGTTTGAGTTCCTGCGGCGGGTGATCGTCACCGACATCCGGCCGGATGTGTTTCGCGAGGTGATCCGGGAAAAGGGGGCCGAGCTCAACGGCTGGGTGCTGGAGCAGCTCCAGCCGGCCCTGGGCGGCGTGGAGGCCGGCGCCTTTCTGGAACGGATGCGGGCGTATCTGGCCGGCGGCGCCGGCTATGCCCGGGAACGGCACCTGCTGGCGGCGGCCCATTACCTGGCCACCCGCTGGGAGTTCCAGATCGTCTACCAGAGCAGCCGTTTCCTGGCCGATGTCGAGCAGCTGCGGGAATCCGTCGAGTCCGAACTCCAGCGCTTCAAGGATGTGGCGGGGGTGGTCGAGTACTGCTTTGGCGGCGGCCTGGCCAAGCTGATCGACTTGAACGGCCGCCTGCGCTTCCAGGTGCGCTGGGCGCAGACGCCGCGGCTGCCCAAGACCACCGTGCTCGGCCACGTGCTGGTGGTGGCGCTGCTGACCTACTTCCATTCGCGCCGTAGCGGGGCCGGTCCGCGCCGGCTGGCCAACACCTTCTGGTGCGCCCTGTTCCATGACCTGCCGGAGGCGCTGACCCGCGACATCGTGTCGCCGGTCAAGCGCTCCGTGGCCGGGCTGGAGGCGCTGATCCAGGACGTGGAGATCCAGCGCATCCATGCCAAGATTCTGCCGCTGGCCCCGGAGCGGATGCGCCCCGAGTTCGGCTATCTGCTGGGGCTGTACCGGCAGGACGGCCGCTGGTGCAAGGACGAATTCCGGGAACGCATCTGGCGGAACGGGTGCAGCGAACAGGTCGCCGCCGCCGCCCTCCACAACGACGATGCCGCCGGCGCCGTGGACGGCCGCATGGTGAAGGCCTGCGACGACCTGGCGGCGTTCACCGAGGCCGCCATCTCCATCGGTCACGGCATCAAGTCGGGCGAGCTGGTTGCCGGCAAGGCCAAGATCAAGGAGAAATACCGCAACGCCAAGCCGGTCGGCGACCTGGATTGGCATGCACTGCTGGTGGACTTGGAAAAAAGCCTGGCCTGACCTTCAGGGTAAATAAGTCTGGACTGGGCATCCTGCGGGAGGCCTGTGGAGTTTGGCAAAAGTACGGGTTTTTGGGGCGGCTTCGTCCCGGAGGGACTGAATGAAAATAGGCAGGGGCTTCAGCCCCTGTTCCGGAAAATGAAACGATGGCGTGCCGTAGGTACGCCGCGATTCGCCGCGTACCTGACGGCACGCGAACTGGGGGGCGGGCAAAAAACAGGGGCTGAAGCCCCTGCCTGTTCCCGCCCCGTCCCGCTGGGACGGGAAAACCGCAACCGTTGAGTTTTGCCAAACTCCAGGCACGGGCGTGTCGCCCGTGTGTGACGCGCCCTCACGGCAGAGTCGCACAACGTGGTGCAACCACGTTCCTACCGGAAAAAAGACACGAAATCAGCCTAACACGGTATATAGCAAGGACGATGATGCAGGACAAGACACATGCTTTGGTGGCCGCGCTGCGGGCGCGCGTGCTGGTGTTCGATGGCGCCATGGGCACGGAAATCTACCGCCGCCACGTCTATCTGAACCGCAACTTTGAGGAACTCTGCGCCTCCGAGCCGGCGCTGATCCGGCAGATTCACCAGGACTATGTGGAGGCCGGCGCGGATGTGCTGACGGCCAATTCCTACGGTGCGAACCGCGAGGCGCTTGCGCGCTTCGGCTTTGCCGAGCGGACGGCGGCGATCAACCGGGCGGCCGCCGAGCTGGCGATCGCGGTGGCGCGGAGCGCCAAGCGGCAGGTCCTGGTCGTCGGTTCCGTCGGGCCGGTGGCGGCGGCGAGCATCACGCGGGAACGGCGGCTGGAGTTGCTGGCCGAGCAGATCACGGCGCTGGCGGCGGGCGGTGTCGACGGCCTGATCTTTGAGACGCTGCCGACGCGCGCCCTGGCGGAGGATGCGGTCGCCGCCCTGCAGGCGGCCGGGGTGGCGCTGCCGTTCATCCTCTCGTTTGCGGTCAATGAGCAGGCGGAGTCGTCGGTCGGCGAACCGGTTGAGCGGCTGCTGCTGCCGTTTGACGGCGGCGCGCCCGTCCCCGCCGCCTGGGGGCTCAACTGCGGCCTGGGCCCGGACGGGCTGCTCGGGGCGGTGGAGCGCGCCGTGCGCCACACCCGCACGCCGGTCATCGTCCAGCCCAACGCCGGCATGCCCAAGGAGGTGGACAACCGCCGCATCACGCTCTGCTCGCCGGAATATCTGGCGACCTATGCCAAGCGTTACCTCGACCTCGGCGCGCGCGGGGTCGGCGGCTGTTGCGGCACCACGCCCGAGCATCTCCGCGAAGTGGCCCGCGCCCTGCGCCCGCTCGCCCAGCAGCGCATTGAGATCACGGCGAGCCCCGTCGAGACCGCCGTCCTCCAGCCGGCGGTGCCGCTGGACGAGAAAACCACGTTCGGCGCCAAACTGGCGCGCGGCG
>JBAZJM010000370.1:0-4442 GCA_041651315.1 Lentisphaeria bacterium | reverse complement strand
GCGATCCGGCGGCGCCCGCGCCCCCCGCGGATTTCGCCCACTTGGGCGCCTATGCCGGCCGCGGCTTCACCACCGGTTATCTGGACGGCCGGCGCGACGCCCTCACCGGCGAAAGCGCCCGGCCGGCCGGCGCCGGCCCCGCCGCCGCCCCGGAAGAGGACGCCCCGGCCCCCGCCACGCCGCCACCGCCCGAGGCGGCGGAGTCCGCACCCGCCGCCGGCCTGGAGGTCGCGGCACACGCCGACGGCCGCGGCGGCATCCAGTGGCGCTTCGCCCATGCCGGCCAAAGCTGCGAACTCCGCACCCCGCCGCGCCCGGCGCGCCGGGCCGACCGCGCGGTGACCGTCCGGGCGCTGGCCGGCCGGCTGGCGGCGGAGCCGGTGCAGAACGTCCCGCTGGCCCAATTTTCCTGCGATGACGCCATCGGCGACACCGCCCTGCCCCCCGCCGCAGTGAACCAGCTGCTCCGCGACCTCTCGGCCTTCCTCCACCGCACCCGCAAGACGCCCGACATCCCTCTGCGCGGCGACCTGCCGGCGGCGGTGCGGCAGCTGCTGGTGCCCGCCGCACCCCATCCGGACAACCGCCGCCCCCTGGGCACCCCGCCCGACCGTGTCCGCCTTGAGGCGGAACGGGCGGCGCCGTTCCTCGACGCCGTCCCCGACACGGCGGCCATCGTGGAACTGGCCGCCCCGGAAACGCTTCGCAGCCTGGCCGGACGTTTCGGTGCCGGCCGCGTGGTGGCGGCGTTGCCCGCGGTGTTCTATGAGGCCGACATGCCACGCTGGCACGACCTGGCCGTGGCGGCGGCCGCCGCCGGCGTAACGGTGGAGGTCAACAGCTGGGACGGCTGGGAAGTGGCGCGCCCCAGCGGGGCGCGGCTGGAGGCCGGCCCCGGCCTGATGGTGCTCAACGGCCTGGCCGCCCAAAAACTGCAGGAACTCGGCCTGACCGCCGTGACCGCCTCGGTGGAGGCGGACCGGGAACAGCTGGAGGCGCTGGCCGGCAGCTGCCCCGCCCCGTTGTCCGTGACGCTGTTCGGTCGGCCGCCGCTGCTCACCAGCCGCGCCGAAGTCGCCGCCGCCAACGCCGGCGCCGCCCTGGCCGACGCCCGCGGGGTGACGCTGCGGGCCCGGCGCGAGGGCGCGGTCACCGTCTACCGCCCCGAAACCCCGTTTGACTGGAGCGGCTTGCGGAATCCGCAACTGCGGGCCGCCCACTGGGTGGCTGACCTGACGGCCGCCCCCGACCCGTTGGCCGCCTGGCGCGGCCTCGGCCGGCCGGCCCCGGGCAGCACCCCGTTCAATTACGCACGGGAACTGGCCTAGACTAAATCCCGGCGCGCCGGGATTTAGAGCGCGAAACGTTCGTCGTGGAGGCGGCCGCGGGGAACGCCCAAGGCGGCCAGGGCCTGGCGGAGGCTGCGCATCATGGGCGGCGGGCCGCAGAGGAAAACCTCACGCTCCCGCACGTCGGGAACCAAGCGCAACACCCGCGCCTGGTCCAGATGCCCCTGCTCGCCGGTCCAGCCGGGCTCGGCCCCGCTCAAGACGTGGTGGATTTTCAGCCGGCCGGCAGCGGCCGCCGCCAAGGCCTCCAGCTCCCGTTCAAACACGATGCCGGCCCGGTTGCGGTTGGCATAAAGCAGGACCAGGTCGCGCCCCTGCTCCAGCAACTCCTCGGCAATGGCCCGGATGGGGGTGATGCCGATGCCGCCGGCCAGCAGCAGCACCTTGCCGGCCCGGCACCGGTCGGCGGTGAAAATGCCGTGGGGGCCGTCCACGACCACGGGGGTGCCCGGCAGCAGTTGCGGTATCCGGCGCGTGAAATCCCCCGCCGCCTTGATGGTGAGCCGCAATTGCCGGCCGTCGGGGCGGGCGGACAGGGAGAACGGGTGCTCCTCCCAACGGAATCCCCGGGCCAGGAAGCGGACGATCACAAATTGGCCGCCCCGGGCCGCAAACCCCGCCAGGTCGCGCCCCTCCAGGCAGACCGACGTCACGTCCGCCGTCTCCGGCACCAGCCGGCTGACGGCGAAGCGGTGCCGGCGGAAACGCCACCACGGCCGGAACAGCCGGTATCCGAGCAGGTTGGCCGCGACGACGCCGTTGAGCGCGTACCAGTACCAGCGGCACCAGGGATGATCGGCAAAATCGCTGCCCGCCGCCACCTGGTGAAAGAAAACCAGGGCCAGGGCCACGTACAGGGTGAGATGGACGGCGTACCAGAGTTCATAACGCAGGCGGTTCAGCACCATCAGCAGCGAAAAGCCGATGGCCACCGCCATCACCCCCAGGCCGAGGTCGGCGGCCCACAGCCCGGGCCAGTGGCGGAAAAAGTCGGCACCCTGTGCCAGCCAGCTCACGTCGCCCTCGGCGGCATGCCCCAGGGTCACCAGCACCGGGTGCGCGACCAGCAGCACGACCAGGGAAAAGCCGAGCAGGTGATGCGCCCGGGCCAGCCGGTCAAAGCCGTAGGCCCGCCCCAGCCACGGAACGCGTCCCACCAGCAGCAATTGGACGAGAATGGCCAGGGCCGCCAGCAACCCCGCCAGCCGGCCGTACGCCAGCAACAGGCCAGCCGCCTCACCGGTGAGCTGGTTGCCCAACGGGTGGTGGACGTGGTTCCAGGCCCAGAACCCCGCCACCACCAGCAGTTGTGACGCCAGCACCAGCAGCCAGCCGAGTTTCATGACAAAGTTCCGCAAGCGGTCACTTGAAAAACTCGAATTTCTCCCGCGGCGCTGCGCAGACCGGGCACTTCTTCAGGCCCGTATCCAGGGCGGTATAGCCGCAGACCTCGCAGACCAGGAAGCTCTTGCCGGCGGCCTTCCACCCGTCCAGGTCATCCAGCGCCTGCTGGTAGAGCTTGGCGTGTTCGGTCTCGGCCGCCAAGGCCCCCATGAAGGACATCTTGGCCTTGCCGTTCTTGTCCAGTTCCGCCTGCTTGATGAACTCGGGATACATGGCGGTGCGTTCCGCGGTCTCGCCCTTCAGCGCCACCTCCAGATTTTCCTTGGTGGATTTCACCTCGGGCACGGCGACCCCGGCCTTGGGCACGGCGCCCAGCTTTTTGATGGCCGCGGCGTGCTTGACGGCATGAATGCCTTCCGAATACGCCGTGGCGCGGAACAGGGCCGCCACGGACTTGTAGCCTTCGGCATCGGCCTTGACGGCAAAGGCTTCATAACGCGCCTTGGCATTGGATTCGCCATTAAAGGCCGTCTGCAAGTTGGCCAGGGTGGACGGAACCGCCGTGCCGGCCATGGCCGGCGCCAGGACCGCGGCCCCGGTCAGACACCAGACCGTCACCTGTGCCAGGACCTTGAGCATGCGTGATGTGTTCATTCGTGAGTCTCCTCTGGTTTTGTGGTTCCGTGCCCCAGGCGCGGAACAGCTGGAAACAGGTGCCAACGCGGGCGGTTTGACCGAGCGTTCCCGGCCAAATCGCGGCACCAGCGGTTATTACCTTATCCTGTTGAAACAGAATAAACAAACGATTCCGCCCCGCAACCGGTCCGAGGGAGGCATGGATTTACCGGGCCCGAAACGTATGTGACGGGTCAAATGGCACCCACGGGGACAAACCGGTGCCGCCTCTGGCCGGTTTTTTAGAGCCGGGTCAGATCCTCGTGCTCCTCATCGTGCGGATTGACGTGGATCATGACGTCGCCGATCTCGGGGAATTTTGCGAAAAGCGCCTTTTTCACCTCGGTGGCAATGTCATGCGCCTGCTTCACCGTCATCTGGGGTTCCATCTCCAGCTTGAGGTCAATGATCAGGAACTGGCCGGAGCGCCGGCCTTTGATCTCGTGAACATGCTCGACGCCCGGAATGGCTTCCGCCACCCCGGTCATCTCCTTGGTGATGTCCTCCGGGATGGTGGTGTCCATCAGGTCCCGGGCCGCGTTCCGGAAGGTGTCATAGCCGATCTTGAGGATGAAGAAGGACGTCAACCCGGCCGCCAGCGGGTCCATCCAGCCCCATCCGGCAAAGGCCGCCGACACACCGACCAGGGTGGCGATGGAGGTCAGGGCGTCCTTGCGGTGGTCGCCGGCCACGGCCAGCAGGGCGGGGCTGCCAAGCCGGCGGCCAATCCCGGCCGAGTAGCGGTACAGCCCGCTCTTGACCAGAATGGTCGCCAGGGCCGCCGCCACCGCGATCCACTGCGGGTGCGGATAGGCCTGGTCACAGAGGGAATGCAGGGCGGTGGAAAAAATCCACAGGCCGGTGAGCAGGATCACCAGGGAGACAAAGACCGCCGCGATGCTTTCCGCCCGGCCATGCCCGTAGGGGTGCTGCCGGTCGGACGGCTGGCGGCTGATCCGGAGCGCCACCAAAGTGGCCAGCAGGGCGACAAAATCGCAGGCGCTTTCCACCCCGTCGGCAAACACGGCTTCCGACTGGCCCCAATGCCCCGCCGCCAGCTTGAACACCATCAGC
>JBAZJM010000369.1:0-4443 GCA_041651315.1 Lentisphaeria bacterium | reverse complement strand
TACCTGCCGGCGAATATCACATTTTGGGTATCAATGTCAAACGGCAGTATCTGTTCCGGCCATGAATGACCATTATAGTCACTTGATAGCGGGGCCGCCTAACGTTCACGCCAAGTATTCCACAGGTCACAAAAAAAGGAAAGTCGCCATGAAAAAGTTCTTCATCACGCTTGCCATTGGCGCGCCGCTGGCCTTCGCCTGCCTGTCCGCCCATGCCTATCTGATCACCGACGACTTCAACTACAACAACACCGCCGGCGGCACGGGAAAAGCCGGTTACGGATATCTGGGAAATGCCACCTCTGGTGGCACCGGTTTTGACGGCAACTGGGGGGCAACGACTGGTGCATGGACCGGCGCCATCTGCACGGCACCAACCGACGGCAGCACCACGACCATGGTTCATGGCTCCGTAGTCGGCCCCAACCTCACCTACAGCGGCGGCGGCTACAACATCGTCCAGACCGGCAACGGCATGGCCGTGACCACCGCGGGATCAGACGCTTGGCGCGGCATCAACCGCTACATCCACACCACTCCCGGAACGGCGGGCGGCCTGACCGGCACCATTTGGTTCTCCTTCCTGATGGCCGTCGACTCCAGTCAGCCGTTCAATGCCGTGCAGTTCAACGCCCACGCCGACACACCCTACAGCGGCAACGACTATGACCGGGGCGGTTCCGGCTCAAATCTGGAAGTCGGAATCACCGGCGACAGCCAGTTCCGGCTGACCTGCGGCGGCACCAACGTGTTTGGCGCGGCCGGCGCCCTGGCGGTCGGCAAGCCCCACCTGATTATCGGCGAGCTCACCGTTGGCTCCGGTCTCGACACGATCACCGTGTGGGCCGATCCGGCCGACATCAACAACCGGGGCACCGGGCTCACCGGCAGCGTGGACATCGGCAACAGCCTTTATTTGATCGGTCTGGGCGGCAATAACTACAACGCCAACAACGTCTATGCGGCCTACGATGCCCTCCGCATCAGCGACATCTACGCCAATGTGGTGCCCGAACCGGCCTCGCTGGCCCTGCTGGCGCTGGGCGGCGTGCTGTTCCTCCGCCGCCGGCGCTGAGCGGCCGCGGGGCAATGCCGGTGGCCGGGGATACATCCGGCAAGTCCGACCGATCAGTCAAATCTGCCAGATCCGACAGATATGCCGGGCATAACCGCCCGTTGAACAACCGGCCACCTGAGGCTCCCCCAACCATGAGACGCACCGTGATTGAGCCGCTGACATGCCCAGTCGTGGCCCCGGGCCACGGCAAATGGCAAAGGCAAATTCGAGCCGCCTTCACGCTGATCGAACTGCTGGTGGTGATCGCCATCATCGCGATCCTGGCCTCGATGCTGCTCCCGGCCCTGCGCAATGCCAAGGACACCGCCAAGCAGGTGGCCTGCCTGGCGCAGGTGCGCGGCGTGGGGATCGCTTTGGCCATCTATGCCGGCGACTGCAACGACTATCTGCCGCAGGCCGGTTCCGGCGCCTATCAGCCGTGGACGGGGCGCGTCTTGGCCGTCGGCGGCGGCAACAACTTTTCCGGGTTGGGCTTGCTCTACAGTACTCAAGCCCTCGCCAGTCCCCGCGACTTCTATTGCCCGGCCCAAAAAGTCATCGGGTCCTCGGCCAATTACGACTCGTACAAGAACAACTGGCCCAGCTCGGGATTCACCGTCGCGGGCTACGACTATCTGCCGTGGTGGTCCGCCAGCGCCGGCTGGAACACGGAAACGCTGAATCGGTACCGGGAACTCAAACGGCCGCTGGTTGCCGACCTGTTCACCTCCGACTGGGCGGAATCAACCCCGCACGGCAAGAGCTGGAACGTGGCCGAGCCGGACGGCAGCGCCATCAAGCATCTTGACACCGACCGCATGAACGACGGCTCCCCGCTCAACAACCAGCCGGTGAGCGCCGTGATCCTGGGCGGCGGCAACCAGTCGTTCCCCGCTGCCGCCTATCTGGGCCAGCGGCTGGGCCGGTGATGGCGGGCAATGCTGGCGGAAAACCAGCCTGGATTATTCATCCATATGTAGCTCAGGGCTTGTAGCCCGGCGGAAGGTCGCCGCCGCGCTACAAGCGCTCAGCTACAGCACACGCCGGCCCGTTCTCATGAATAATCCAGGCTGATGATCCCAATGGTCCTGACCTGCAATTCGCGAATTTGAACAGAAGGCAGCGAAGATCGCAAAGAAATACCACACACAACCACCCAGCCAGCCTTCGCTATCTTTGCGTTTACTTCGACATTCAAAATTCGTCATTCAAAATTCAGCATTCCTACCCCCCCACCACCCAGGCCCCTCATGCTCTCACGCCTCCTGCCCGCCTGCCTGCTAACCGGCCTCTGCGGAACCGTTGCCGCGGAAATGACCGTCCAAAGCAGTTACCCCGCCGCCGCCCCCCACCTGACCGGCACCCTGGTCTATCCGCAGGATGTGCTCGGCATGCAGCGGGCGGCAGGCTGGTGGTTCGGCGGCGCCGTCAACGGCAATAGCGGCGGCATCCGTGCCGTGCCGGCCCCCGGGCGGCCGGGACGGCAGGCACTCGCGTTTTCCTTCACCGCCAACCGCGCCGACCCGCGCTGGCTGGAGTGGCGCTACACCCTAAGCCCGCAACTCTCCGTGTTCGGCGCCCGCGAGATCGTCTTTGACCTCTACCCGGTCACCGACCTGACCACGGACATTTATGCCCGGTTCGGCACCCAGCAGGGGCAGTCCGTGCTGCCCATCTGCTGGCATTCCCTGGGCAAACACCCCGCCGGAAAATGGGTCACCGTACGGATTCCCATCATGACCCAGCGCCATATCGACAATCTGAAGTTCGACGTGGACAACCAGGCCGAGGGCGTCGTCCAGGGACAGCCGGTGCGCTTCATCATCGACAACCTCCGCTTCGAACCGGCCCCGCACGAGACCGCCGAAGTTCCCATCGCCACTCTGAAAACGCAGGCGCCGGTGCCGGCCGGTTACCTGGAATTGCCGCTCGGCGCGACGCTCAAGGACGCCCAGCCGTTGCAGCTCCATCTGGAACTCAGCGTGACCGCATCCCAAGCCGCCACCTTGCGGGTGATGCGCTGGCTGGGGCCGGTGGAACTCAAGCCCCCCTGCACCGTGCTGGACATCACCATTCCCAATGCGGGCGGCCGCCTCGGCACGGGAGAATTTCCGCTGGAGGTGGCGCTAACCGGCACCAGCGGCCAACGACTGGCTTGGCTGGCCACCCCCACGCCCATCGCCACCTTCAGCACCACGGCCATGGAACGCCAGCGTCAGGACTTGATACGGTTGCGCAATCAATTGCAGGCCAAAGCCGACCGGCGCCCCGGCAACGAGGAAATCCTGGTTTCCCTGACCGTGGCCCGACTTTTTTTGGAAACCTATATTCCCGATGACTTCAACCGTCAGGGCGCCTTTGCCATCGCCATGCGCGAACTGGCAGATGTCCGCGCCATTCTGGGGCAAACGGAACAGGCGCTGGCCCAGCCGCCCACTCACACCGCCCCCCTGGCGGATTATGATCCGACCCGGCCGGTGACGGTCCGGGACGGTAATTTCTCCCAGGACGGGCACCCCGTCTTCTTCGCCGGCCCGCTGGCCTGGGCGGGAACGCCGGACGCCATCGACCAGGCCAAGTCCCTCGGCTTCAACGGAGTTGCGATCGACCTGGCGCTGCCCGACTGGTACGGCGGCAAACAAGAAGGTGCGACCACCGCCAAGGCGCTGCTGGAGCGAAGCCGGCGGGCCGGCATCGCCATGAACTTCCAGCTCGCCAGCCATTATCTGCCCAAACTGAGTGACGCCGATGCCCCGGCGCTAGGCGACGGCGCCTCCGGCCATCCGGGACTGCCGTGGAACCTCCTCCGCCCCGAAACGCGCCGGGTGCTGGGCGGCTGGTACGATGCCATCCTCCCCCTTTTCGCCGCCTACCCCAGCCTGCTGAACATCGGCCTGGCCAACGAGCCGACTTACCAGGTCAATCCAGACTCCCAAAGCTTTCAGGCCGGCTTCCGCAAATGGGCGGCCGCACAGTACCGCGACATCGCCGCCGCCAATGCCCGCTGGGACGGTCATTATCCCTCTTTTGCGGCCATCGACCTGCCCGGCTTCTTTGCCTTGCAGAAGCAGAACAAGGGCGCGGTTTACGACTGGAACCAGTTCCTGGCCCAGACTCAGGGCGATTTCTTTGCCTTCCTCAATAATCGGGTTCACCGGCATCTGCCCCACGCCTCGGTGTCCGCCAAGCTGGCAGGCGGCTACGGCTACGACTATCTCGACGAACAGGAGATCCTGTGGCGCGGCGGCCAGACGGTGCATGGCACGGACGGCGACACCCCGATGTTCCTTGATTACCTGAAGTCGCTCAACCCCGCCCTGCCGGTGTTCAACGGCGAATGGCACCTGATCGCCACCGCCGCCTCCGGCAACGACCCCGCCTATCTG
>JBAZJM010000368.1:0-4444 GCA_041651315.1 Lentisphaeria bacterium | reverse complement strand
CATGACCGGCTGCTGGAACAGCTCCGGCAGACGGAGGGGCTCGACGAGGACGCCCTGCGGATCGGCGAGGAGATCATCGGCAGCATCGACGACACCGGCTATCTGCGCACTCATTTGGCCGACATCACCATTGCCACCGGCTGCGACATGGCCGCGGCCGAAGCCATGCTCCGGCTCATCCAGGAATTCGACCCCCCAGGCGTCGGCGCCCGAGATCCGCGCGAGTGCCTGCTGCTGCAACTGGAACGCCGGGGGAAAAAGGGGTCCCTGGCCTGGCAGGCCGTGGCCAAGCATTTGGACGCCCTGGCCCACAACCAAATCCCCCGCGTCGCCGCCGCCCTCAAGATCACGCCAACCCGGGTCTATGACATTTTGGCCGAACTGCGCCGGCTGACCCCCTATCCCGGCACCGCCAGCGACCACGCCCCCGACATCAACACCTTCATCACCCCGGAGATCCGCGTCACGCCGGACCCCGCCGGCGGCTGGCGCGTGGAATCCAATCGCGAATACCGCCCCCGCGTCCGCCTTTCCACCTCCTATCTTGAGATGCTGGACGACCCGGACACCCCCGCCGAAGTAAAAACCTGGCTGCGGCAGAAATTGCTGGAAAGCCGCCAGGTGTTGCGCGCCCTGGAGAACCGTGAGCACACCCTGGAGCGCATCACCCACAGCCTGCTCAAATTCCAGCCGGACTATTTCAGCAGCCGCGGCCCGGGAGTCCTCCGGCCGCTCACCCTGGACCAAGTGGCCCAAGATCTCGGGCTGCACGAAACCACCATCAGCCGGGCCATCGCCGGGAAATACCTGGATTCCCCCGGCGGCGTGGTGCCGTTCCGCAAGTTTTTTGCCACCGGTATCGCGACCCAGGAAGGCAGCAAGATCTCCAGCCAAAGTGTCAAGGACCGGCTGGCCCAGCTGGTCCGCGAGGAGGATGCCGACCAGCCGCTGGCCGACCAGGACCTGGTCCGGATGCTGGCCGACCAGGGGTTCAAGCTGGCCCGACGCACCGTGGCCAAGTACCGCGAGGAACTGAACATCCCGCCCTCGCACCTGCGCCGCCACTACACGTCGTCAGGCTGATGCCGTTTTGGCCGTAGGTTGAAGGCCATAATTCACCCCAAACGATTCGAGCGCGAAGGGCCGGTTCCATGAATCGCCCCGGCTACGGCACTATATTCCCGCCGTGCCCCCCTTATTTCACCGTTGTCTGCAAGAGGCGCCCCCATGACCCCACCTGTTCTTTCCCTGGCCGGCCGGCCGTGGCGGCGGTGCGCCGTCGCCGCCGCCCTGGTCCTGTTTGCCGCCGCCGGCGCCCGGGCCCAGCTCGGCATTGAGGTGAAGCTCGACCGCACCGGCTATTTTGCCTTTGAGCCGGTGGTGATGACGGTGACGTTGCGCAACAACAGCGGCAACCCGCTACTGTTTTCCAACCACAAGCCGCTCACCGGTTTTGTCCGGATCAAGGTCACCGACGCCGACGGCATCGCCGTGCCCACCCTCGCCCCCGTTCCCAACCTGGGCGAGAACCTGATTTTGGGCATCGGGGAAACCAAGAATTTGACCCTCCGCCTCGACACCGTGTTCAATGTCCAGCGCAACGGCACCTACCTGGCCAGCGCCTTGGCGGGGCACGACCGGCTGGGCGAGGATTATCGCAGCGAGCCGGTGCTGTTCACCGTCCAAAACGGCCTGACCCTGTGGAAGAAGCAGCTCGGCATGCCGGCCAACACCCCCAACGGCACCATCGCGACGCGCCAGGCCTGCCTGCTCCAGATCACCGAAAAGAAGACGGACGCCTTTGCGATCATGGCCGAGGATGACAAAATGGTTTACGGTTTCCGGCGGCTCGGCCACCGCATCGGCGGCGTCAGCCCGGGCCTGGAGGTGGATGCCCTCAGCAACCTGCACGTGCTGTGGATGTCGGCGCCGCGGCTGTTCGAACACCGGGTCTATGACCGCGACCTGCAGCTGCTGCAGACCACCTATTTCGTCGCCGACCAGTCCGCCCCCTTCCTGCAGCGGGATCCGGACATTGGCCGGGTGATGGTCATGGGCGGCCGCCCGGCCACTCCCGGCGTCGATTTCACGCTGGCCGACACGGACTCGGCGGCTTCCCCCCTGCCCGGCACGGCACCCGGCACCCTGCACGGCGGAACGGAAGGAACCGAGCCGGCGGCGGCCGCCCCGGCCCGGCGGCCGGATGGCAAGCTGCTTCCCGAGCACCAAGTCCTCGGCCCGTCCACCTCGGGATTGGCGCCGGAAAAGCCCTGACTTGCCGCGCCGCCATCCGGCGCTATATTGGGCCGGTTGTCACGATGTCTCCAGCATCGTGCAGCGTGGACAATGCCGTTCGGGGCGTGGCTCAGCCTGGCTAGAGCGCTTGGTTCGGGACCAAGAGGTCGGAGGTTCAAATCCTCTCGCCCCGACCATCTTTTATTTTTCCCGGTCATGACGGGCAGGATGTGCGGCAACGTGAGACCGTCACCGGTCTTTCTTGCCGGGCCGCCGCAGCCCGATGAGGTGCGGTCATGAACGAGCGGTTCCCTGGCCGGCACGCCGCCGGTAATTTCAGGTCGCAGCACTTCCGGCTGCCAGCCTTCGTCCTGCTGGCCGGGATGACCTCGGCGCCGGCGCTGTTCGCGCTGGACGAATTCACCTACGATCTGCGCCTGGCGCGCAAACTGTGCGAAATCGAGATGTTCGATTACGCCGCCCGCCAGGTCGAGGCCATGCAAGCCCGTTATCCCCAGCGCCGCGACGACATCGCGCTCGAACAGGCGCGGCTGCTCTTCCTCAACGGCAAGGCGGCCCAGGCGGAGCCGCTGATCAACGGCATCAAGCCCGGCAGCCCCGTTTATGATGACTCGCGCCTGCTGATGGCCGACATGGCCATGCGCCGCGGCAACCTGGCCGCCGCCAAAAAGGCCTACGCCGAGTATTTCGCCAAGAACAGCGCTCCGACCAGCACGGAGGACGATGATGTCGAGGCGTTCAAGCAGGCCGTCAGCGGCTATGCCGCCATCCTGACCCAGGAAGGGGACGGGGCCGGCGCCGCCAAGGCGATGGACTACCTGGCCAAGATTGGCGGCGATGCCGGAGCCAGCACGCGCCAGCTGCAGTTCCTCAAGCCGCAGCGCATCCTGGCCGCCGCCGACCAGCAGGCGGACGCCGGAAAACCGATCAACCAAGCCGCGGTCTCCGCCGCCATCCAGCAGATGGAGGGGCTGACCTGGGACCAAATGGATGAGATCACGGCGGCGGCCCTCGTTGAAGCCGCCCACGGATATCTGTTGCTGAACGCGCCGGACAAGGCCATCCAGTCACTCAAAGTCGGTTCGGAAATCCTGGGGCAGGTCGACGAAGAATGCCGGAAACAGCAAAATCCGGACGCCTCCCCCCTGGCGGGCGCCCATTTTTATTATGGCTTGGCACAGGCCCAGCAGGCCACCGCGCTTCAAGGCAAGGACAAGGCGGCCGCGGAAAAGCAGCTCATCCAGGCCCTCAAGCGGTTCCAAAAGGTCCGCCAAAGCTACGCGGGCTCCCCGTACGCCTCGCGGGCCACCCTGCAGCTGGCCGGCGCCAAACAGCGGCTGGAACGTGATTTCGGGCGCAAGGTCGACCTGGGCGGCGATGACGCCGAGGTGGCGTTGCGGATGGAAAAGGCCGATGTCCTCTACCGAACCGGCAAAAAGGCCGAGGCCGTGCCGTTCTACCAGGATGCCGCCATCGCGGCCCGCGGCGGCAACCGTTTCCCCGCCGTGGCGCAGCGGCTGGTCGAATGCTATGCCGAGGCTGGCCGCTTCCTGGAGGCGGAAGCCGTTGCCGACCACGCCGCCGACGCCTATCCGACCGACGCGGCCACCGCGGAAACCCTGTTGCGGCTGGGGGGCGCGCTTTACCAGAAGGCCGGCAACCCGGCCACCCCCAAGGCCGACGCCGCCCGGTTCAAGAGCGACGCCATGACTTGGTGGGACCGTTTTGTCGAAGTGGCGCCGGGCAATGTCAAGGCGCCGGAAATCGCTTTCCTGGTGGCCGAGGACGGTTACGCCCGGGCGTCCGAGGTCAAAGCCAGGGCCCAAGCGCTGCCCGAGGGCAAGGCGCAGGAGGAGGCCAAGGCTGAGGCCCGCAGCCTTTACCTTGAGGCGGTGCCCAAGTACGAACGGCTGGCCGCCAAATACCCGGCCCATGAAAAAGGGGTGCGCGCGCTCTATAAACTGGGCTGGATTTACCAGGCCACGCAGAACCCCGCCAAAGCCGCCGACGCCTTCCAGTGGTATGCCGACCTGGAGGCCAACCCCAAGTACAATGACGACCTGCTCGACGCCCGGTTCTTGGCCGCCGAACAGCTGATGAGCGTCTCCGCCCCCGAGGCCATCGTCCGTTTCCAGGCGCTACTGAACCGTTTCGCCGCCGGCGGCGCCCGCGGCCTCAACCTGACGAC
>JBAZJM010000367.1:0-4447 GCA_041651315.1 Lentisphaeria bacterium | reverse complement strand
CGATGCTGGACGGCGAGCGCGCCAGCGGCCAAAGCGAGGCGCGGCTGGCCACGGTGCTGCGCGCCCTGCGCGCGGACATGGCGGCGGTGGCGCTGCCCTCCCTGTTCGAAGCCGGCAGCGGCATGGAACTGCTGCGCCTGCCGCCGCCGGCCGACGAGTGGTATGTGTCGCGGGGGCCGGTGAGCTGGCGGCTGTTCAGCGATTTTTTGTCGGAGGTGCCGGGGACGGCGGCCTCTGGCTGTGTGCTGGCGGGCAAGGCCGATCTGGACCGCAAGACGCTGCGCTGGGTGCCGCGGCGGCCGGAACAGCCCGCCACCCAGGTGGACGGCAACCTGGCGGAACGCTGCGCCGCCTGGGTGGGCCGCCGGCTCAACGGCCAGGGGGCTCTGCCCACCACCGCCCTGATGCCGCTGGCCATGGCGGCGGTGCCGGACGCCCCCAAGGGGCTGGCCTGGTGGACGCGCAATCCCTGGGACGGCGGCGCGGGGGCGGCGCGCGACTGGCGCCATGAGTTTGGCGTCCGCATGTTCACCCTTTATGACCCGGATGCCGTCTATGGCGCCGGCACCGCCTGCGGCGAACTGGCGTCCGCCTGGTCGCCCAAGATCGGTTTTTGGATCGTGGTGCCGGCCGAAACCGTGGCCGCCGAGCGGCTGCACCGGCTGCGGGCCGAGCTGAAGCCGGCCGACCAACCGGCGGCCGCCGTCACCACCAAGGGGATGCCATGAACGCCAGTTGTTCCCGCCGTGCCGCTCTCGGACTGTTGTTGATGCTGGCCGCCGCCGGCTGTTCCACGGTGAAACCGGTGGAGCATCCCGGCAAGGAATTGCCCGGCCTGGCCCGGTGCGACGTGCTGGCCAGCCAGCCCGGCTTTGAAGTGGCCATGGAGCGCAGTCCGGCCGGCCCGGTCATCCGGTTCCGCGGCACGCAGACGGTGCGTTGCCGGGATGTGCGCCAGTTCGAGAAATGGATCTATTGGCAGGTGGATGGCGAGGCGGATCCCAGCAAGATCAAAAAGCAGTTCGTGCCCGACCAAACCTTTGAACGGCCGGGACCGGAGCGCGAGGAGCGGCGGGACACCGGGCCGCTGGCCGGGGTCAAGGCGACCATCAACGGCGAGACCGCCATCCTGGGCGCGGACGGGTGCTGGCCGGCGGGGCGCGAGTTGCTGTTGCGCCAGTTCGACCTGCTGGAACCCGGGCGGCCGCTGAAAATCGTCCTGCACTGCACGGTTGAGGGCCGGGGCGAACACGCGTTGGAAGTGACGCGCTGCGGGTTGTTTGCCGCTCTGGACGTTGATTGGAAGGTGGCGGCCAACTATTCCCCGCGCGGACTCCGCATCCAAGTCGACACCCAGCCCGCCCCGCCCCGCCCGGGGGCGCCGCTGGTGGTCCGTGCGCAGGTGACCAACCTGGGCAACGTCCCCGCCGTCCAGGTGTGGGGCCGCCTGTTCAGCCGTCAGTCCTGGCTGGACGGCCGCGCCTTCTATTTCGGCCAGGTGCCGCCCGGCAGCCGGGTGGTGATGGAACGGACGGTCCAGGTGCCGGCTGGCGTGCCGCCGCCGGACGGCCGGGTGTTTGCCGAGTTCGCCATCCAGGCCCCGTCCGGGTGGAAGGACAAACATCCCGAAATCCGCCAGACCGTTCCGGTGGCGTGGAGCTTCGCGCCGGCCCCGTAAGCGGATTCAACTTTATTTGTTTCCTGCGCCGGCTCTGGAGTTTGTCGAAACTCAACGGGTGTGGTTTTCCCGTCCCCGCGGGACGGGGCGGGAATAGGCAGGGGCTTCAGCCCCTGTTTTGCCCGCCCCCCATGTCGCGTGCCGTCAGGTACGCGGCGAATCGCGGCGTACCTCCGGCACGCCATCATTGCATTTCCCAGAACAGGGGCTGAAGCCCCTGCCTATTGTCATTCAGTCCCTCCGGGACGAAGCCGTCCCCCCGTACTTGTGCCCAAGGCCAGACACGCTAAAGCGTGAACTCAAACGACCAGCGCCCCAGGTTTGTTCACGCGTCACGCATCACGTTTTAGGGGTTGACGGGAACGGTTGGCGCATTATGCTAACGGCAATTAGCCTTTTAGGGAAACCCCATGGACAAGCGCGCCCATTCCGACACCTACCGCCTGCTCGATGCCGGGGCTGAAGCCCGGCTGGAGGAGGTTGGCGGGCTGCGCCTGTTCCGGCCCTGTCCGCAGGCGGTCTGGCCGCGGACCCTGCCGGCCGCGGAATGGGCGGCGGCGGATGCCGTCTACCATCGCAGCGAGGCCGGGGGCGGCCAGTGGGAATACCGGCGCCAGCCGCCGGCGGACTGGACCGCCCGCCTCGGGGGACAGCCCTGGCAGCTCAAGGCCACCGGGTTCGGGCATCTCGGCCTGTTCCCGGAACAGCTGGCCCAGTGGCGCTGGTTGGAAACCGTTTCCCGGGCATTGCCGGCCGGCTCGCGCACGCTGAATCTGTTTGCCTATACCGGCGGCAGCACGCTGGCCATGGCCCGCGGCGGGGTGGAGGTCTCCCATGTGGACGCCGCCCGCGGCGTGGTGGCCTGGGCGCGCGACAATGCCCGGTTGCAGGGGCTGGAGGGGGCGCCGGTCCACTGGGTCATTGAGGACGTGATGAAGTTCTGCCACCGCGAGGCCCGGCGTGGCCGGCGCTACCGCGGCATCGTGCTGGATCCGCCGTCGTTCGGCCGCGGGCCGACCGGCGAGCTGTGGAAGCTGGAAAGCGACCTGACGGATCTGCTCGAATTGTGCCGGGGCCTGCTGGAACCCGCGGGGCCGGCATTCGTCCTGCTCAGCGCGCATTCCCCGGGCTTTTCGCCGCTGGTGCTGGAAAACGCCCTGGCGGCCGTGCCGGGGGCGGCCGGGGCCACCCTGGTTTCGGGCGAAATGACGGTGCCGCTGGGCGCCAGCGGCCGGCTGTTGCCGGCGGGCTGTTTCGCCCGCTGGGGGCGCGGCGTGAACGTAAACCTGACCGGCGGCGGCTGAAGCGCGGGAGACAGGCGGCGGATGCAGCGGGACGGCATGAGCGCGCGGGTGGCCCGGGGGGCGCTGTTGGCGGCCCTGTTTGCGGCCTATCCGCTGGCGCTGGTGCGGCCGGTGCACACCGGCAGTTCCCTGGTTTTTTACCTGATTCTGCCGGTCTTTTTCTGGTTCAGCCTGATCTGCCTGGCCTGGCTGCTGACCACCCCCGCCGGCGGCGTGGGCACGGCCGCGGCTCCCGGTCCGGCGGCCTGGCGCGGGCGGCTGCCGGCACTGCTGACCCTGGGGCTGGTCGCCTGGGTGGCGGGCGACGCCTTTGTCCACCCCGGCGCGACGCTGTTTGACACGGTCGCCGCCCTGGGCGCCTTTGCGGTGCCGGCCTGGGTCGCGCTGGCACCGCGGCATTGCCTGCCGCGCCGGCTGCCGCTGGTCCTGGCCTTGGTCTGGACGGCCGGCGCCCTCCACGGCCTCTGGCAAACCCGTGTCGGCTTCGAAGTGGTGGGGCTGGCCGGCAACCGCAACTGGATGGCCTCCACCATGCTCGCCCTCCTGCCCTGGGTCTGGCTCGCCCTAACCCCCCGCCAGCCCTCGGGCACTCTTGGGGAAAACCTTTTGAGGAAAGGTTGTTCCCCAAACCCCTTTCCAAACCTTTTTGCGAGTCTCGTTGCGGAATCCGCAGGCAGCTCCCGGCTCAAACAGCGACGTTTCCGGTGGTGGGGCTGCCTGCGGATTCCGCAACCAGCACAAAAAGTTTCGGAAGGGGGACTGGGGGAGAACCCTTTTCAAAGGGTTTCCCCCAAGGGTGCCCGACTGGTGGCGGGGTTGATGGCGGTTGGGGTGGGGGGATTTTTGGCCTGGCGTGCCGAGTCGCGGGCGGCGTGGTTAGCGCTGGCCGGGTATGGGCTGGTGTTTGGGGTGTTGCCGCGTTTTTCCTGGCCGGGGCGTGGGTTGCTGCTGCTGGGGCTGGCGGGGGTGTTGGCGGCCGGTGCTGTCGCGTGGCCGGAGCGGGTGGCGCAGGCGGTTGGGGACGACATCCGCCTGCCGTTGTGGGCGCAGACGGCGCGGCTGGTCAAGGATCATCCGGTGGGGGGGTGCGGGCCGGGGCTGTTCCGGCGCGAGTTTGTCGCCTACAAATCAGCGGAACAGATGGAGCGGCGGGTGGCGGCGACCATCACCGAGCATCCGCACAACGAGCCGCTGAACCTGGCGGCGACCCTGGGGTTGCCGGCGGCCGTGCTGTGGCTGGCGCTGTGGTGGCCGCTGGTGCGCCGGCCGCGCGGAGGCTGGCTGGCGGCCGCCCATTTCACGGCCTGGATGATTTTCTGCCAGGCCTGGTTTGACAAGACCCTGGTGCAGCCGCCGACCCAGGTGGCCGGCTATCTCTGCCTGGGGCTGTTGTGGCGGCCGTGGCTGGCCTGCCGGCTGCAGCCGGCCCGGCGGCCGCCAGTGCTGCGCCTGGCCTGGGGGGTGG
>JBAZJM010000366.1:0-4452 GCA_041651315.1 Lentisphaeria bacterium | reverse complement strand
TGAAGCGGTTATGGACCTCCTCCGCGAAGCGGGCCATGTCTATGCGCGGACGGTCGAGAATGTGGAGCAGCCGTTCCCGCCAAAGGATCCCATGGCGTTCCATCCCAACTGCCATTTTCTCGCGGACGATTTTTGGGCGCGCTACGAAAAGGCACGGGCCGGCGGCGTTTTCTATTTCTGGGGGCATTCCTACGAAATGACCACGCAACCCCTGTGGGCAGAGTTCGAGGCCAAGATCGCCCGCATCAGCGCCGACCCCGCCGCCCGTTGGGGCGAACTGGCGGAACTGTTCGCCAAAGAATAACGAATGAGAAGCGGGGAAAAGGAAAAACTTTTGAGGAAAGTTTTCCCCTTCCCCGCGCCCCATCCTTTTTCAAACCTGTTTGTATGCAATAGATTGCGCTGCAATTTATCCGGCATAATTTCCGCATCGGCTTTTCTTCGAGCAAACTTCGTGCTTTGGTGGTGCAATTATTTTCGGGGGGGGGACGTGATGTATTCACGGTTGCAGAGCCTCATCCTGTTGGTGGCCGCCTTCGGCTGGGGCGTGTCGCTCCTCGGCGTGATCCTGCCATGGCCTGTGGCTGCGGCCGGACTGCAGGGGCTGGGCGCCGGCCCGCTTCCCCACGACCCGATGCTGGACTATTGGCTGCGGATGGCCGGCGGCGGCTTCTCCATGGTTGGCGCGCTCTTCGCCGCCATCCTCATCGCCCCCCGAAAATACGCGGCTCTGCTGCCGCTGCTGGCCTGGCTGAGCGTGGCGGAAGGCATCATCCTGCTGATCAGCGGGTTGCGCCTGGGGTTGCCGCCCTTCCCGTTTTGGGCCGACACCGCCTTCTGCCTCGGCACCGGTGCCGGTCTCCTGCTGGCGCATCCTCAGGCCGAAAAAGAACGGAACCTGGCGAATCCACCCTGTCCAACGGCACCAACCGGCAAATGCTGACCCGTTTTTCAATCTTCGTACTGGCAACGGTTGCGTCTTGGTATGGCATGATGCTGACCCACGAGGCCGGGCACTGCCTAGGCGCACTGGCAACGGGGGGAACGGTCCAAAACGTGGATCTGCCGTTATGGGGATTCTCCTTGACTACTTACCGGGACAACCCGCATCCGCTGTTCGTGGCGTGGGCAGGGCCGATTGGCGGCGCGCTCATCGCCCTGTTGGTGATGGCGGGTGCGATTCGGTTCAAGGGCCGGTGGCGGGATCTGTTGCTGTATTTCTGCGGCTTTTGCCTGATCGCCAACGGGATCTATTTGGGGGTGGGCGGTTTTTTCCAGATTGGCGACTGCGCCGACCTGCTCCGTCATGGTGCTCGCCTGTGGCAACTGCTTCTGTTCGGCATGGTGGCCACCGCTTGGGGCGGCTATTGTTGGCATCGCCTGGGATCTGCCGGCGACTGGTTCAACAAATAAAGGCACGCATGCATTCACCATGAAGCGCATGAAGACCATGAAGATCCCATCTTAAATAAACACCAAAAGAAGTGGGTGTGTTCAAACGTTTGATTCATAACGGAAGAGCGCAACCGTCGCGAAGACAGGCGAGGCGGTCTTGATTGTGCAATTGGACTGGCTGGCTGATGAGCCCCAACGGGGCGGCAGGAGAATACTGGAGTTTGGCGAAACTTAACGGTTGCGGTTTTCCCGTCCCAGCGGGACGGGGCGGGAATAGGCAGGGGCTTCAGCCCCTGTTTTGCCCGCCCCCCCCGTTTCGCGTGCCGTCAGGTACGCGGCGAATCGCGGCGTACCTACGGCACGCCCTCGTTTCATTTTTCGGAACAGGGGCTGAAGCCCCTGCCTATTGTCATTCTGTCCCTATGGGACGAAGCCGCCCCTAAACCTCGTACTTTTGCCAAACTCCAGCCCCAGGGCGTTGCCCTGGGCTATTTTCCCATGCCCCGTTGGGGCGTAACGGCAATCAAGGGAAGTATGGTACGTCATGGCACTGAACGTACCTCTTCGTCCATAAGTCGATCCCAAAATCGGCATTGCACAAAGGCCCTTCCACCATGGCAACGTTTAACTGGCGGCGCATCCCGAAACGGTTTGCCGTCTATGTCGTGCTGCTGCTGGTGGCGGCATTGCTGCCGTTCTGGAACGGGCCGCGGCCGGGGACGGTGTCCCTGCATGGCTCGCCGGAGGAGATGGGCCGGCAATACGGCACCGCCTGCAATTGGAGCATTCCGCTGCTCTGCCGGGTCTACCTCAAGCGCGTGCTGTGCGGCAATAACGCGCAGGTGCTGGCCCAACAGCGGCAGCGGGCGCTGGCCTTGGCGCCGCACGTGGACGGGCGCATCCTCCGCGAACTGCGCGCCACCGGGCAGGCCGCCGGGGTCGATGAGGGACTGCTGTTGCTGGGCAATAGTTTCGTCGACCTCGGCTGCTACGGCGGCGCCTGCAGGTCCGTGGTCTGGAACCGCCCGACGGCGGCCGGCGGCCTGCTTCACGGCCACAACCTTGACTGGGACAATCTGTCCGGCCTGGCCGACTGGACGGTCACCATCCTCCGGCGCGCCCCGGCGGACGGCCGGTACCGGACGGTGGCCATTGCCATGCCGGGCGTGCTCGGCGGTCTGGACATCATCAACGACCACGGCGTGGCGTTGTCCCTGAACCAGGTCGGCTTCGGCCGGCCGGAAAGGGCGGCGGAGCCGGGCTTCCTCCTGCTCCGGCGGGTGGCGGAAAATTGCGCCACCTATGCGGCGGCGCGGGAGGAGTTGCTCAAGGTCGCCCCGGGGCTGCCGTTCCTGATCACCCTGTCGTCGGCGCGGGAGGGGCGGGCGGGGGTTTTCGAGCCGTTGGCCGGCGGCATGCGGGAACGCACCTGGGCGGGCGACCGGGTCTGCGCCGCCAACGACAGCTGGGGCCGCAATGACGTTCAGGATTCGGTCGCCACAACCGTGGGAAAAGCGGAGTTGCACACCGTGGCGGACGTGCGCCGGCTGCTGGCCGCGGACGGCGTGCTGCTCGAATGCAACATCTACAGCGTGGTCTTCGATTTCACCGGCAACCGCCTGTACCTGGCCTCCGGCCGCATGCCCGCCGCCAAACGCCCCGCCCGTGAATTTCCGCTGTTCTGAGAATATGTTGGTTGGGGCCACCCTTTTGAAAAAGGGTGCTCCCCCCGCGCTCCGCGCTCCGCAGCCCCGGCTTTGCCGGGTCGCTCACATGTTCGCTCTGCATCCCCCTTCCCAAAACTTTTGTTTCGTTTTGCGGATTCCGCAGGCCGTTCAGGCGATGGGCCCCGATTGGGACAGCAGGGGGCGGCCTGCGGAATCCGCAAAAGGCACAAACAGGTTTGACGGAGGGTTTGGGAACCGCCTTTCCTCAAAAGGGGGTTCCCAACATCATCCGACACAACGGTTACGCACTCACCAATACATCATATGAAAAACATTCTGCATATCACCAGCGGCGACTGCGCCGGCAGCCGGTTGGCGGCGGCTGGGCTCGGCGGCGAGATTTTGGTTTGGCACGACCTTCTTTATGACGGCCCGTGCCGGCCCCCCGGCTGGCCGGACGCGGCCACGCTCGCCGCGCGGGCGGCCTTTCTGGAGGCCGCCACGGGCGGCGGCCTGAACCAGGCGCAGACAAGGCATGCCTTGGACACCCAGTATGCCCGGCTTGCCGCGGCGGCGGCCGCCGGCGCGCCGCTGGTGCTGTGGTTTGATGCCTGCCTGTTCGACCAGGCCATGCTCGCACACGTCCTGGCCTGCCTGCGCCACCTGGGCGTCCGGCAGGCGGAACTGCTGTGCGTGGACGCGTTCCCGTGGATTGAGCCGTACGACGGGCTGGGCCAGCTGCAGCCGGCTGATTTTACCACTCTTTATCCTAAACGCCAACCTGTTACGGATGAGCAGTTCCGTTTTGCGGAGACTGCGGACCGGGCCTTTGCCACCCAGGACGCCGTTTTGCTGGTGGAACTGGCGCGCGCCGCCGATGCCCCCCTGCCGTGGCTGCCCGCCGCCGCGGCGCGCTGGCTTGGGGAACGTCCCGACCCGGCCACCGGCCTGGGCCGGCTGGAAACCCTCGCCCTGGCGGCGGTCCGGGCGGGTTGCGACACCCCAAAGGCGATCTACGCCGCCGTGGCCGCCCAGGACGGCCATCCGCAATACTGGGGCGACACCACGCTGTGGGCCAAGCTCAACGCCCTGGCGGATCGCACCCCGCCGCTGGTGCAGATCACCGGCCCGGCCCCGCGCCTGCCCCAATGGCCCGGCGGGCCCGAATTGGAGCGGTTCCAGATCAGCAGTGGTGCGGTAACTTGAGTAAGCGCGTGAAATACCGTCCCACCCAATGCCCCTGAAGCCAGGCAGGATTGCCTGCCCTTGGAGTTTGGTGAAACCCAACGGTTACGGTTTTCCCGTCCCAGCGGGACGGGGCGGGAATAGGCAGGGGCTTCAGCCCCTGTTTTGCCCGCCCCCCCATTTCGCGTGCCGTCAGGTACGCGGC
>JBAZJM010000365.1:0-4478 GCA_041651315.1 Lentisphaeria bacterium | reverse complement strand
ACCAGGTGCTGCCGCCGCTGGACCCGGAAATGGCCCGCGACCTGGAAACCGTCCTGCGCCAGCACCAGGTCGGCCTGCATCTCGGCAAAGGCGCCGCGGTCGCCGCCGTCCATGACCGGGCGGGCCGTCTGGCCGTGGAACTGCAGGACGGCAGCCTGCTGGAAGCCGACTTTGCCCTGCTCGCCGCCGGCGTCCGGCCCGACAGCGCGCTGGCCGCCGCCGCCGGGCTCGAACTCGGTCCGCGCGGCGGCATCCGGGTGGATGCCCGGCTGCGCACTTCGGACCCCGACATCTACGCCGCCGGCGATGCCGTCGAGGTGGTGGACGCCGTCACCGGCCAGCCGGCGGTCATTCCGCTGGCCGGCCCGGCCAACCGCCAGGGCCGCATCGTGGCCGACAACCTGGCCGGCCGCGACAGCGCCTATGCCGGCACCCAGGGCACCGCGATCGTCAAGCTGTTCGGCCTCACCGCCGGCGGCACCGGCGCCTCGGAAAAGACCCTGCGCCGGATCGGCCGGCCCTATGCCAAGGTCTACCTGCACCCGACCGGGCACGCCGGCTACTATCCCGGCACCGCCCCCATGCACCTCAAGCTGTTGTTCGCCCCTGACACCGGCAAGCTCCTCGGCGCCCAGGCGGTCGGCCACGATGGCGTGGACAAACGGCTGGATGTGCTCGCCACCGCCCTCGGGGCCGGCCTGACCGTCGAGGACTTGCAACGGCTCGAACTCGCCTACGCCCCGCCCTATGGCGCCGCCAAGGATCCAGTGAACATGGCCGGCTTCATCGCCGCCAACCTGCGCCGGGGCGACGTGGCGTTCTGGTACGCCGAGGAATTCCCCGGCCGGACCGCCGGCGCCCTGCTTCTGGACGTGCGGAGTCCGCAGGAATTCGAACTGGGACACCTGGAGGGTGCCGTCAACCTGCCGCTGGGACAGTTGCGCGCCCGGCTGGACAGCCTGCCCAAGGACCGCCCGCTCCGCCTCTATTGCAAGGTCGGCCTGCGCAGCTACCTGGCCTACCGCGTGCTGCGGCAACGCGGTTTCGCGGATGTCCAGACGCTGGCCGGCGGGCTGCTGACCTTCAACCGGGTCCATCCCGCTCCGGCCGCCCCCCGGGGTACGGGCGACCGGCCGGTCGCCCCTACCCCTGTCCCCGCCGCCGTGGGGGCGACCGGCCGGCCGCCCCTACAGGTGGATTGTTGCGGCCTGCAATGCCCGGGGCCGCTGCAACGGCTGGCCCGCGAGGCCGCAACGCTCCAGGCCGGCGACGAACTGACGGTCACCGCCACCGATCCCGGCTTTCCCGCCGACGCCCGGGCCTGGTGCGGCCGCCAGGGCCACACCCTGCTCGGCGTGACCCCGCGCGACGGCGGTCGCTTCGAGGCCCGCATCCGTCTCTCCGCAACGGCGGCCACGGCCGCCGTTGCGGAGACCGCGCCGCCGGCCGGCGGCGCGAAGAAGAAGACCATTGTGGTGTTTTCGGGCGATTTGGACCGCGTGCTTGCCGCCTTTGTGATCGCCAACGGCGCGGTGGCCATGGGCAGTCCGGTGACCATGTTCTTCACCTTTTGGGGGCTCAACGCCCTGCGCAAGGCCGGCCCCCAGGCCGGCGGCAAGGGGATTGTGGACCGGATGTTCGGCCTGATGATGCCCAAGGGGCCGGGCGCCCTCAAGTTGTCGAAGATGAACTTCCTCGGCGCCGGCACGGCCATGATGAAGTGGGTGATGCGCCGCAAACAGGCCCCCAACCTGCCCGACCTGATCGCCCAGGCCCGGGCCGCCGGGGTGCGCCTCGTCGCCTGCACCATGTCGATGGACGTGATGGGGCTCAAGCGCGAGGAGTTGCTGGACGGCCTCGAACTGGGCGGCGCCGCCACCTTCCTGGGCGAGGCCGACCAGTCCTCGGCCACCCTGTTTGTGTAGGCGGCGTGGAAAAACGGCGCGGCATTATGGCGCACCCCAGGCAGGCAAGATTGCCTGCCTCACGTTGAGGGCCGTCCATCCTTGGCGGTTAACGTGACGCAGGCACTCTTGCCTGCGAGGAACGTCGACCAGGCAATCCTGCCTGGTCTTGAATTTATGGGATGCGCTCTCATGGCATGTTCGTCCTCAAGGCGGATTTGTGCCAAACTCCAGAGGCAGGCAAGAATGCCTGTCCCACGGTCACGTTGCGCCGTCCAGGACCCCGGTTAGGCGGGCACAGGCGGCGGCATCCAGGACCGGGGGTTCGACGCCCCCGGCCTGGCGGGCGATCCAGCCGTGCCAGGCCGCGGCGGCCTTGTCCTCGGGAATGCCGAGCTGGCAGCTGACCACGGACAGCAAGTCCGCCGGGGCCGGGGCGGCCGCGGCGTCGCGGCGCTGGCGCCAGGTCGCTTCGAGCAGGAACTGGCGCGCCACCGAGGCCGAACAGTCGGCCAGCAGCCAGGGATGGGCGTGCTCGTTGGCCTGGCGCAACCGCTGGGCCAGGGACTGGACCAGCCGGCCCATCCACGGCGACAGTTTGCGCAGTTCGCTTTGGATGCGTTCGGCGGTGACCACCTCGACCTCCGTCTCCTCGACGGCACGCACCCCGGCCGAACGGGGTTCGCCGGTGAGCAGCGCCATCTCCCCGATGCCGTCGCCCGGCCCGAGGGCGCACAGGAGCTGCCGGGTGCCATGGTCGCCGTTGCGGCAGACCTCAACCCGGCCGCGGAGAATGACATACGCCTCGTTGCCGCTCTCGCCTTCCCGCATCAGCCAGTCGCCGGCGGCAAAACACCGGCGGGTGCCCGGGGTGTGGCCGGCCATCAGGTCGTCCAGGTCGGCCGACAATTCCGCCACTGAGGCATAGCGCTCGTCCTTTTGGGGTGCCATGGCCTTGCGGACAATCCGGCAAAGCTCCTCCGGCAGCTGTTCGCCCGGCGCCACCTCGCACGGCGAGGACGGGTTGGCGAGGGCGGCCCGGGCCACCACCTCCTCGGCGGTCTTGCCCTCGTAGGGCGGCCGGAAGCAGATGATGTGATAAAGCGTGGCGCCGAGCAGGAAAATGTCGGTCCGCAGGTCGATTTCACCGTTGCAGCCCCGCGCCTGTTCGGGCGCCATGTAGGCCGGCGTGCCCTTGATCATGCCAGAGAGGGTGGCGGCCAAGGCCGCCCCCGGCGCCGGTTCCACCGGTTCCGGCTCCGGCGGGTTCAGGCGCTTGGCCAGCCCCCAGTCCATCAGGATCGCTTCGCCAAAGGGGCCGACCATGATGTTTTCCGGCTTGATGTCGCGATGGATGACACCGCGGACATGGGCGTATTGCACGGCGTCGCAGATCTTGCGGAACACCGTCAGCCGCTGGTGCCGGGTGAAGCGCGCCCGCGCCTCCGGGTCCCCCTTGCGGAGACGCTCCAGGATTTGGTTGAACGGCTGCCCGTCCAGCAGCTTCATGGTATAAAAAGGCAAGCCGCCCTCCGGGGTGCGCCCCAGATCATGCACCGGCACAATGTTGGGATGTTCGAGGGCGGCGGTAATGCGGGCCTCGCCCCAAAAGGCGGCGGCCTGGCGCGGGTCGCGAATGATGTACGGCAGGGCCACTTTCATCGCCGACTCGCGGTGGAGCAGGCGGTCGTCGACCCGGTAGATGATGCCCATGCCGCCGCGGCTGAGTTCGCGGGCGGCATCGTAACGCGGCCCGCTCGGGATGCCATCCGCCGCCGACCCGAGGGCGGCCCCGGCCGCAGGGTCCGGTGCGCCCCCCAAAGCCCCGGCCAGCCGGCGCCACCAGGCGCGGTTCGGACCGTTGGCCGCGCCGCCCAAGCACACCGTGCGGGTGGCCTCGCCGGCTTTCTCGCTGCGCGCCGTTTTGCCCATCTGTACCCCCCGGTACCTTGCACATCCGGTCGTTGTCCCTGTCCCCGTCGCCCGTCAAGCACCATACCGGCCATAGTCTAGCCCGGCAGCCCGGTCCGGACAACCGGCCGCCACCCGGCCGCCAGCAGGACGGCATGCAGAACCGCGCCGGCCGCCGCCAGCCCGGCCAGGCCGCCCAGCGGCAGAAACAGCGCCATTCCCAAGCCCGCCCCGGTGGCGGCGCCCCACAGGTCCAGGCCAAACAGCCAGCCGGCGCCGCACCGCGCCGGCCCGACCCCCGCGGCAAACAGGCCGCCGGAGAGCAGGCCGGCCGACACCGCCGCCGCCGTCCACCCCGACAAGCCGCCGCAGGCGGCCAGCCAGTCCCCGCCGCCGCCCCAAGCGACGGCCAGGGTGGCAAAACCGGCCAGGGCCGCACCGTGGGCCAAAGCCAGGGCCAGGCGGGACCGGCGCGCCGCCAGCCAGCCGCCGCCCCGCAGGCCCAGCCAGAATCCGGCCATGAATCCGGCCATCAGGACGCCGCAGCCCCAGAACAGGCGTCCCCGCACCGCCTGGTAGCCCAACAGCACCAACGTCTGCCCCGCCATGCCCGCCACTCCCGCGGTCCACACGGTGATTCTGGCATGGGCGCGCGGGCCGCGG
>JBAZJM010000364.1:0-4502 GCA_041651315.1 Lentisphaeria bacterium | reverse complement strand
CTGCGAAGCTGCCTCGCCGAGTGGCCCCGTATCTCGCAGACCCTGCGTGAGGCGTCTAGGCAGCGGAAGATTCAAGCTCATGCCGGGTACCTTTATGGATTAACTCATTTTTCAATATTATCTTAACTCTTATGGGGCAACGCCCCAGGTTTGCGAGTAAGGAGAAATTAAGGGCTGAAAGCCCGTTTCATGAAACGCCCCTTCAGGGCTGAGACGTTATCTTTTTCTTTTCCTGGGGCGTTGCCCCAGGCTGGTATGAAGGCGCGCCGTTGGCGCTCAAAATCGAGCCTAACCTGATGGCTATGGGCGACACGCCCGTGCCTACAGGAAATCCTGTCCGTCCTGTAGGCGCGGCCGGTCAAGTAGCTGCCAAACGGATTTGGGACGTCCTTGCAGGCGGCCGACAGCCTAAAAAGCTTCCGCCTAACGCAGGATAGGGCGTCATTCCGCCAGGATGACGGTGAGGTCGTTGACGTTGGTGTTGGTCGGGCCGGTGCGCAGCAGGCCGCCGGCCCGGTCAAAAAAGGTATAGGCGTCATTGGCCGCCAGGAACGCGGCGGCGTCCAGCCCCTGTTCGCGCGCCCGCCGCACCGTGTCGCCGGTGACCACCGCGCCGGCGGCGTCGGTGGGACCGTCGGTGCCGTCGGTGGCCAGGGCGATCACGGTCACCCCGGCCCAGCCGTCCAACGCCAGGGCCGCTGCCAGGGCCAGTTCCTGGTTGCGCCCGCCCCGTCCGGCCCCGCGCACCGTGACCGTGGTCTCGCCCCCCAAAATGACGCAGGCCGGCCGCGCCAGGGGCAAGCCGTCCGCGGTCAGCGATTTGGCGATGCCGGCCGCCACCCGCCCCACCTCCCGCGCCTCGCCCTCGACATAGGTGGACAGCACCAGGGCGTGGAATCCCAGCCGTTCCGCCTCCGCCTTGGCGGCTTGGGCGGCAATGGCATTGCCGCCGACAATGACATTCTGGACACGCCGGAACAGCCGGTCGCCGGGCTTGGGCGTTTCCGGCACCCGCCCTTGGCGGCCGGCCAGCAGATGGGCGCGGACCGTTGCGGGCACGGTTTCCGTCACGCCGTACCGGTCCAGCACCGCCAGCGCCTCGGCAAATGTGCTGCCGTCCGGCACGGTGGGGCCGGAGGCAATGACGTCCAGCGGGCTGCCCACGACGTCGGAGAGGATCAGCGACACCACGGCGGCCGGCGCCGCCGCGCGGGCCAGCTGGCCGCCGGCCAGCCGGGACACATGCTTGCGCACCGCATTGACCTCGTTGATGGTGGCGCCGCAGCGCAGGAGCACGCCGGTCAGCGCCTGCACGTCATCCAGGGAAAGCGATGCCGCAGGCGCCGGCAGCAGGGCCGAGCCGCCGCCGGAGATCAGGCAGAACAGCAGGTCGCGCGCCCCCGCCTCCCGGGCCAGGGCCAGGACCCGCTCCGCTCCGGCGAGCCCCGCCGCATCGGGCACGGGATGCCGCGCCTCGTGGATGGTCAGCGCCGCCGGCACCGTTCCCCGGGCCAGGTGCCCTTCTTTGACATTGACCCAACCGGCAGTCAGCCGGTCGCCCAAAATGGCAGCCAGCGCCTGGGCCATCGGCGCCCCGGCCTTGCCGCCGCCGGCCAGGAAGACCCGGTCATAGTCCCGCAGGTTGTAGGCGTGGCCGGCAACCGACAACACATCCCCGTCCCGGCCCACGGCCACACGGACGGCCGCCCCCGGCTCGACCGCCGCCAGCGCCGCCTGGATCAAGTGCATGGTCATTTCAGGTTGCATGCGTCAGGGCACCATCCTGCTGCCGGTCAAATAAGGTTGAACTGGACGTTCACCATAGTTCGCTGGGTAAAAACGGCAAAACGCCTTTGGGGAACCGCGGGTCACAGGGACGTACAGGCGTCATGGACGGGTGACGCGAGGGACTCCTGAGACAGGAGAGACCGGAGGATATTCACCATTCTCCGGTCTCTCGAGTCTCTCAAGTCTCTCGAGTCCTCTCGATGCAGTTTACGCAACTTAGGGACAACTTAGGGTGAATTGGGTCATGCCGGTTCCGGCCACACCGGCGACACGCGCGTCAAACCGCGCACCGAGTTGCCACAATACACGGCGTCCGCCGTTTGCAGGTCGGTGAGGGTCAGGACCGCTTCCCGGCAATTGCCCCGGCGCAGGAGCCGGTCGCGCAACACGCCGGGCAACAGCCCGCAACCGATGGCCGGCGTATACAGCAGGGAGCCCTTGCGGACAAAAAGATTGCTCCGGCTGCCTTCGGTGAGTTCACCCCGGGCATTGGCATGGATGACATCAAAGCAACGGCCGGCGCGAATCTCGGCGGCGGCCGCGTCATACCAGGGCCGATACGTGGTTTTATGAAACAGGAACGGATTGTGCTCGTCCACGGGCCGGGCGGAAAAAAGCACGGGCGGCGGACCGGCCGGACCGGCATCATCCAGCACCGCACGGTCCCAGCGCACCCCCCCGTGCTGGTCCAGCAAAATCCGCACCTTGTGGGGCGGCGCCTGGCGCAGGTCGTGTTCGATGCGGCGCAGCAAGGAGGTCAGGGCCGCGGCGTCAACGGGATAGGAAAAATAGCGGGCCGCGCGCTTGAGACGCAACAGATGTTCCCGTTGATAGACGAGGCGGCGGTTCCACAGCAGGGTCTCGACAATCTCAAAATCAGACCGGAGCCGGGTCAGGAAGTCGCATTTGACCGCGCATTCCCTCCACTCCTCCGCCGCCTGCGAATCCCATACCACACCGCTGCCGACCCGGTACCGCCAGCGGCCCCGGCGGGGCGTCGACTGCAGGGTCCGGATGGGCACCGAGAACACCGCGTCGCCCCGTGGTCCGCAATAGCCGACGGCCCCGCAATAGACGCCGCGAACGCCGGTTTCGAGGCCCCGGATGATTTCCATGCTGCGGATCTTGGGGGCGCCGGTGACGGAACCGCAGGGAAACAGGCTGGAGAAAATGCGCTCATAGGTGATGGCGGGCTGGAGACACCCGGTGACGGTCGAGGTCATCTGGTGCAGGGTGGGCCAGCTTTCCACGGCAAACAACCGGGGAACGGCAACGCTGCCGGGAGTGCAGATTTTGCCCAGATCGTTGCGCATGAGATCGACGATCATAAGATTTTCGCTCCGGTTCTTCTCGTCGTGCGCCAGCGCCTGGCGGATGGCCCGGTCTTCCGCCAGAAAACGGCCGCGCCGGGCCGTTCCTTTCATCGGCTGCACCGCAATCCGCCGGCCCGTCTTGCGGAAGAACAGTTCCGGGGAAAAGGAGGCGACGCAGCCACTGCCGGTGGCCAGAAAGGCGCAGTAGGGGGCGGGCTGGTTTGCCCGCAAGCTCCGGTACAGCTCAAACGCCTCAAGCTCGGATTGCACCCCGACATCATAGGTGAAGTTGATCTGGTAGGTGTCGCCCGCGGCGATGAAGCGCCGGATGGCGGCCACGGCGCGCCGGTAAACGGCTTCGGAAATCGCCGGCGCCGCGCTCAGGCAGACGCGGCCCGCCGGCGGTTCCGGCACCGGTTGTTCGCGGCAGGCGGCGGGAAGTTCCCGGTTCCAGCGGCCGGTCCGATGGTCGAAAATGTAGGGTTCGGCAAACACGCCGAACCAGCCCAGCGGTCCGGCCGCGGCCGGTTGCGGCCGGGCCAGGGGGGCAAAGGCGGCATCCAGCCCGCCGGCCGCCTCATAGGCCAGATAACCCGCCAGCCACGAATCTTGGGCATGGCGGTCGATCTCCCGGAGCAGCGGCCCCATTTCTCCGGCGGTGGCTGCGCTGAGAATGTGGCGGGGTTCGGCAAACACGAAGGAGTTCCGGTTGCGCCGGTCGGGCCGGGCCGAATCCAGCAGCACAAACGGGTGGCGGTTCCGGAACAGGGGCCGCAGGAAGTGGAGAGGGAGTTCGTGGTACATGGTCATGACTCCGCGGCGGGCGGAACGGTCAGCCGGCTGGCGGAGGGGGTCACGCCAAAACGTTGCTTGAACAGCTTGAGAAAATACTTTTCCGAGTTGAAGCCGGCCAGGCGGGCGACTTCGGCCACCGGCTTACCGGAACCGGCCAGCAGCTCGCGCGCAATCCGCAGCCGGTGGGCAATGATGTAATGGATCGGCGTGACGCGCAACTGGGCCGTGAATTTCCGGTAGAGCGTGGCGCGGCTCACCCCCAGGCGGGCGCACAACTCATTGACATTGGCGCCGCCGGGAGTGCGCGCCGAATGGATCAGGGTGAGCGCATGCTCGACCAGCGTGTCGTTGCGGCTGGCCACCGCCGGCTCACGGCCACAGAGGCCCGGCAGGGCGAACAGCCGTGACAGAACGGCATACTGGCCGCCCCGCGGTTGCTCCCGCAGGAGGTTCCAGATTTGGGCAAACGCGGCGATGACCGCCTCCGGCCGCTCCGGACGCAGCACCGGCCGCTCCCGGGTGAACCCCAGCGCCTGCACATAGGCCTGCTGGTCGCCGCCGGCCAAATGAAAATAATGGAAGCGCCAAGGCGTCTCGGGAAGGTCG
>JBAZJM010000363.1:0-4511 GCA_041651315.1 Lentisphaeria bacterium | reverse complement strand
CCGCAAAAATGCCCGTCCGCGGATAAAACCACGAAAAGAACGGCAGCGGATAATGCTGGCTGCCGGGCTGGTCGGAGTAATAACCGATGGTCTCCGGCGTCAGCATGGCCACGATCTGCTCGTTCTTGGCCCGGCATTCCTTGGCGTAGACATAGCTGCCCATGCCGGCGCTCCAGAAAAAGGGCGGCTCCTCGTTGGCGAAGGCCACGAAGCGGAGGGTCCGGGCCTGCGGCCGGCCGGCAAAGGCGCGCGCCAGTTCCAGGGTCGCGGCGACGCCGGAAGCGTTGTCGTTGGCGCCACGGCAGCCCGGGATGGCCACCGAGTCGTAATGCGCCCCGACGATGACGATTTCCTCCGGCCGGGTGGTGCCCCGGATCTCCCCGACGACGTTGCGGTAGGTTTGTTGCGTGTAGCCGGTCGCCGCCCATTTGCGCCGCAGCAGGCCGGGCTTGGCCCGGTACTCGCGGCTTTCCGTCGCCAGCCCGCTGTCCGCCAGTTGGTTGCGGACATAGGCGGCGGCCCGGTCCAGGCCACCGGGCGCGGCCAGGTGGCGTTCGCCGATGTCGCCGGCCAGGACGCGAACGTGGCGTTCCAGTTGCTGGCGGAGGGCCGCGTTCTCCGTCACGGCCGGCGCCACGGCGGCGGCCGGCAGGGCGCCCAGGGGGGGATGGGCCGGGTTGCTGGCCTGGCAGCTGTTCCACAGGCAGAGGAGGCTGGTGCCCCAGGTCAGGCTGCTGATGCTCATGGCAGTGGTCCTTTCGCTTGGCCGTTCCCGTGCCGGTTGGCGGCGGGGAACGGCACTGGGGCAATAGCGTGGACCGTGCCAGGCGGAACGCCTGATTTTTAAGTTATTTGCAATGAATAAGTTGCGTAATTACAGCCGGCCGCTGTTGCGGTTTTTCCCTGGCCAGGGCAAGCAAAAAATGCTGGTTTAGCGGCAAAAAATGAACAAATGGCGGAATAAACGGTGCCGGCGCGGCCGGGGCGGCGCCGGCCTGGAGTTTGGCAGAACCCCTGCGCGCCAGCCGGGGCCGCACTCCGAAGACAGCCTCAAGGCTGGACTCCAACCCGGGGCGCAGGTCGTTGGAGTTCACGCTTTAGCGTATCCGGCCTTTGGCACAAATACGGGGGGCGTCTTCGTCCCGGAGGGACTGAATGACAATAGGCAGGGGCTTCAGCCCCTGCTCCGGGAAATGAAACAATGGCGTGCCGTAGGTACGCCGCGATTCGCCGCGTACCTGACGGCACGCGAAACGGGGGGGGGGCCAAACAGGGGCTGAAGCCCCTGCCTATTCCCGCCCCGTCCCGCTGGGACGGGAAAACCGTACCCGTTGAGTTATGCCAAGACTCCAGGCCGGCGCGGCGGGGCCGCGCCGGCGGCGGCCGCGCTCAGGCCTGCTTGAGCCAGGCGCGGAGGCGGTCGGCGACCGCCGGGGTGGTGAAGCCGAACTTCTCGGCCAGCACCTTGGCGGGGGCGGAGGCGCCGAAGTGGTCCAGCCCGATGCGGAGTCCGCACCGGCCGGTGAAGCGTTCCCAGCCCAGGGTCAGGCCGGCTTCGACGCTGGCGCGCTTGCAGCAGGCCGGCGGCAGAACGCTGTCCTGATAGGCTTGCGGCTGGCGCAGGAACAGTTCGCAGCTCGGCATGGAAACCAGGCGGATCTTGCGGCCCTCCTGGCGCAGCGCCTCGACGGCGCGGTAGGTGACCATGAGTTCCGAGCCGGTGGCGATGACCACCGCCTCAAAGCCGGGGTCGTCGGACAGCACGTAGGCGCCCTTGGCGACGTCGATGGCCTTCTGCAGTTCAGCCGGAATGTTCTCCACATTCTGCCGGGTGAGGAAGAGGCAGGTCGGGCCGTTGGTCTGCAGCGCGGCCGCCCAGGCATGGGCGGTCTCATAGGACTCGGCCGGCCGCAGCACGGTCATGTGCGGAATGCTGCGGCACATGAGCAGCTGTTCGATCGGCTCGTGGGTGGGGCCGTCCTCGCCGACGAAGAAGGAGTCGTGGGTGAAGACAAAGACGGCCTTCTGCTCCTGCAGGGCGGCCAGGCGCATGGCCGGCTTCATGAAATCGCTGAACACCGCAAAGGTGGCGGTGAACGGGATGGCGGTGCCGTAGAGCGCCAGGCCGTTGGCGACCTGGCCCATGGCGAACTCGCGCACGCCGAAGTGGATGTTGCGGCCGGCGCGGTTGTCCACCGTGAATTCGCCACCGTCCTTGAGGTGGGTCTTGGTGGAGGGGTTGAGATCCGCGGCGCCGCCGGTGAGGGCGGGCACCAGGGCGGCGGCGCGCTGCATGATCTCGCCGCCGGACTGCCGGGTGGCGGTCTCCTTGGCGGGGACGGCCTTGAGCAGCTCGGGGAGGATGTCAGCGGGGACGGTGCGGCCGGTGAGCTGGTCAAGCAGGGCGGCCTGGTCCGGGTTGGCCTGGCGCCAGGCGGCGAGGCGCTGGTCCCACTGGGCGGCGGCCAGTTTCAGCTCGGCGACGCGCTGCTGGCAGAGGGCGCGGACTTCGGCGGGCACGTGGAACGGTTCGTTCTCGGGGAAGCCGAGGGCCTTGCGGGTGGCGACGATTTCGTCCGCGCCCAACGGTTCGCCGTGGGCGTGGTTGGAGCCGGCCTTGTGCGGGGCGCCGCAGGCGATGGTGGTCTTGCCGATGATCAGCGACGGGCCGCCGCGCCAGCCTTCCGCCTCGACCAGGGCCGCCTCGATCTCGGCGGCGTTCTGGCCGTTGATGCGGACCACGCGCCAGCCGTAGGCCTCGAAGCGCTTGGCGACATTCTCGGAGAAGGCGATGTCGGTCTTGCCTTCGATGGTGATCTGGTTGTCATCGTAGAAGACGATCATGTTGTCCAGGCGCAGGTGGCCGGCCAGCGAGGCCGCTTCCGCGGTGATGCCTTCCATCATGCAGCCGTCGCCGCACAACACGTACACCTTCTGGTCGAACAGGTCGGCCGCACCGGTGCGGGCGCCGAGCTGTTTGGCGGCGATGGCCATGCCGACGCCGGAGGCGAAACCGGTGCCCAGCGGGCCGGTCGTGATGTCGACGCCGGCGGTCAGGCCGTGCTCGGGATGGCCGGGGGTCTTGGAGCCCCACTGGCGGAACTGCTTGAGGTCGTCCAGGGTCAGCCCGCACTCGAACAGGTGCAGCAGCGAGTAGAGCAGCATGGAGCCGTGGCCGGCGGAGAGGACGAAGCGGTCGCGGCCCAGCCACTGCGGGTTGGCGGGGTTGAAACGCATCCGGCGGTTCCACAGGGTGAAGCCATAGTCGGCGCAGCCCATGGGCAGCCCGGGATGGCCGGATTTGGCTTTCTCAACACCTTCGGCGGACAACATCCGCACGGTGTTCACGGCACGTTGGAAGAGGACGGCGTCAGCGGTCGGCATGGTCGGATTCCTTATCGGGTTGGCGGTCGGCACAGGGCCGGGGTTTTTGAGCAAAACCCATAATATACTCCCGCCAGTTCCCCCCGCCCGAGGACGCAAGGTGGCCGGAGCCTCTTGCTCCGGGGGTGCGTCCTTGATCGTTTGAAGCCGGAACTGGAAGCTCCGGCCACTTCCGCATGCGGCACCTGTTTGACCGCTGATACGCCGTGGAACGCGGATAAGAGCCGGGCCGCCACAATCCGGGCGATGGTGTTGACGTTTGTTGTCCCGGCTTCAGGGCGTGTTGATTTAATCACACTATCGCTTTCTGCGGCTGAGCGCTTGTAGCGCGGCGGCGACGTTCCGCCGGGCTGCAAGCCCTGAGTTGCAAAGGAATTTTGATTAAATCAACACGCCCTTCAGCCGGCGCGGCCATGCCGGAAGACACTTGCCCGACTCAAGTCGGTACAACAAACATAATCCAGTCACGACTGCGATCGGTGACGGGCTTGCCGGCGTGCCGGGCGGTGCTAAGGTGCATGGTGAGACCGGCGCAACTCACGGTGCCAAGGGGTGTTCCATGGATGCGATCGCCGTTTTAACCGTTGTCAGCGCCGCCTTCCTGGCGGGCGCGCCGATTCCCTTGAAGCATGCCGGGGGCAAGGGCGGCAACGTCTCGCCGCCGCTCTCCTGGAACGCGCCGCCGGCCGGCACCCAAAGCCTGACGGTGATTTGCGACGATCCCGACGCCCCGGTCGGCAACTGGACGCACTGGGTGTTGTTCAACCTGTCGCCGGACACTGTGGCGCTGCCGGCCGGCGTGCCGCCCCGGGGCACGCTGCCCAACGGCGCAATCCAGGGGGTCAACGATTACCGCAAGCTGGGCTATGACGGGCCCTGGCCGCCGCCGGGGGCGCCGCACCGTTACTGCTTCACGGTTTACGCCCTGGACCGGCAGTTGGAACTGGCGCCGGGGGCGACCAAGGCCGCTGTGTTGGCGGCGATGCGGGGGCACGTGTTGACCAAGGGCAGCCTGCCGGGCGTGTTCGGCCGGTGAACCGCTCCTTTCTCCGCTATCTCGGGCCGGGGCTGCTGATCACGGTCGGCTTCATTGATCCGGGCAACTGGGCCGCCAACGTGGCCGCCGG
>JBAZJM010000362.1:0-4517 GCA_041651315.1 Lentisphaeria bacterium | reverse complement strand
CATCCAGGGCGCCGACGCGAATGTTGGCGGTCAATTCCGGGTCGCTATCGGGGCCGGGATCCTGGCGGGCCTCGTCGGGCCAGTTGCCGACCAGTTTGCCCCAGGCGTTGTCCGGCCACGGCCAAAGGCCGGCCAGCAACCGGTGCAGCTGCCAGTCGCCGGCAGTCAGTTCAGTGACGCGCCCGTTCCACAGCAACAGGCGCTGTTCCGGGGTGTTGCCTTCGCGGTGGAAGGTGAGCCGGCCATCGGCGTGATATTCGCGGACCATGTCGCCGCGGTAGCCGTGCTCCTCTTCGATCAGAATGGCCAGGGGGGCCACCGGCGTGCCGCGGTCGGTCAAGGCGCCATGGACCAGCCGGTGCAGCTGCATGGCCCGGTAGCCGTAGTCGGACAGTTGGGGGGTGACGCCGCCGGTGCGGGTGTAGAAGAACAGCGGCGCGGCCTCGTGCAGCAGCAGGTTGGCGCCGCTCAGGTACATGGTCAGCCAGGCCCGGGCCATGGCGTCCGGCGTGATGCCTTCCACTGAGCCGCCGGTGTCATTGACCCCGGCCACCGTGCCCAGCGGGCCGTAGGTCCAGGGCGAGAGATCCACGCCCCAGAAGGCGTCGAACGCCTTGGCGCCGCCGCGCGCGAAGGCGATGCCGGTCTGGAGTGCGTTCAGCGTGCCGGCGTGCCCTTCGTAGGCGACCAGCGGGAAGCCCTGGCGGAACGCCTCATGGAGGACGAACAGCGTGCCGTCCGTGTAATAGATCGGCAACTGGCGAAAGTCGGGGTTCTGCGTCTTCGCGTGGCTGTGGAAGGAGGCCACCTCCGGCGGCGTCAGGCCATGCCAGTGCTCGCTGTTGACCCGGCCGGTGGTGAACCAGTCCCGGAAATAGCGTAGCGCCTCCGCCTTGGAAAAGGTCTTTTCCGCCGGCCAAGTCAGGCTGTTACCGACCTCGCCATAGGCTTCGATCCAGGCCACCCGGCGGCCGAGTTCACGGTTGACCTCGTTGCACTGCCGATAGAGCCAGTCGGCGTATTCCGTGGCCGTCATCCCGCGTTCCTGGGCGGCGCTTGCCAGGGAGGGGGAATGGATCAGCCAGCCGATGCCGGCCCAGCCCAGTTCGCCGTTGCGGGCGGCGCGGCACAGGGCCTCCACGTCCGCGGCGCAGTGGTTGTGGCAGGTGGCGAGGTCGCGCAGGCCGTCGGCCAGTGGGTAGCGGCGCACCAGGTTCTGGTAGTCCGGCATCTGCACGCTGTCGATGTCGAGGACGATCTGGCAGGCGGTGGTGGAGAAGTGCGGAACCAGGCTGAGTTTGGCTTGGGTGTTCATGTCGGGAAGGGGCCGGCCTGCGGCAGCCTTGGCCGGGAAACCGTAGAAATATGTTTCTATTGCATTATAGCCCCTTATCCCCGATGTTCAAGGCGGGGGAGCGGTGCGAAGAACGTCGCGGCGTTACGGAATGCCCTGGCAGGCAAGAATGCCTGCCCCACGCGTTCTTGGCCTTGTGAGAGAAGACGATTTCGCATTGCGGCCGGGGTTGGCCGCTCAATTTTCGTTGAGGTCGCACATGGGGAGGGTGATGCCGGGTTTTTGCCGGCCCTCGACATGGCCGTCGCACAGGGCCATGTTGGCCTTGCCGGAGTGGATGAAGCCGGCCATGCCGTATTGGCCGGTGCCCAACGCGCTGATCTGAATGCCCTTGTAGCCGGTGATGGCGCCGGTCTCCACCCCGACAATGCCGTTCCCCTGTTCGTTGGGCGAAGAGAGGATGCCGTCAATGCTGTAGATCCGTTGGGACGGGCTGGGAATGGCGTCAATCTTGATGTAACAGCAGGTGCCCGAGGAATTGTCGGTCGCCACGTTGTAGTTGACCCAGTTGGACTCGTTGCGGATGCGGTAGTAGGTCCACATGACGGTGACGCCGGGGGGCAGGCTGGCCAACTGCTTGGCGGTCGGGCAGTTCCATAATTCCATGGCCGTGTTGCGGTTGGGGATGTCCCACAGCGCCCCCGAACCCACATAGCCCAGCACGGTCAGCCGTTGCGGCCACCAGTTGCCGGGATTCCGGTTCGAGTCATAGGCGCGGATGAAATAGCCATCGTAGTCGCCGGCGTAGCTCATGGAACCCAGCATGACCTGTTTCTGGTTGTTCAGGCACAGGGCGCCCCGGGCGGTCTCCCGGGCATTTCTCAGCGCCGGCAACAGCATGGCCGCCAGAATGGCGATGATGGCGATCACCACCAGCAATTCAATCAGGGTGAACACGGGGGGATTGACTGGCTTTGTCGGATGAAGGATTTTCATTCCGGGGATTCCGTGTGGCCGCTGGTGTTTGTTTCACTACCGGCTAGCGCCGGCGGAGGGGGGGCGGATGAGGGGTGACGGTGCGGGGGAAGGCTGGCCGTTCGGCGATGATACGGCTTCGCCCACGAAGACTCCGCTGCCGTGGGTTCCGACATAAAGCCGTTGATGATGGTTGGGATCGACCGTGACCGACCAGCAACGGGTATTGTCCAGGCCATTGCTCCGATTGGCATAATTTTCGACCGTCCAGTCGTCGGCCTTGGCCTTCTGTTGGATTTTGAAAACACCCTCGATACCGGTGGCCACATAGACGGTGGGGGAGGCCGCGTCCGGGTCAACCGCCAGTTCAAATGGCATGGGAACCTGGGCGATCCGCTTCCAGTCTTTGCCACCGTTCGAGCTCAGGTATACCCCCTCGTCCGCGATTCGCTGGAAGGGCCCCATCATGGCGACATATACGCGATCCGGGTGCTTGGGATCCACCTGCAAGCCGCAGATGAATTCGGTTATTTTTTCATATGCCGTCCCCGGGCCGGTCAATTGGTTCCAGGTTTTTCCGTCCGTGCTGCGGTAGACCCCGTTGTGCGTATTTAGGAACAGCGTGCCGGTTCCAGGAGCGCCGGTGAGCAGCCCGGTGAACAAGGCCTTTTCACCCTGCAGGCCCGTGCTGACATTTTCCCATCCCTTGCCCCGCAGCAGATCCCGGCGATAGATCCCTTTCCCCGGCACGGTCGCATACAGGTATTTGACGGTGGCATTCCCTTCCCGCAATTTGACCAGGCATAATTGATCCATGCCCGAGGCGAGGCCGTCGCGCGCCGTTTTCCCACCGGCCATGATCCACCAGCCCTGGCCCCCAGAATTCGTAAAGATCGCCGATGGTGAACCGGCCGCACAATAGGCCAGCTGCGGGTTGTCCGGATCCAGCACCAGGCTGGAGGCGGCCCCGACCAGCACGCCGTCTTGCCACGGGCCAAAGCAGGACGCAAACGATTTTCCGCCGTCCACGCTTTCCAGCACGCCCCAGTCGAAGTTGACCACCCACAAGTGCTGGGAATTCGTGGGATCCACCACGATCCGGCGGGTACAGAAAAACTCAATCTCGCCCCGTCCGGCATAGAATGTTCGGTTGCCGATCACTTTGGGCCGGGAAATGATCTGCTCCCACGCCCTTCCGCCGGTGGTGCTTTTCCAGATTGTCCCGACATTGTCGCCCAAAAAGTAAATGACGTCGGACCGCCCATCGCCGTCACGGTCTGGACCTCCGCAGCGGATGCCGGCGCCGACGGACACATGGAGTTCATGCGGAAACCAGACCCGGTTTTTTTGTTGTTCGGCCGGAGTAAACGCCTTAAATGACGCGTTGTCGAAAACCACCGTCCACGTCTCCCCCCCGTCCAAGCTCCGGTATAATCCGCCGCCCCAGTCCCACGAACCGGCGTAAAGCACGGCCGGATTTTTCGGGTCGACCTCCAGGGAGGTGATATTCTGCTGGGGCGGCAGCCCCGTGCCCGCCCGCTTCCAGCTGTCGCCTTGATCCGAACTCCGATAGATGCCGGGTTGAACGTTTTTCACCTCCGGCGCCAACTCCCCCAACGAGATATAAACGGTCCCCGGCTTGCCGGGCACTGTCACGACTTGTTTTCCCACCGCCCGCCCGAGCCCCTGCTGGATGCTTTGCCAGCTCGTGCCGCCATCCCGGCTGCGAAAGATTCCCGCATCCGTGGCGGCGTACATCAATTTGGGGTTTTGATAGTCCACCGCCAGGGAAAAGACATACGCCGTCGGGGGGATATTGCGGTTCGGTCCGGTTGCCGTGTTGACCTTGGACCACGAGCCGGCCGCGCCATAATTCCGGCTGACCAAAATCGAACCGGTCCACGGGCCGTCTGAACCGGCCGTCGCGTCGTGCAAGGCCCGGCCCCTTTCCCAAAGGCTCCGGCCTGACGCTGTAAACACCGTTCCCGGATCATGGGGGCTCTGGATCAGGAGCCCCAGTCCTCCGGGGGCATCATACACCTTTTGCCAGGACTGGCCATGATTGTCGGAGATATAAATCTGTCCGGTGTAGGTGGTCGTGATCACCCGTCCCGTGTTGAGCACCAGCACGCCGTAGTGATTGTTCCAATCCACCGCATAGCCGTTGCCGTCAATTCCGTTGTTGATGTTCCGCCAATTCTCGCCCCCGTCCAACGTCACATGCATCCCACCACAATCCAAGCCGACA
>JBAZJM010000361.1:0-4575 GCA_041651315.1 Lentisphaeria bacterium | reverse complement strand
GTCCAGCCGAAGTCGCCTGACGGCACCGCCCCCGAAAGCTGCTCGCGGACGCCTTCGGCGTTGAGCAGGTCGAGCCGCACGACGACCCGGTTGCCGGCCGGTAATCCCTGGGTCCTGGCTTGGGTGCTGAGCAGGATCTTGTGTCCTTTCAGCGTCGCCACGGGCAGGGCGCGGCGGACCACGGTCGTGTTTTGCGCGGCGGTGACGCGCAGGCCGGCTCCGGCGGCCGTGGTTTCGCGGACGGCAATCCCTGCGGGCGTGAACAACGCGGCGGCGGCCGGATCGGCAAAGGTTTCCTGGAACAGGGCTCCGGCGGCCGGGCCGGCGCTGCCGGCGGCTGGGGTGCCGGTGGCCACGGGAACGGCCCGCTCCCCGGCCTGCAGGGCGCCGAAGATGGCGGCGGCGTAGGCGGCCATGCCGGAGTCGCCGGGATGCCAGCCGACCCCGGGATGCGCCCACTGGCCGGAAACGCCGGCCAGATTATTGCGGTCGGCGCCGGCGGCGGTGAGGTCGGCAAACGGCACGCCGTACTGGCGGCACACGTCGCGGATGGTGTCGTTCCGGCCCGACTGGCCGTTGGGCGGGCTCCACACGCCGGTGCAGACCAGGTGGGCGCCGGGATTGGCCTGGCGCAGCAAGTCCACCAGCGCGGCATACTGTTGCCGGAAGACGTCCTCCGGCACCCGGTCGTTTTCCCCCAGTTGAATGACGATCACTTCGGCGCGGATGGCGGCCAGCTCCTTCGCCGCGGCGAGTTTGCCGGCCACCGTGCCGCCGCCGACCCCGTCCACCACCAGTTCCACGGGGTTGCCCTGCCCGGCGGCGAGGCGTGCTTGCAGGCGATGGGCAAAGTCATTGGCGGCGCTGCTGGCGGCCATGCCCCAATTGCCGTTCCAGCCGAGGTAGTCGGCGGGGCCGTGCTTGGAAATGCTGTCGCCCACCACCAGCAATCGGTTCACGGTGTAGGGCAGGCGGTCCACCGCCGGCGCGGCCAGGTTCCGGTTCAGATACGCTTGCACCACCTTGCCACGGTCGGTCAGCCCTTTCGGCAGGGCAGGCTTGCCGACTTCCGGCGTCCCAAACGGAGCGTAAAAGAGCTTGGCATTGGGCACCGCCAACCCCGTGCGCACATGCTTGCCTTTGGCATCGTAGAGATCAACCTCATCGGACTGGTCCAGCGACCACACTTCCGCTTCACGCAGGGCGTGATAGTTCCAGTCCCAGCCGTACTTCTCAAAAATATTCAGGCAATCCCGCAGATAGTCCGCGCCATTGGGCGCCCAGCGGGCGACGCTGAACTCGCCGACCCAGATGCGGACGCCATGCTGTTTTTGGAACGCCACAACATTGGCCACTTCGCCTTCCAGCCGCCCGGCGTCCCATGCGCCGCCGTCACTGGGAAACTGGCCGGGCCAGGGGAAAATGTCACGGTGATTGACCCCTTGGTGGGTATAGGTCACCGGCTGGTAGAGATGGATCGAGTAAATCAGCGGCTGGCACGGATCCCGCAATGGCGGAAAGCCGGTGAAACCCCAGGACAGCATGCCCGGGCCGGGCTCGATGGCGATGGGATGCCGCCGATCGATCTTGCGGATTTCATCAATCGTCTTTTGCGCCCAGGCCGGCCAGGGCGGCGGATAGCTCGGCGTGCGGTGCACCACCGACCACTCCAGCGGTTCATTCAAGAGGTCAAACCAGATCACCTGGTCCCGGTCCTTGCAGATCGTGGCCAGTTCCTGCCAGCACGCGATCAGCATCCGCAAGTTTTGCTCGTCATACCACCACCCCTGCTTGGGATCGGCTGGATAGCTCCGGGGGTGGTCGTCGGGCAACTGGTGCAGGTCGATCACCACCGCCAGCCCCAACGCCTTGGCGTTGTCCAGCCCGGCGGGCAGTTCCGCGATCATCTTGCGCCAGGCCGCCTGGTAATGGCCGACGGCGCAATTGGGCGCCCGCCACACCGGGCACATCATGTAACGGACCTGGTTGGCGTGCCACCGCTCCACCGCCTCTTGTAGGACGGCCTGGTCCAGCGTGGCGACGGTAAAGCCGCGATAGCGGCCGGGCTCCGGCCGCGGCGTCTCGGCGGCGGTGACGACCGCCAAGGACAAGAGCAACACGGAAAGCAATAGATGTTTCATCATGAGTGAGGTTGTTTCCTAGTACAATTTAGAACGCGAAGTTCAACATTCACCGGGGATTATTCACCCAACTGTAGCTCAGGGCTTGCAGCCCGGTGGCGAGGTTCCGCCGCGCTACAAGCGCTCAGCTACCGTAGGCGTGGGTTGGCGAAACTCCGGACGTCACCAATTGGCCACTTTGTCTATGGACATCAGATGCGGGTCGCCGACACTGACGTGGCCGTCAAACCAGACCACCGGATAGCTTTCGTTGTGCAGGCAGCGGTAACGGGGCGAACCATTCCAGTCGCCCCAGGCACCGTTGGGGGCGCCGCCAAAGATGTACGGCCCGGCGCAACAATAGACCATGACCAGATTGGACGGCCCGCTGAGCGTGCGGTCGGTCAGTTTTTCACCGGGCACCCAAGTGACGTCCGACCAATAGAAGCTGAACCGGTTCATGTTGGCGCCGTAGGTGGTATAGCCCGTCCAGCCCGTCGGATTGGCCGGGCAATCCAGCACCGAATTGGCCTTTCCGGTGGTCTTCGGCACCGGCAGATAGGCGGCGCCGCCCGTCTTTCCCGCCAGCATGCTGCCCCAGTCCGACGGGCTGCTATAATTGACATACCATGGCGGATAATCGCCGTTGTAATCCGGCACATACAGGGCCATGGCCACCCCCCACCTGCCGCAGGTTGCCACAGCAGGCCGTCCGCCGCGCGGCGCCGCGGGCCGAGTTCAGCGACGACAGCAGCATGGCGGCCAGGATGGCCGCCTGGTCGCACGGTTTTTCCGCCATCACCGTGATCCCTTTGCCATGCTGGGTGACCACGACCTGTTCCTTTTCCAGTTCGTAGATGGCCTTTGGGATCGCATACACGCTGACCCCGTACTCCACGGCCAGCGCCCGCAGGGTGGGCAGGGGCCGGCCCGCCGCATAAACGCCGGTGCGCACGCGCTGCCGGAGCGCCTGGGCGATCTGGCGGTAGAGCGGGACCCGGTTTCCGTAGACCAGCGGCGGCATGAGCGGCGGACGCCTCGTGGTTAAATTACAGCATTACACCTGGGGCATTGACACCAATGTGCGGGAGCTTTGCAATACCTCTTAGCATAACTGCTGGCGCCGTGAAAACCTTGACAATCCCGCCAATCTCTAGCACAAAATCGCCAACTTTTTCGGAGGCGGGGGCGGTGCCAGCGACGGAATGAAACTCGCCCCCCAAGGGGAGACCGGCAACTTGCCGGTTCTGGCCTTCCGCAGGGGGGCGGATGGCGCTACGTTCAATAGTCAGGCGCGGCGAACGAAGCAAAAGAGTATCCCCTGCGGAACGGACCGGCGCCCCGGCGCCCCCGCGGTTCTTGACGGGGCCCGTTCGGCCGTTATACTGCCATGGTATACCAAGAATGCCAACGGAATCATCATGATTTACGACGCCATCGCCCACTTGTCCGCGCTGCCGCTGCCGGCCGACGCCTGCAACCAGATTGCCGCCTTTGTGAACCGCGTCGCGCCGCTTCCTGCCGGCCGGCATGTGATCGACGGCAGCCGGATTTACGCCTCGATCTTCAGCTATGCCACCACCGCCGGCAGCACGCCGGGCGTTTTCGAGGCCCATCGCAACTATCTTGACCTGCAGCTGCTTCTGAGCGGCGAGGAACGGATCGGCGTCACCCAGGAGCGCCTGGCGGAACACACCCCCTACGATGCCGCCGGCGACGCCGTCCTTTACGCCCCGCCGGCGACGGCGTGTTCCGAAATCGTGCTGCGCCCCGGCCTTTTTCTTCTGCTGCTGCCCCGCGACAGCCACCGGCCCGGCCTCGCCACCACCACCGCGGCCCAGGTCACCAAGGTCGTCATCAAAATCGCCGTTGACCTCCTCGGGGAACGCCACTAATTCCAATCACACTTCAACTTGAACTTTAATCGGAATAAGGACCGGTGGGCCATGAAGGTGTTTGTGCTGACCGGCCAGTCGAACAGCCTGGGTACCTCCGGGGATCCGCACGAAGCGGACATCACCCCGGGGCAGGCGGTTGGCGATGCGCAGATTCCCTTTTTCTGGGCCAACCGGTCGACGCGCACCGGGGACGGCCCCGCCGTGGATCCGGCCTTCCGTTATGTCGACACCCTGGATCTGCGCCCCCAGCTTTACGACGGTTTGCATTTCAACAAACCGGCCAAACTGGAACTCGGCCGGCGCCTGGCCAAGGCTTGGCTGGACTGGGTATGACCAACCACCGGTTGGATATTTCCATTTGCAGATACGTGCTAATGGATTCTATCGCCACAAGACGCACAAGAGTCGCAAAAAAAAGACCGTCTTTTGGTTTTTGTGCCTCCTGTGGCCATTCGGTTGATCTTTGAGACTCCGTCACGGGCTGACGCCTCCTTGGCGGTCAGCCCCGCCGGCGGCGCCGGGCCAGCAGGCCGCCCAGGCCAAGGAGGGCCAGGCTG
>JBAZJM010000360.1:0-4625 GCA_041651315.1 Lentisphaeria bacterium | reverse complement strand
AGGCTGTGGTACATGCTCTGCAGGCGGATGCGTTCGACCAGGTTCACCGGGGCGTCGGCGGACATGTGGATGGAGTTGGTGTAGAAGGCGACGTCGGTGTTCTCGCCCCGGACCACCTGTTTCGCCTCGGCCGTGAAGAAGGTGAGGTCGGTCTTGGCCAGGCGGCGCGCCGCGCTTTCCGCCGGCGACTCCTCGAGGGTGAACTTGAGGCCGTATTTCTTGGACAGTTTGCGGGTGCGCAGAAACATGTGGGCGATGATGCGCAGGCCGGTGTTCATCGCCTCGTCGGACTGGTGCAGTTCCTGGCCATAGAGGAACTGGATGGCGTCATTGAGTCCGATCAGACCGATGATGTAGGTGCACTTGTCGAGGTCCACATACGGTTTGCCGTCGCAGGCGGCGCGCCCGATCTGCCACAGCGGGCGGCCGGGGCCGGACATCATGACGGAGATCTTCTCCTTCTTCTGCAGGTGCGCCTCGACCACCAGGTCCATGGTGCGGTCCAGCTCCTCGAACAGCCCGTCCAAATCCTTCTTGCCGCGACGCGCGGCCCGGAAGGCGGCCTGGGGGATGTTGATGGTGACGTTCTGGAAACCGCAGAAGCGCATGTTTTCGGGATGGCGGAGCATGCGGTTGTCGCTGATGGTGGTGCGCAGGCGGCAGCAGGCGGACAGCGTGACCTCGTCCCGGTCGAAGATGAAATAGGTCGACCCGTTGTGGCTGGCGAGTTCGCAGGCCTTGAGGAAGATGGCGTGCTGCTCGGGGTCGCTGAAGGTTTCGTCGCTGACATGGAAGTCGCACTTGGGGAATTCGAAGACGCGGCCGTGGCGGTCGCCGTCCTTCCACACCTCAAGCAGGGCCCGGGTGAAGTCGCGGGCTTCCTTGAGGTAGTCGCCGTAGGTGACGACCTTCTCGCCGCGGGCCTCAAGGTCGGCCGCCACCTGGGGGTCATAGACGATGCCATGGGTGGCGTCGGGCAGTTCGCGCAAGACCATGCGCGGCTCCTCGCCGGGCGCCCGGTAGTAGAGGTTCATCAGGGCGTTGCCGCCGCCGTCGGTGTCGTCCCGGAGCTGTTCCTCCAGTTCGGCCACCCGGCCGTCGGCCAGCCGCAACTGGTAGTGGCCGCCGGGGCCGATGGCGGGCACCGCCTTGAGGTAGCGCGGCACGCCGGTGTGGATGTTGAAGTCCAGGAACAGCGTCTGCCCGCCGCGCGAGAAGGCGTTCTGGGAGCCGTTGAAGATCAGTTCCTGGGCCACCTGCTTGAGGTGCTTGGCGTCCATCCCCACCAGGTAGGGGGCGTAGAAGATGTTGATGTAGGCGATGCCCAGCGCGCCGGCGTAGTTGGCCTGCATGCTGGCCAGGAAGGTGTTGAGGTGCCCGGTCAGCACCGAGGCGCTGCGCGCCGGGCGGCTCTCGGTGTTGAGGTTGGCCAGGTTGCACAGCCCGTATTTCTTCACGTACTCGATGGAGTGCGACGAGCAGTAGACGCGGTGCGGATACCCCAGGTCGTGCAGATGGATGGCACCGGTGTCGTGGGCGCGCTTGACTTCGGGGGAGAAGATGGTGTCCAGCGCCCACTGCTTGAGCACCAGTTCCGCCAGCCCCAGGTTCACCGCCTCGGGATTGTTGTTGACGATGTTCGAGTTCTCGGTGGACTTGGTGAACATCAGGTTCTCAACGTAGCTCTTGGAAATGCCGTACACCGACAGATCCCGCAGCTGGGCCCGGTAGCCGCGCTCGATCAGTTCGTTGTTGACCATCTCCCGGATCAGCGTGGTGTTGATGGTCTGGTAGTCGCTGGTGATGACATGGTTCTCGACCGACTTGGCGACACTGTTGGCGACCTCGGTCGACAGGTCCGTCTCCCCCAGCAGCTGTTCGACGATCCGCTCCCGGTTCCACGGCTTGGTCAGGTTGCCGGTGGTCGACTCGACCAGCAGCAGGCTGGCATCGGTCACGTCCGCCGCCGAACCGGAGCGGTTGCGCACGTGGATGCGGGTGCGCGCCTTTTCGCGCTGCTTCCGGTACCGCTTGTAGGTGCTGGCGATTGAGGGGTAGCCGCTGTCAATCAGCGCGATTTCCACCAGGTCCTGAACATCCTCGATCCGGGGCACGCGCTGCCCCAGCTGATCCGGGGCGACATAGTATTCGCTGCCCAGGTCGTCGAGCTGCTGGATCACCAGGTCGGTGATGCGCCCCGGCAACTCGGCGCCAAACCCCGTCCCGTCCTTCCGGTCCACCGCATCGGCCGCCTTGGCCACCGCCGCCTCAATCTTCTCCCGGCTGAACGGCACCACCGTGCCGTTGCGCTTGCGAAATCCATGGAACTGCGTCTCGTCATGCTTGTCGTTCGTCATCGTCCACTCCTCCAAAAAATCTTTCCCACCGTCCACGATCCCAGAGTCCCCACGAAAAAACGTACACGGCGGTGGTTGAGCCCGCCGGCTGGCTTTCATGTCTGCCCCCCGGAGACGGTCGGGCTCATGCCCGCCGCCAGGGCGTAGTCGCCCTCTGTAAAAAAGTACTATATCTAGTGGGCAGAAAAAACACAACCACTGCCGGTTGTGTTTGTGTCAAGTTTTTAATCCCTTCATCCCCAGCACGCTAACCGCAACCGCGGCGGCAAATCGCCTGCCGCCTAAATATTTACAGCTTGCGAAGTCTTATCTTTTTGCGATACAATTAGTTAAACACACCAGATTGGGGCGGCGGCCTGTGAAATTTTCAACACAGCCCGGTCGCGCCGCCGCGGGTTGCGCCGGGGGGTTCCCAACGATAGAATACCGGCCCGGGCATTTTCGGCCCCGCGACCCACCCCCAGGAGGCATTCATGGCCACCCTCAAGACCTTGCGGCAACTGGCAGAAACCCATGGCACTCCGCTGTTTGTGATTGACCATGAGGTGGTGCGCCGGAACTATGCCACCTTCCGCAAATACCTGCCGCGGGTCCAGGCCTATTACGCGGTCAAGGCCAACCCCGACCCGGCCATCGTGAAAACCCTGTTTGACGCCGGGGCGAGCTTCGACGTGGCGTCGATGCCGGAATTCATGGTGGTGCACGAGCACATCCGCAAGATGGCGGCCAAGCGGCGGCAGGACTGGATCTGGGACCAGATCATCTACGCCAACCCGATCAAGGCCGAGGAGACCCTGCGGGAACTGGACCAGTACCAGGCGCTGGTGACCTTTGACAACGTCGAGGAGATCCGCAAGATCAAGCAGCACGCCCCGCACACCGGGCTGGTGCTGCGGCTGCAGGTGCCCAACACCGGGGCGATGGTCGAGCTGTCCTCCAAGTTCGGCGTGGCGCCGGCCGAGGCGGTGGACCTGATCCTCGAGGCCGACCGGGCGGGGCTGGTGGTCGAGGGGCTGAGCTTCCACGTCGGCAGCCAAACCACCCATTTCGAGAACTTTGTGCAGGCGATCAACCTGGCGGCCAGCGTCTTCAAGGAAGCCCAAAGCCGCGGCTACACGCGGATGAACCTGCTGGACATCGGCGGCGGCTTTCCGGCCCCCTACGATCCGACGGTGCGACCGTTCCGCGAGCTGGCGCGCAAGATCAACGCCGAGCTCGACCGGCTGTTCCCCAAGGAGATCCAGATCCTGGCCGAGCCGGGGCGCTTCATGGTGGCCACCGCCGGCACCGCCATCACCAAGATCATCGGCAAGGCCGTGCGCGACGGCAAGCTCTGCTACTACGTCGACGACGGGGTCTACAACACCTTCTCCGGCATCCTGTTCGACCACTGCCATTACCACCTGGAGGCGTTCCGCCAGGGGCCGAAGCAGATCTGCACCGTGTTCGGCCCCACCTGCGACGCCCTCGATGTGATCTCGATGGCCGAGGAGTTGCCCACCACCCTGGAGCGCGGCGACCTGCTGTTCAGCCGCAACATCGGCGCCTACAGCACCGCCTCCTCCACCCCCTTCAACGGCTTCCCGCGGGCGGCCATCGTCCACGTCAACCAGTGAGGGGGCCGGCCGATCAGGCCAACCTGCATTTTTGAACAGAAGGACGCAAAGACAGCGAAGGCCGGACTGGGAATTGCGCGTGGTATTCCCTTTGCGGTCTTCGCTGCCTTCTGTTCAAATTCATGAATATTTCAGGTTAACGACGTATCAGTTGTTGGGTGTGGCCGAATGTCGGCCCCCATAGAACCTGGAGATGAAGGCCGGATTGCGCTCTGCGTACAACGCCGCCGCCACGCGGTCCGCCGCCTCAATTGCCAGCCGTTCATGGAAACACACAATGCCGGCCACCCGGTTGGCCGCCCCGGTCGTCGCGTAGTTGATGCAGCCACACCAGTTCATGCAGCGTTCCCGCACCGGGCAGTCCGCGCATTCGGCCACCGTGTTGCCACGGCAGGCGGCGACCTTCATCCGTTTCGCCTCGTCAAACCCGTCAAACACGTTGCCAAGGCATAATGCGGTATTCGTGTCGTCACCGACGATCCGTTCGCACGGATAGAGATTCCCGCCCGGCGCGACAGCCACTTCATCGAGCCCAAACCCGCACTTGTCGCAGGGGTCATACCCGTCCCTGATCCGTACCTTGATCTTGCCGTCGAACATATTGATGCGCACGGGTGCCTGGCGCCGGTACCCCTCCGCGTAAAGCTCGCCG
>JBAZJM010000359.1:0-4693 GCA_041651315.1 Lentisphaeria bacterium | reverse complement strand
GTGGCCCTGGGGTTGGCGGAGTCGCCGGGCGCCCTCGGCTTCGACATTGTCACCGGCGAGGGGCAGTCGTTGGGCATTCCCCTCAGTTTCGGCGGGCCGTACCTGGGCTTCTTCGCCACCCGGATGACGCATGCGCGCAAAATGCCCGGCCGCATTGTCGGGCGCACCGTGGATTTGGACGGCAAACCCGGCTTTGTGCTGACCCTGCAGGCGCGTGAACAGCACATCCGCCGCGAGAAGGCCACTTCCAACATTTGCTCGAATGAGGGGTTGTGCGCCCTACGCGCCCTGGCCTACCTGAGCTGCGTCGGCCAGGAAGGGCTGCGGCAGGTGGCCAATCTGTGCGCCGCCAAGGCGGTGTTCCTGCGCGACCGGCTGCTGGCCATCCCTGGCGTCACCGGTTACGACGCCCCGTTCTTCAACGAATTTGTCATCCGCCTGCCCTACGACGCCGCCGAGGTGGCCGGGCGCATGATCGACAAGGGCTATGCCGCCGGCTTCCCCCTGGGCCGCTATTACCATGACCGCAAGCACGAACTGCTGGTGGCGGTCACCGAGAAGCGCACCCGCGAGGAGCTGTGCGGCTATGCCGCCGCCCTCGAAGCCGTCCTGGCCGCCTGCGACCGTCCCGCGTGATCGTCGGACACCTGTCTCACGCGGAGGCGCGGAGACCGCGGAGGTCTCTCTCCTGAGCCGCGTTCAAAAGTCCCCGGCCACGACGGCACCGTTTTGGGAGTGCGGCAATTCCTTTGCCGCTTTTTATGCCCAATGTGATGGTTTGGCACACTTTGTTTCGGCCAAATTTTCGACCATGCCGTGCCGGTTCCGCGGCCCCCGGTGGCTCAGAAGTCGAAGGCCAATTGACGCGGGTGCTTGGCCGCCGCCATGGCCGATTTCTGGCGTTTGTTGTGCATCGGCTTGCGCCATTTTTCGACCAGCCGTTCCAAGTAGCGTAACTGGCTGGCCAGTTGGGTGTGGTCGTGCTCAAACTCGGCGAGGAGCCGCTGTTCCGCCCGTGCCCGGTCCCGGGCCGTCCAAGCGGCGAACCCCCAGGCCGCGTCGTCTCTCTTGGCCTGGCGGATCAGGGCGCGGATGGAATGGACGCCCTGCCGCAGACCAGCCGCCGCGGCGGCCAATTGGGAGCAGGACACATGCTTGCCCATGGGGTCGAGCCGAACCTCGATGCCGGCCTGAATGGCCTCCAGACGGTCAAGATCGCCTTTTTCATATGCCTCCTGGACCTGATGCCAAAGTTGTTCGGTCTCGGCGCTAAACGCCTGGCCGGTGTCGGGGTGGAGGCGCCGGCAAAGTTTGCGGTAGAGGTCGCGGATTTTTAACTGGCGTTGCTTGGCCTCTTTTGGCGTCGCCCTGGGCGGGCGCTTGAAACCGAACATGGAGCCCAGCGCGTCCATGATGTCGTCAAACTCGGCGGTGAAGTCGTCGTCCCCCTCATCGTCGTCAAGCGAATCGTCTTCCCCCAGGTCAAAATCGACACTCCGCGTTCCGGTTTCGTCATCCCGGCCGTCGTCATCGCTATCGGGGGTGTTCCACCTTTGAATTTTGGCATTCAGCGTTTCGAGCAGGCTCTCACCCTCCCGCTGCTCGGCCAGCAGTTCTTGGAAGAGTGCGCGGGGGCGTTTGCCGCAGAGGTCGCCGTAGTGTTCGACGGCTCCGACCAACTGCCGCAGTTCCCCGGTTTTCTCCTGGAGGGCGCGGAGTTCCGAGATACGGGCGCCGAAGGTTTGCCGGACCCACTGTTCATAGGCCGGCCGTTCCTCGTTGCGGAAGCGATTCCACTCCTGCTGCCGCCGGGCGAACTCACGCTGGGCCCGTTCCCAGTCGCGGACATACCGTTGCTTGACCGCCGCCGAATCGGCCGGCACCAAATGGCGTTCCCCGGCCATCGCCGCCTTGGCTGGTTTTCGGGCAGGCTTGAGAGTTTTCCGCTTCTTGGCCATAAAAGTCCGCGAAGATACCGCGGACGGCGTGGAAAGCAAGCCAGCGGGAATTCTTGTTCCCCCCATAACACATTGAGGGTACAAACTGTTTCGAAGGCAGGGATGGCATCATTCCAAGACCGGGAGCCGCCCGGCCTCGGGCGGATGTTTGGCGTGTTTCCAGGTGGGCAACCACATGTGCAGGAATGGCGCCCCGCACGGGCTCCGCGCATGATCGCCAACGGCGCAAATAGGTTTCAACCAGTAAGCAATCCTTACAAGTTGAATCCTCGTTGAATTAGGCGTCACGTGTTGCCGAACAAGTTGCCGTTCCCGCACCGTGCCTTGGCATGGTACGACAGCTCTGGATCTTCCAAGAGAATCCGCGGCTCCAATTTGGCCCGGCTATCCTTCCCGATCCCAGTCAGTTCGAGTTTGGGGTGCTTATTTGCCATCGTTCAGCGGTGTCGTTGGGTTCTTCAGTTTCGTGATCAGGCGTTGTGCATAAGGCGAAGCCGCCAAAACCTTCGCGGGATCGATCTTCCCAAGAATTTCAAAAGAATGTTCGCCTTTGCCGTATTTACCTTTGGTTTTGGTATGGCGTGTGGCGGCAGTCAGGCTGCTGTAAAGAGTGGCCTTGGGGATGGTTTCAATATCAGTTCGCGCGGGCAGTGAACTCGCCTGGAATCCCTTCCCAAAATAATTGGCAAGGGTGGCTTTGTCCGCCATGAACCAAGCCTCCATGCATTCGACCATGAAATGTAAATGATCCCCGGTGGCGTGAGTTGGCCGTGTCCAGTTGTCGCCTTTGCGGCTTTTTACATGCCCCCAAACCGCTTTTGCAGTAACCACAGTTTCACTGTCAACCAGTAGAAACGGAAGATCCCCGGTTTTGGGAGCGTTTGAGAGCGCCGTGCAAAATGAATCAAATGCATTTTGACGGCTACCGCAAGCCACGGGTTTTGGCATTTTTCCTGAAAGACCCGCGCGACTAAAAAAAGATGAAAACCCTCTTTTAAGAGCTTTTTGTAGTTTGGAAGAATCGCCGCCACCTTCAATGTAAACTTTAATAGTACTCACCAGCGATTCCCTCCGATTTCCCCCCGGCTCCAGAGCTGGCCAAGTGAATATGTTTTCAGCCACGCCGTCAATTCTTCCGTTGACAACCGTTTCATGACGGTGCCACCGTCTTCCTTTTCGCAAACCACAACGGATTCCGGCGTGTCAGAGAAGCAATCCACCAGAATCTCCGAGTGCGTGGTGACGATCAATTGCGTCCGTTCCGAAGCCTCTTTCAAAAGTTTGGCAATGGTGGGCAAGATATCTGGATGCAACCCCAGTTCCGGTTCTTCAATGCAGACCAGTGGCGGTGGATTGGGATCGCAAAGCGCGGCCAGCAGGCATAAATAGCGGGCCGTGCCATCGGAAAGCCGGGTTGCGGGGATCGTGTAATCTCCATCGGTCAAAAGGACTTGGACAAAATTCCCTTCAACGGAGACGTCAAAGTCATCAAAGCGCCCGCACAGTTCACGCAGGTGTTCGATAATGGCTTTTTTGGCTTTTGGAACACGCCGTAACCGGCTCAGGATCATCCCCAAATTACTGCAATCCGCCTCCCAGATGATGTTGGATGCATCGGCCTTCTGCGCCTGCCGCGCCGGTGAACGCCGACCAAACGTCCACTCGTTGAGGATCAATATCTTTTCAAAAATATCTCCCATATAAGTTATTTCTGGATACAGATCAGGATCGCGCCGCTGGTTTAGAATAGACTTTCCTGGATTAATCGCATCCCGTTTTAAATTGCGCGTGAGAACCTTCGCAGCAGAAATGGCAACAAGCCTTGCAGCAGGAGAAAGTTTTTCCATCGCTTTTTCTGGTAAGCTCCGCAAATTAATAACAGGATGGCCATTTTCGAACCCGTAATACAAATATGGCTCGCTATTATTTTTATAAGGCAACTCATTCTCGATTCGTTCATCCACAATTTCAAAGCGTTTTCCTGACTCTGTGAAAGAAAAACGATAACGCAGCGGCTGCTTCCCTTCCAGATTCTCCACGATGGCCTCAACGGTGGCGACGTTTCTTGGCCACATTGAATCCCCCTTCCATAACCAATCTTGCACACCGCTTCCTCGTAATGGCAATGCGATATCCTTTGGCGCTGCCTGCAACAGCCCAACAGCTTCAATGAAATTGGATTTGCCGATGCCATTTGATCCAATCAAAATATTGAGCGGTTTCAGTTCCAGCGCCGGAGTGTCCAGACCAAAGGACAACATGTTTTTAATTTTTAGTGATTTTAACAACATGAGGACTTCTCCTTAAAACTTTTTCAGGACGTTGGTTTTCTGCCCGGCTGGCTGGCTCATGGGAGGCGTAGCTCCTCAAGCGGCAGGCGGGTTTCTTGGGCTAGGCAGCGGGCCAGGCGCAGGCGATGGCACGACTGGGGGTCGGCCTCCTGGCAGACGAGCACCGAGGGCTTTTCCCGCAGGGCGGCCAGGGCGGTTTGCCAGGCGTTTGCGGCGCCGGGGGCTGGCTGGATTTTTTGACGCAGGAGCATGGCCAGAATGTTATCCAAACCGTGCTTTGGTACCACGGGAACTTGCCGGTGACGGAAAAGATCTCTTTGAACTATACCTCTCAAGTGTTGCAGTTGAAATCTCGCACAAAACTTGCGGTTAAATGATAAAAAGTAAGCCTCTACCTGTTATATTGCATGGTGTTACGGCCAAATGCAAAAAACAGGATAAAGG
>JBAZJM010000358.1:0-4698 GCA_041651315.1 Lentisphaeria bacterium | reverse complement strand
GGACGGTTCCCGGTACCATAGCACGGACGGAAATGTTGGGGCCACCCTTTTGGGAAAGGGTGTTCCCCAAACCCCTTCCTAAAACTTTTGTTCCATTTTGCGGATTTCGCAGGCCGCTCCTGCTACCCCAATCGTGGATTGTTGCACTGGAGCGGCCTGCGAAATCCGCAAAAGCTATAAAAGGGTTTGGCCAAGAATTTTTTTGGGGACCGCTTTCCCTAAAAATTGGGTTCCAGTACGGACCGCCGGGGGAACGTGACACAGGCAATCGTGCCTGTACCAACGTCAAGCAGGCAATCCTGCCTGCGTTGGTGCTTGCCGATCCGCCATTTTCAGTTTGAGAACCAATGAATGGTCGGTGGGATTCGTCGGGCTATTCGACCACGAGATATACATGGTCCAATTTGTAGGTGCGGTGCATCTCGGCGCGGGTGCAGGTGAGTCTGCCCTTGAGCGGATCGCCAACCACGACGCGGTCCGGGGTCGTCTCGAACAACACAATTAGGTGTGAGCTTCCGCCCTGTTGCGCCGAGGCAAGCGCCAGGGGGAGGGACGGCGGAAGTTCCGGCCAGTAGCGGAACGAGACCCGGAGCCCCTGGCGGCGCAGGCCGCGGGGGAAGCCCCCCGCAAAGCATGCCGGCCAAAAAACCGACACCGGCCGCGGTCAGTTCGATGTACGGCCACGACCGCACCTCGCACCACCACAGGGCATAGAGGCACGGATTCCAGTCGTCCAGGAAGAAGCGCATGCCCGGGACAGCGGCCAGAAGTCCGGTCAGCAGCAGGATTAATTGGCCGCGAACCGAGGAGACACGGGCACCCATGCGGTCGCCCAAGGCAAAGCAACCGCCCGTCAAGACCAAAACGGGGAACAGCAGTAGGTTCACGGTTCGCCTTGTGCCCCGGTTCGTTCATTTTCCGGGACCACCACCCAGTCGGGCTTTACCAGGGGGTTTGGGGATACTGTCGTGCCAATCTGGATAAATGCCCGGACGCTCACGGGTGGCTGGGACGCGGTGATGAGATCCCGGAGGGCAGAGGCGTCCGCTTCAGAATGGACGGCCCCACTGACGGTGATGTATCCTTTTGGGCTGGAGGATTGGCCGTAGATTTTGATGTTGGCAAAACGGGGATACGCCGAAACTTTAGCCATCAACTTTTCACCGTGGGTGAATGCCGCTTTTACGCTACGATTCTGGAGGATGGCAGCGGAAAGCCGGTAGGTTGCAAAGCCGAGGCTTGCAAGCATAACGATTGCCCAGAAAATTTTCTTCATGTCGTAGCCTGGTTGCGACTCACTCGGCAAGGATTGGGGCGCTTATAATGCGGGTAAGATCATGGTGGTGACGACAAACGTTGCCAAGGCCGCGATCCCCAGAATAACACGCCGACCCGTTGGCTGTCAGGCTGTCGTTTCCGCTCGACCCAAAATAAAACCAGTGCCGCCAGCACGGACATGGCAAACCCGCCAAACGTCAGCACCGTCAACCATGCAGGAGCTGCCAGGCTGAGCAGAAACTGCCAAGCCAAGAAGACCCCGGCCGCGGTGCCGGCAAGGATGGATGGTTGATACGTTTTAGGAAACGTCGTGGTGCAGAAAATGGGTGTTCCCCAACGGTATTTTCAGCATAACCACATCGGTGCAGAAAAACAAGCGTATATAAAGCGGTTCAGTGGGGCGGCTCCCGGTACCATAGCACGGACGGCCACGGACCTGCACGGACGCACACGCTGTCCCGGAAACGGCACGTTTCCCGATTGGAACCTGTCCCCAAGCGTGCTGATGGCTTGTCCGTGGCTGTCCGTGTCACGTCCGTGCGGCGGTCACACGAACGTCTTGTCCCCGGGCGGGGCGGGGATATGGTGGCGGGATGATCACCCATCCACTGGCCCAAAAATTCCGCTTTTGTCCACAGTGCGGCGCCGCGCGGCCGGTGCGGGGTCCGCACGGGCGTTTTATTGAGTGCGGCGGGTGCGGGTTCCTGCTGCATTTCAATCCCGGGATCGGCGTCGGGGTGTTGTTGTCCGACCACCGGGGGCGGTTGTTGCTGGTGCGCCGGGGCAAGGCGCCGGCCAAGGGCAAGCTGGGGGTGCCGGGCGGGTTCGCCGATGCCGGCGAGAGTGCGGAGGCGGCGCTGAGCCGCGAAGTCCGCGAGGAAGTCGGCGTCACGCTGGTCGAGGACGCCTTCCGTTATGTGGGGTCGGCGCCCAACCGCTACCGCTACCGGGGGGTCACCTATGCCGTGCTGGATTTTTTCTACACGGCGCGGCTGCCGGCGGGCGTGGTGCCGCGGGCGTTGGACGAGGTGGCATCCTGGGAGTGGCGCGAGCCCGCCGGTCTCCGCCCCGAAGAGCTGGCCTTTGCCAGCCTGCGTGTCATGCTGGCCAAGCGGGATTATTCATAAGCGTCGCCTCGAACGTGGGGCCTAGGCATTCTTGCCTGCCAGGAATCTTGCGCGGGCATTCCTGCCCGTGCCCTGGAGTTTGGCAAAGCTCAACGGCTGCGGTTTTCCCGTCCCAGCGGGACGGGGCGGGAATAGACAGGGGCTTCAGCCCCTGTTTTGCCCGCCCCCATTTCGCGTGCCGTCAGGTACGCGGCAAATCGCGGCGTACCTATGGCACGCCATCCTTGTTTATTTCCCGAAACAGGGGCTGAAGCCCCCGCCTATTATCGTTCAGTCCCTAACGGGACGAAATCGCGCGGCCCAATGCTTCCGTAACTTGTACCAAGCCCCAGAGGCCGGGCTGGAATGCCCGGCCGACCTTTAATCGCAGGCAAGAATGCCTGCGCCACGTTCTTCCGCTGATTGCCGTCCTGGGGATCAGGCGGCGGCTTGGCGGGCTTCGGCCTCAAGCAGGGCGCGGATGATGTCGGCGGGGGCCTGCGCGGTCCGGCAGGCCTCAACCAGGCCGTCGTCCTGCAGCAACCGGGCCAGGGCGCCCATGAAGTGGAGGTGCAGTTCGATGCTCTGGCAGCAGAGCAGGAAGAACAGCTGCACCGGCTTGCCGTCCATGGCGTTGAAGGCCACCCCCTTGCTGGAACGGCCGATGATCACCACCGCCGGCTCGCGCAGGGTCGGAATGGGGTCGCGCGGATGGGGGATGGCAATGCCGCGGCCAATGCCGGTGCTCAGCAGTTTCTCGCGGGCGTCGAGGCGCTTGCGCAGATCCTGGATGTCCAGCAGCAGCGTCTTTTGGGCGAACGGTTCGGACAATTCGTGCAGGGCGCCGGTGACCTCGGTGGCCGCCAGGTCCAACAGGATGCGGTCTTCCTTGACCAGCCGGCTGATGGGGGAGGGCGGGCGGTTGGCGATGAGGTCGCTGAGGGACACGGCGTCGGGGTTGGTCACCGGCTTTTCGGGAAAGAACACCTGGTCGATCTGGCTGCCGTTGAAGCGCCACTGGCCGCCGATCTTGACGCCCTGGATCTGGCCGGCCTTGAGCATGCGCAGAATGGTGCGCTCGTGAACACGGAGGTAATCGGCCAACTCTTTGAGGGTTAGGATCATGACAACTTTTCCTTGTGGTGGCGGCGCCGGTTTCGTCGCGCGCTGTCGTATTTTGTCAAGATAAGGCGTTGTCGGTAGGTTTCAAGGAATTTTTTCGGCGTGGATGATTTTAGGGACGGCTGATAGTGGCGCGCACGGACGGACACGGACACTCCACGGACGGACACGGACAAAATGCCGGCGCGCCCCGCCGGTGGGCCGTGGTTTGTCCGTGTCCGTCCGTGCGCGCCATCGGTTACTGGCGGCTGGTGGGCAGGCGTTCCAGCAGGGTGCGGAGTTCGCCAAGCTGCCCGAGGGGGTCGGTGGCCCGGAGGCGGGGGAGGCGGTGTTGGGCATCCTTCCACAAGCCGCTGGGCGTTTCCAGATGGGCGACGCCATTGCGGACGGCGACGGCGACCAGGCCGGCGCGGCCGGCCAGGAGACGGATGCGGGTGCGCTCCACCAGGGCGGTCACCGGCGGCGGCGGTGGGCCGAAGCGGTCGCGGAGGGCTTCGGCGAAGGCGTCGAGGGCGGCGGGGTCGGTCAGGGCGCGCAGGCGCCGGTGGAGGTCGAGGCGCTGGCTTTCTTCGGCGACATAATCCGGGGGAATGGCGGCGCCGAGGCGGCCCTGGCGATCCTGGAGGGCGGGGACGAGGGTGTCGAGGGCGACGGGCAGGTCGGGCGGCGTGGGCAGCGGCCGGTGTTCGAGGCGGGCGGCGGCCTCGCGCAGGAGCTGGCAGTAGAGGTCGAAGCCGACGGCGGCGATGTGGCCGCTCTGTTCGGCACCGAGGAGGTTGCCGGCGCCGCGGATTTCCAGATCGCGCAGGGCGAGCTTGAAGCCGGCGCCCTGGTGGGTGTAGCGGCGGATGGCGGCCAGGCGCTGGCGGGCGTTGTCGGGCAGGGCGCCGCGGGGCGGCAGCAGCAGGTAGGCGTAGGCCTGGTTGTGGTAGCGGCCGACGCGGCCGCGGAGCTGGTAGAGTTCGGCCAGGCCAAAGCGGTCGGCGCGGTCGATGAGGATGGTGTTGGCGTTGGGGATGTCGAGGCCGGACTCGATGATGGTGGTGCAGACCAGGATGTCGGCCTCGCCGTTGACGAAACGGGTCATGACCTCCTCGAGCTCGCCGCCGGGCATCTGGCCGTGGCCGACGGCCAGGCGGGCGTCCGGCAGCAGGCGGTGCAGCCGTTCGGCGGCCTGACTGATGGTCTGGAC
>JBAZJM010000357.1:0-4715 GCA_041651315.1 Lentisphaeria bacterium | reverse complement strand
CGTTACACAACCGCCAGCGGCCAGGCCGTGACCTTTGAGAGCAAGTTCGGCCGTGCCAACTGGCGGCTCCAGCCTGGCGACCGCCTGGAGATCCTGGCCGATCCGGCCGCCCCGGCCGACGCGGAAGTGGCGGGGTTCATGGCGCAATGGGGCCTGCCCTTTGTCTTCGCGCTGGCCGCCGCCAGCTCGCTCATCGGCGCCCCGATCGTCTACCTGCTGTTGCGCCGGTGACCGCCCCCCCTCCCGGAGGTGCCGCCATGGGAATCCCATGGGAAGAAAACCCGAAGATTCAGAAGGCCCAACTGTTCGTCACCCTGGGGGTGCTGGCGTTCTTGGCCGTGGCCGGGGCGCTGGCCGGTGAGTGGCAGATGGTGGCCATCTGCGCGCTGGTCGTGGCCGGCCTGGCCCTGTGCTGGGGCGCGCTCGCCCTGGCCCTCATCGCCACCCTGAAGGTGCTCGCCAAGACCGACCGCCGCGCCTCACCGAAACCGGCCACAAGCAAAAAAACAGAATAGTGGGGGCGATGAGTGCCCCCAAAATAGGCGTCCCGCACGCGCAGTAGCGTGAGCATCTGTTCCAAGGCAAACCCTTCCCACGAGGCGCCCTCTTTCGGGTGCCCGATCAGTTCCTGCCAGCCGTCGATCCCCAGCAGGGCGTGAACAAGGCATCGGCCCGCTTCACGCCAACCAATTGCGGTCTTGGATGCCGGCCCAAGCCAGGAAAGTTCCCTAGAACCGTCGGCGGCATCGCCCCACATGCGCGATCCGTGAGGGCCTTGCCACTTCCTTGGCGGCTTCACACCGGAGCGTATTCCGCCTGTAGCATCCGGAACAGCGAAAGGTTCTGGACGGTGGCCTGAAGATCGCCGACAGCATCCACGATAAACGGCACCGGGGTGCGGCCGGGCAGCTCCAGGAGCCGGGTGAACGCCATTCCTTGCGGAGTCCGCAGGGTGAAGGCCAGTTCCGGCACCGGCAGGGGGGACACCTGGGTTTGGCTGTTCAAGAAGGCGATGGTGAAGGCTTGGCGTTCCGGTACGTGCTGGACATTCATCCAGACGGCGGGATGGGCCTCGGCGCTGAAGGCGGGCCGCGGCCCTAAAAGTTCACGGAAGAGTTTTTCCACCAAACGGTTGCTGGCGTCACAATCGACGGCCTCCAGGGCGGCGGCGGCATATACGGAGACGCCTTGGCCGAAAACGTTCCGGACTAAGGCAGGAGTGGTGCTGTCCTGCCAGGGTGGAGAGGAATGGATGCTGGCCCAGTTCTGGTCGAGAACAGAACCCGGGTGCGGGCAGGCGTAGGGCAGACTGACAGTGGCAAGGATGTCGCCCTCGGGCCCACCCGCCAACGGCACGGCGCGATCACCGGCAGGTTGTCCGGGAACGGTTGGGGAATAGGTTTGAAAATAACTGAGATAGGTCTGGGGGGCGATGGCGGCCGCCACGTCGGCGGTCGCCGGCTTCAGGTAGATTAAGTTTCCCCATTCAGCCGGAACCGCATGGCAACCGAACAGATCAGCCAACAGGAAATCTGCGTGGCGGGTACCACAAGATTCGGTCAACGAGGTTTGGCCGCTGGCATATAACCGCCCGCCGTTGCGGACATACTGGCGGAAGGCCGCGACCTCCTCCGTTGTCAAACGCAAAACATTAGGCAGGGCCACAACCCGATAATTGGCCAGTTCCGGCAGGTCTTTCCGGGTGATGATAGTGTACGGCAGATGCGCCGCCTGCAGTATCCGGCAACAACCGCGTATGGCTTGGTTGTGTGGATACTTGCTATCCCACAGTGGGTCGTCGGCAAGGGTCCGACCATTCTCATTGAAGTCCATGCGGGAGTCATCGCTGAAGTACAACGCGATTTCCGCCACAAAATGGCCGCCGAGGAACGGCTCATAGGGAGCGGTTTCAGCATAGATGCTGCCAATGCGTTCCGCCATGGCCGCGCTGAGAGTACCATCGGGATTGATGGCGTCAATGAACAGGAACGCGCCGGAGAAGAGGGTGGCGGCGAACGCCTGACGCCGCATCTCATCGGCGCTTTTGAGCCGGACATGATCGCGCAAGTTGACACAACAACTGGTCATGAACTCGATCGGCTGTTGCCGGCTCAGGCCGCCCATGAACTTGCTGACCATAAGCTGCTCCAAGGCGTCGCCGTAGAAATCCGCGCCGAGGAAGTCGTGGCTGGCGCTGGAGGCGAACGGTACGCCGGGTATCCAGTGGGAGGCGGCGGTGGCAAAATTGTGATAAACGATGAGGCCGGGACAGGTGGTTTTGGCCTGGTGAGTGAGGGCGTCCGCAAACTCCGCCATCCAGCGTTCTCGTGCGTTTTGGAACGCGCACCAAGCAGGGGAAAACCAGTCTATGGTGGCCGGGATTTCCTGGCCGGCCTCCTGGCGGAAACGCTTCCGGCAGTGCTCGCAGACGCAAATCGCCGGCCAGAAGGTCATATCGAAGAACAGGCCGTCAAAGGCATAGCCACCGGCCAGTTCTGTGGTTTGGCCTAGGGCGAAGGCGCGATAGCCTGGGTTGTTGGGGCAGCAATTCCCGTACCGACTGCCGGCAACGGCGGTGGTGTGGGCCGGTTGAATGCGCCAGTCGGGATATTCGAGGAATGCCCAATTATTGAAAATGACGCTGTAATATGCGCAAACATCGATATGACGACGGCGGAGTTCGGCCACCAGTTCGCCGGTGATGTCGCGGCCATGCAACCCGGCATGCATTTTACCGGTTTGCGTAGGCCAGTTGCAAAGACCGACATGCGATTGGCAGTAGATCATGGCCGAGGTCAGGCCGGCACGCTCGTAGGCCACCGCCATCGCGGTCACATCATAGTGGGCAAGAAACGCCGGATCCCAGTCCGGGATGTGCATGTCCACCAACATCCGGCGGTAGCCACGCTGAAACCAAGGCGGGTTAGCGGCGGAAAAGTGCGCGGGGGACGGGGTCATGAGAAGTTTCCTCAAAATAACGGATGCCAAACGACCGTGCAATCTAGGCGAAGGCGGGGCGGAGAAGGCGTTGGCCTTGATCCGAAACACGTTGGATAACATGTGACGTATTCATGGTTCTGGCCTGGGAGGGCTGCGGATGGCCTTCGGTTCCTCGTGTAATTGCCAGTGTATCAGCTTCAACTGTCGGTGGTATCCGACTCCCGCCTCCTGGACTCCTCGTTCGAAGGAGGTAATTAAACTTCCATCGCGCAAAATAACCGTATACGTTTCGTTCGGGGCCATGAGTTTCACCAAACCGCCAGGATGATCAGCCCATTCGCCGCGCCATTTATCGAGCACATAACGGTGTTCAAGATCCCAGCTCTGACCATGGTCGTGGCTAACCATGGCCTCTATTCCGTACTGTGGAAGCCCATCAGGAGTGTCTTCATATCCCAGACGGACAACGTAACTCATCACCAAGTCGTTATTCGGCATGAGCACGATACTTGCATGGTGACGTCCGTGCATATAGAGTTGCTTGATTGGTGACCATGTATGGCCGTCGTCCTTGGAGATGTGGATTCCAAAGCCACAGTAGAAGTCATACTCTGTACCCACTCGCCAGCGATCATAAGAGATGGTCTTGGTATCTGGAACGTTGGTTCCGGTGGCCTCGATGTATCCGGCCCAGGTGGAAGTTCGAGTGGCTGCGACGATATCGCCATTTCCAGCGCGGGCGAGCACTGTTTCACTGCACCACGGTGCATCAATGACCGTAGGCCAAGTAAGCCCACCGTCGGTGCTGAAACGGATGTACCTATCGACGGATTCCGCCAACCGTACGACGTTGCCTGTGGAGGGGGTCTTGTCTACCAAATCGGGCCCCATTGATCCGAAAACAACCTCCTGACCTGGCACCGATGGTACGGGGGCGAAAGGGTGCCAGGTGATGCCGTAATCATTGCTTAGTAGCCGCCCCATCTTCTCTGTTCGTCCTAACACGTTGCCGTTGCCAAGGTAGGTGAAGTGGCGTAGGGCTGGGGTGGTCTTCGTGATCCAGTTATTCCCAAGGTTGTCACTGTAAAATTCCAGATCTCCGGTTTGCAGCAGCAGCCTGTTCTTGTCGGGCATGTAGAGAAAACTGTGGCCCCACGCCTGTGGATCCGTGGTGGCCTGCGCCCTGGCGGGAATGTCGACCAGTTTGTCACTGCGATATTGCCGCACGGTATGCGGCTGCCACATGCGTTGGATACGATCTGATTTCTCTTCAGCATTTGCGGCAGCCATAAAAGACGCAACCAGGCCGCAAACAATAGAAATGCGAAGGCCGGTTGTTCCATGCTGAAAATATGACAATAATTTTGATTTCATTTCTGCCCGCTTCCTCTTTAGCTACGCAACAATAAGTTTAAACAATTCTTCCGCCACGATGGCGTGTCCCTCATCGTTAGGATGCATTCCGTCGAGTAGTAACTTCCTAATATCCAATTTATTAAAAATCATATAGACATCTACCAGCGGAATGCCGTACTGGGAACAGATGAGCCGAACCTCGTCGGCATAAGGACTAAGCATCAGGTTCAAGCCATTCGGATCGTTCCGGTCATAAGGCGGCTTTCCATAATATCCGAGAAGTTCCGGCGTCCAAAATAAAGGATTGGGCGTCATGAGAATCGGGAAGGCCGAATATTCTCTCAACCGGTTGATAAAGTGGCACAGATGGCCGCTGAACTTTTCCCGGCTCACGGGCGGCACCGTCTCGTTTTTCCAAA
>JBAZJM010000356.1:0-4726 GCA_041651315.1 Lentisphaeria bacterium | reverse complement strand
GCAAACCTGGGGCGTTGCCCCAGGCTATTATAAAATCGGGCCTTTGGCCCTGCCTAAACACCGGTCAACGCACGCTTGAAAAACCTTAACCTGATGGCTATGGGCGACACGCCCGTGCCTACAGGAACCCATCTCCCTACTTCTGTAGCGGCGCCTGTGCCAGGCGCCCCCAAATGACCACTCCCCCGCGCGGCTGGCACAGCCGCGGCTACAGCAGAACAGCTTTCCCTTGTTATGGGACAGCCGTGTATTCTTCCGTCCTTCCGTCCTTCCGTATCTTCCGTGTTTCCGTGAATTCTCAATGCCCATGCGTGCGGTCCGCGTTTCCCGGGGGAGCCGGCAACGGCTGGGAGAGCCCCCAGGCCAGTTCGGGAGTGGGAACCGTGCCGGCGGGAAGCTGGCGGGGCGCTTCCGGTTCGGGCGGCAGCAGCCACGGCTGGACAGGCAGGCCGGGGGCATCGGCGACCATCAGGCCGTCGCCCGGGGCCGCCGCGGGATAGGCGCCGGGGCCGCCCGCCGCGCTGGCCGCCAGCAGGCCGCGGACACGCTCCGGCGCCTGGGCGGCAACCACACCGTCGGCTGGCTGGCCGGGACAGCAGATGAAATAGCGGGCCCGCCGCAGCACCACCCCGAGCTTGGCCAGATCCTCAAAGCGCACCGGGGCGAAACGCCGGCTGTTGACGATCCGCCGGGCCGAGGTCGGGCCGACCCCGGGCACGCGCAGCAACAGCCCCAGCTCGGCGCGGTTCAGATCCACTGGAAAGCATTGCGGATGCCGCAGCGCCCAGGCAGCCTTGGGATCGAGGGCGTCGTCGAGCTGGGGATGCTGGGCGTCGAGCAGTTCATCGGCGGCAAAACCATAGAAGCGCATCAGCCAGTCGGCCTGGTACAGGCGGTGTTCGCGGCGCAGCGGCGGGGCCACCAGGGCCGGCAGCAGGCTGGGGTTGCCCCCCGGCACGAACGCCGAGTAGTAGACGCGCTTGAGGCTGAAATGGCTGTAGAGCGACGAGGCGAGCTGGAGGATGTGCCGGTCGTTTTCGGGGCTCGCCCCGACAATCAGCTGGGTGCTTTGGCCGGCCGGGGCAAAACGGGGCGCGGCCCGGGACTTGCGCCGCTCGGCCTTGCTCTCGGTGATGCTGCGGCCGATCAGCCCCATGGGCTGGAGAATGCCGTCGCGGTTCTTGTCCGGGGCCAGCCGTTGCAGGGAGGCGCCCGAGGGCAGTTCGATGTTGACGCTGAGCCGGTCGGCAAACAGCCCGGCCCGGCGCAGCAGCCCGGGACTGGCCCCGGGAATCGCCTTGAGATGAATGTAGCCGGCAAACCGGTGCTGGACCCGCAGGGTTTCCGCCACCCGCGCCAGCCGTTCCATGGTCGCATCCGGCCCCCCGGTGACCCCCGAGGAGAGAAACAGTCCCTCAATGTAGTTGCGCCGGTAGAACTCCAGGGTGACGCGGACCACCTCCTCAACGGTGAAGGCGGCCCGGGGAATGTCGTTGCTGCGGCGGTTGATGCAGTAGGCGCAGTCGTACTCGCAGAAATTGGAAAACAGGATCTTGAGCAGCGAAATGCAGCGGCCGTCATCCGCCCAGCTGTGGCAGATGCCGCCCAGCGCCGCGCCGCCCATGCCGCCGGCAGGCGCCTCCCGCCGCGTGCCGCTGGACGCACAGGAGGCGTCGTAACGGGCGGCTTCGCCGAGAATGGCGATTTTGCGGGCGAGATCCATGGGGACAGCTTGCGGGGGAACGAGGGTTCAACACCAGGTATGGGCCAACCGACGGAACAACACGGCTTCAACGATATAAGGCTAACATATATTCTCATTAAGATTCCACAACCGCTGCCGGTCACCGATGGTGCCTGTCCGTTCCGTGGGGCAGCCGCGGGTTCGGCGTTCATCAGAGCCCGGAACGCCAGTGACGGGGCAAAGGTTTAACCGGGCAAAAAACCATCGCTGTCCCATGGGATATCATAATTCATTCCGTGCCCGTGCCTTTGCCCGTGCCCGAACTACCATCCCTTCTTTCGTGGTCGAAGCAGCCCATGGGCATCCTTGGCTTTACGCGGGTGTTCGGGCACGGGCAGGGACACGGGCACGGAAATGCAAAGTGGATTGTCCTGAAGCGGAAGCTTCCCTCGGAGTGCGGCGGCTTCGACGCCGCCCTGGTACAGGACCTAAAACGATCCTCTTTGCGATCTATGCGCTCTTTGCGGTTAATCATAAACACCACTACAGTCCCACCAGCAAAGGGGAGGACACATGACACCAGGCATCCGCCCGTGGATTTTCGCCGTCGCGCTGCTGGGGCTGACCGCCCAGGCGGCGGACACCTCCCTCGCCGTAACCCGCCGGGAACTGCCCCCGGAACAGAACGCCTACGTGCTGTGGGCAAAGGCCATGCCGGCATTGGAACTGCCTGATGACCGCGTCCTAAAGGATGCCCATGATCGCGCCTGCTCCTGCAAGGAAAAAATGCCCAAGGGCGAAGGCCGGCAGCGGCTGGATGCCTGGCTGGCGTCCAAGAAGGAACCACTGGCCCTGGTTTCCCAGGGAATCGCGCTTGGACACTTCCAATTTCCCCCCATTAACCCCAATGATCTAAAAACCTCCGACTTGATCGGCCTGCGTCACATTGCCCGCCTGAAGATCATCCTGGCCCGGGAACACGCGGAACGCGCCGAGTATGAGGATGCCGCACGCGAGCTGGCGGAGACGTTCAAAATGGGACAGCTCATCGTCGACGGCGATGGGGCCATGATTCATTATTTGATAGGGCTTGCTCCCCAGGCGATGGGATTGGACGGCATGCGTTGGCTGTGTGCACAAAAAAGCATGACCCAAACCGCGCTAAACCAGTTGCTGACGGCGCTGCCCGCCCCGAGCATCCAAGATCCAGCACTGGCCCAAGTGTACCAAATTGAGTATGCGCAATTTTTTATTCCGGTCATCTATGATTTTGCAAAGACCGCCCAACAACCCGACAGCCATATCCCCATTTCCATTTCCCGCGTGCTTGACGTCAAGGAAACGGTCGCCATTATGCCTCCGTTTGTTGCCAGATTGAGTGCCAATGCCTTGACCAGTTGGCCTGACCGTGACCGCCGGATTGAAGAGGATGCCCAAAAGCTGGTGCCGCCAATGGAGGGGGTATCCGATCCTTTCGATGTTTTTGGAAACCTGGCAATGTGGAACCTAGACCGGGACAACCCGGAAAAACTGGCGAAATGGAAACGGCTGGAACAACTGGGACAAAAACACCCCAATCTTCTCGGCAGGTTGTATGTGAGCATGGTCATTTCAGGCATTGAAGGAAGTGGCCACAAACATTCCGTCAGAGCCCGCACAGACACCAACCTGACCCGGGCCATCCTCGCGCTTCGGATCGTCCAGCAGGAGACCGGGCGCTGGCCGGCGTCGCTGGAGGCCTGCCGGGCGCTGCTGCCCAAGCCGCCGCTCGACCTCTTCGCCAAGCCGGGGACCTGGGTGCGCTATTCCCCCGACCGCGCCATCCTGTGGAGCGTCGGCCCCGACGAGATCGACAACAACGGCGACCCCGCCAAGGATGTCGTGCTCCCCCTGCCCAAACTGGCGCCGGCCCCGGCGGTGCCAAAACCGGCCCCCTCTGCGCATTCCCAAATGACCCATAGGGTTCAGCCCACCTCCCCCACCTCCAGTCCCTTAGCCTGGATTATTCATGAATTTGGGTCGCCAACGGCGACGCACGTGTCCAGCCCAGGGTTGGACAACCCTGGGGTACGAAACAATCCCAACCCAAGTTGCACCCTGTAGGGGTGCTACATGCAGAGTGTTTTTCCTCATCCGTACACACACCTAAATCATGGGTAACGATGTGCGTCCCCTTCAGGGACGAATGCTGTTAATACCGATTTTCCCAGGGTCGTTCGACCCTGGGCTGGACAGGTCAGTCCCCGTTGGGGACAAGGCCGGGAAAATACAACCGCACATGAACGATTCAGGTTTTTTGAAGATTTTCTTCCGGCAAACGTCTTCTTGTTGAAATCACGGATCCCAGCCCATGTCCGAGGATGCCATGGACGAACCCAAACAGCCTGAGCCCACGCCCGGCGCGACGGCGCTGCTGGAACAGGTCATGACGGAGCACCAGGCCGGCCTGCTGCGTTATGCGGCGCGCTTCCTGAACAGCATGGACGCCGCCCAGGACGTGGTGCAGGAGGTGTTCATCCGCTTCTGCCGCTCCTGGTCGCCGGCGGTCTGTCCGGCGGAGCGCATTCGTTTTTGGATTTACTCGTTGGCCCACAATGTGGCGGTGGATCATATCCGGCGCGAATCGCGCCTGCGCGAATTGCACCTGGAACACGCGGAACGAGCCGGTGACAGCGGCGCCAACAACGAGCTGGAGCGCCGGCAGCAACTGGTGCTGGCCAACGTGTCACAACTGGATCCGGCGGAGCGGCAGGTGCTGCTGCTCCGCCTGGAGCACGGGTTTTCCTACCATGAGATCAGCGCCGTCACCAACCGCAGCGAGGGCAATGTCGGCTGCCTGCTGCACCACGCCGTCCGCAACATGAGCCGCGTGCTGAAATCCCAGGGGGTGATATAACATGACAACCCCACCCACATGCCCGATGGACGAACGGCTCACCGCGCTGCTGCTGGGCGACCTGCCCGCTGACCAGGCCGCGGAACTGCGCGCGCACCTGGCCGGCTGCGACGCCTGCCGGGCCGCGGCGGCCGAGATCGAAGCGA
>JBAZJM010000355.1:0-4751 GCA_041651315.1 Lentisphaeria bacterium | reverse complement strand
CGGCGCCGCCGGCCAAAATGATGCCTTTGGTGGGGGACATGGGGGGCTTTCTCCCGAATGAGGGCCTTGGGGGGAGGCGTGAAACGTGATGCGTGACTCGTGACTCGTGATGCGTGGTGCGTGGTGACACGTGATACGAGTCACGGGTTACGAGTCACGCATCACCGTTGATCATTTCTCCGGCAGGGCCTGGACGCCGGTCACGTCAAGCACTACGCGCTTCCAGCCGGGGTATTGGATTTCCCGGCCGTAGACGCGGACGCTGCGCCCTTCCCATTCCACCAGCTCAATCCGTTTGCTGTTGAGGTAGCACACCGGGTAGAGGGTGCCGCCCTGGCGAAGGGAGAGCAGGTGGGTGGCCACGGCCGATGCCTGCATGCCCAGGGAGGTGACCACGCCTTCCTTGATGGTGGTGAGGTTGGCGGCGCGGCCGGCGGCCGGCGGCGGCGCAGCGGGGGCCGGAATCGGGGCGACCAGCGGCGGGGGCGGCACGGCGGGGGTGCCGGGCAGGGCGGGCTTGGCTGGGACGGCGGGCGTGGCCGGCTTGGCGGGGGCCTCCGCCACCGGGGCGGCGGCGGGTTTTGCGGGGGCGGCTGCCGCCGCCGGGGAACCGGTGGCGGGTTTGACGGGAACCGTTGCGGCCGGGGCGGTGGTGGCGGCCGGGGGGGCCAGGGGCTGGGTTTCCTCGGGCGAGAGGGCCGGGTTGCTGTCGGGGTCCTGGGCCGCGGCCTGTTCGTCCACCTTCACCGGGCCGGAGACCACCAGCGGCTTGTTGGGGACGGCCGCCGGCACGTTGGCGGCGGGATTGGCGCTCTTCGGCACCTCGCCCTGGAACTCGACGTATTTGCGGTTGACCCAGGCGGTGGCGGTGGCCGGCGCCTCGATCTTCAGCCAGCCATCGGCATCCGGTTCCCCGAGCGGCTTGACCACGAAGCCGCGGTCAATGAAGGCGTAGGTGGAATAGACGCCGCTGGGGCCGGCATGCACGCGCAGGCGGTCCGCCTTGACCTTGCCGGAGGGCAGGTCGAGGAAGTGCGAGGAAACCCACGCCTCGGCGGCGGCCGGCACGGCGATCTCCAGCCAATCCTCGGCTTCGCCGACCACCGTGACCGGGTCGTCGCGCTTGAGCATGGCGACCGGCTCGTAATTGGTGCCGGGGCGGGCGCGCACCCGGAGCGCGTTGGCGGTGACCTTGCCCGGGCGGCCGGCGACCGGCGCCGCCGGGGCGGGCGGCGTGGTGGCGGGGGCCGCCGGCGTGGCGACCACGATGGCGGCGGCGGCGGCCGGAGCCGGGGCGGGAACGGCGGGCACCGCGGCGGCGGCAACCGGCACGGTGGGGGGCGGCGTGCCGGCGGGCACCGGCGGAACGGCACTTTCGGCGGCGCCGGCCAGCCAGGCGCCGGCCAGGGAGGGAAGGGCGGTCAACAGGAAAAGGCGGCGTGAGTTGCGGATCGTCTTCATGTGGAACCTCTTGAACGGCGGTGAACCCTAACAGCGTATGGCAATATAGCGCGGCAGAGCGGCCGGGGTCAACGGGCCTCAATGAGGACGGTGTCGGCGCGGCGGCCGTCGAAGGGGGCAAAGTCCAGGCCGCCGTGGATCCGGCAGGAGCTGAATCCGGCGTCGCGAAGCGCGCCGGTGACCGTGTCGGGGGGGAACGGGCGCAGGGGGACGCTGTTCAGGACATGGACGGGGGCCGGGCCGGACCAGTCGATGGTCAGGACGTTGAAGCGGATGAGCCCGTCGCCATCAGGCGGGTCCTGAAAGCGGATAAACTCGCGCGTGCCGTCGCGGGTGAGGCCGATCACCCGTTCGCCGGTGGCCAGCCGGCGGGGGTAATTGAGCAGGTGCAGGTAGAGGACACCGCCGGGCTGCAGGCAGGCTCGGAAGCCGGCCGCGGCCCGTTCCAGGTCGCCGGGACCGGTCAGGTGGGGCAGGGAATTGCCCATGCACAGCAGCAGGTCAAAACGGTCGGTGATGCGTTCCGCCAGGGTTTCCATCCGGCCCACCAGCCATTGGATGGCGGCCCCGGCCTGGGAGGCGGTTTGGCGGGCCTGGGCGAGCAGGGCGGCGGAGGGGTCGAGCCCCGCCACCACCGGGAAGCCGGCGGCCGCGGCGGCCAGGGCGAAGAGGCCGCTGCCGGTGGCCACGTCCAAAACGCTCCGAGCCCGGGGGTGGCGCTGCCGCAGGGCGGCGGCGAAGCGGGCGGCCGCCGGCCGGCGGACCGTGTCGTCGGTCAGCACGGCATAGTCGGCCGCCAGCCGGTCATAAAATTCGGCGGGCTTGGATTTCATGGACGTCCTGTTCGACTTGAGTCGTTAATGTTACCGCAAAGAACGCAGCGATCAAGTTGACGTGTGATTGGGAATTATCTTCAGTCTACAGCCTGAAAAGCTTCAGTCTAACACGGTACAAGCGTGGCCAGCCGGGCGACCAGCCGGGTGGCGGTGCCGGCGAGCCGGGCGCCGACGGACGGGGCGAAGAAGCTGTTCCACGCCTCGTAGCCGCCTTGGGCAAAGGCGGCTTCAGTGACGATGTAGCCGTGCAACTCGCCGTTGACCAGGGTCACCGGATGGGTTTTCAGGGCGGTTTTCGGCTTGAACTCGAGCCCGTATTCAACAAAGGTTTCGCAGGGAAAGCCGGCCTGGCAGCAGTCGCCGATGCGGATCACCTGGACCTCGATGGGATTGTAGTTGGCCATCACCGCATCCACGGCGCCGGCGGCCTGCAGCCGGGCCAGGGTCAGGGTCTCCTCGGCGCCGAACACCGAACATTCGGCGGTGCGCACCGGGCCGTGCGGGGCGCCCTCCGCCTTGAGGCGCTCATAGTCGGCCCGGGCGGTCGTGAGAATGGCTTCCGCCTCGGCGACGCTGGGGAAGATGCGCCGCTCAATGGCGACCTTTTCAAGGGCGCCCGCCAGCACGGGGGCGTCGCTGTAATCGGCGTCGGCGAGCTTGGCCACGGCTTGGGCGATGAATTCCCCGAGGCGGTTGCCGAGCCGCTCCGCCTCCGCAAAGGTCTGGTTTTTGACATGATAGCGGGGGCTGAGGTTGCCGCACAGGCCGTTATCATAGAGGACGGCAACGTCCTCGCCCAGCCGGGCGCCAAGATAACGGCGGCAACAGCCCGGGAAGTCGGCACTGACCAGCGTGGAGTCTTCATGCAGCACGGTCGGATGCATGGCATAGACGGTGGCCAGCGCCAGCAGCCGCCGGGTTTGCGGACTCCGCACGGCGAGGATGCCGCATTCGGGGTCGCGGGGGGCGTCGGGGCGGTGGCGGTTGCAGCCGACGCCGTCGACCTGGCAGGCGGTCCAGGCGAGTTCGGCGGGGACGCGGCCCTGCCAGGCCCGGGTGGCGGCGTCCACGACGCCGGCGGTGATCCGGGCCAGGTAGGCCGGGTCGTAGGGCGGCACCACCGGATCATCCTGCCAGTTGAGCATGTCAAAAGTGCTGGGGCCGGAGTGCGTGTGGGTGCAGGAGACAAACACCCCGGTTTCGGCGACACCGGTGGCGGCGGCGATGCGCCGGCGCAATTCGCGGGCGGTGGGCGGATTGAAGAACAGGATGTCCACCGCCACCTTGATCACGGCGGCGCTGCCGTTGTCGAGGGCCAGCGCGGTGGCGCACAGCGGGTCGTGGATGCCGGTCGACGTCCGGGGGACATGCGGGTAACCGACCAGGAACATGGGGGTGGTCGGGCTGACCTCGACGATGGCGGTACCGGCTTTCAACATGAGGGACATTCCTTGGAAAATAATGTGAAACGTGATGCGTGAGGGGTGAAACGTGAGGCGGCGACCATCAGAGCCCGGAACGTGAGTGACGGGTCGACTGTCGATCCGCCAACAAAGTGTCGATTTTAGCGGTCATTGTCGGACTCGCCGGGACAGTGGCCGCGGGGGCGGTCCGCCACAGCCGGATGGCGAGAAAGAGGAAGGCGCCGCCGAGCAGCAGGATGACGGCGCCGCAGCCGCCCAAAAGTAGGCGGTAGACGGCGTCGGTCAGCCACCCCTTGCCCAGCACCAGGACGGCGGCGACGAACAGGTACCAGGCCGCGTCGCCCAGTTCGTGGGCGGTGAAGAAGACCAGGTAGTCCGCGCGCTTTTTCAGCTGCAGCGCCGCCACTTGGCCGGTGCCGACAGTGGCCCACCAGCCGGTGAAATACGGGTTGGACAGCGAGACGCCCGCGCCGGCCCCCAGCAGGGTCAACCAGGGCAGGGCGCTCTGCGCCGCCGTGGCCAGCGCGGCACCGCCGGCGTCGGCGAGGATGCCGGCGCCCATCCACAACAGTACCGCGCCGCCCACCAGGCCGAGGACGGCCCGGACCTGGTGGCCGGCCAGCCAGCGGCCCAAGCCGCGGGCCAGCAGGATGACGAGAACGAGCTCGACCAGGGCGTGGCCGGCCAACACCAGCAGGGCGGCCCCAAAGCCCTGGGCCAGCACCTGGCCGATGACCAGCGCCAGCATCGGCCCCGGGGCCACCGCGCCGGTCAGCGCCAGCACGAAGGCCAGTGAAAAAATGCGTTTCATGGGGGCGTACTATATCGCTTGGCATAACTCAATGGGTGCGGTTTTCCCGTCCCCGCGGGACGGGGCGGGAATAGGAGGGGCTTCAGCCCCTGTTTTGCCCCCCCCCATTTCGCGTGCCGTCAGGTACGCGGCGAATCGCGGCGTACCTCCGGCACGCCATCATTGCATTTCCCGGAACAGGGGCTGAAGCCCCTGCCTATTGTCATTCAGTCCCTACGG
>JBAZJM010000354.1:0-4768 GCA_041651315.1 Lentisphaeria bacterium | reverse complement strand
CAAACCTGAAAGGTTCCGTTTGAGAAGGACTTGCACCTCCTTACATGAGTGCGCCCACTGGCGCACTAGGCAGGGGCTTCAGCCCCTGTTCCGGGAAATGAAACGATGGCGTGCCGTAGGTACGCCGCGATTCGCCGCGTACCTGACGGCACGCGAAATGGGGGGGCAACAACAGGGGCTGAAGCCCCTGCCTATTCCCGCCCCGTCCCGCTGGGACGGGAAAACCGCACCCGTTGAATTTTGCCAAACTCCAAAGGCGCCGGGGCCTGGCGCCCCACAGAAGGCACGCCCGGGTGCATGACATTTTTGTTGGTTGGGAACCCCCTTTTGAGGAAAGGCGGTTCCCAAGCCCTCCGTCAAACCTTTTTGTGCCTTAATGCGGAGGGGCGCTTCCGCCACAAGCACTCATCTCTGAATTTGCATTTTGCCAGAACAGCTTGTGGCGGAAGCGCCCCTCAGGTTTAAGATCCAAAAGTTTTAGGGAGGGGGATCCAGAGCGAACGTGTGAGCGACCCGGCAAAGCCGGGGCTGCACAGCGCGAAGCGCGGGGGGAGCACCCTTTTCCAAAAGGGTGGCCCCAACATCATCCGACAAAACTGTCATATCCCCGCACGCCCACACGCCTGGGTTTCCGCCAAAAGGCGGAGTAAGGTATTGCCCATGTATCGTTTTTTGATCACCCTGGTCCTGGCGCTGGCGGCGGCCGCCCTGCTGGCCGGCCTCGGTTTCTGGGCCGGCCGCACCAGCCGCGGCGGCGCCCCGGTCTACAACAGCCAGGTTCTGCTGGAACAGGTCCGGCAGGTGGCCAAGGTCGCCACCGTCGAGTACACCCTCTCCAGCATCCTGGACGTCCACGACGCCATGCCGTGGTACCTGCCGGACAAGCGCGTGCTGGCCACCGCCACCGCGCGCCTGCTGGCCGGGTTCAACGTCCAGGCCGGACTGGAGGTCACGGTTGACGGCCGGCCGCCGCACCATGTCACCGTCACCCTGCCCGAGCCGGAAATCCTCGCCGTCGATCCGGTCATCCGCTTCTACGACCTCCAGGGACCCAAGGACGCCGAACTCTACAACGCCCTGCTGCTGAAGGCCCGGCGCGACCTGCGCACCGCCGCCCTCCAGCAGGGCATCCTCGACCGCGCCAAGACCTCCATGGAAACCCAGTTCCAGGCCATCTTCCACGGCACCGGCATCACCGTCACCGTCCGCTATCGCCCCCGCACCGCCATTCCGCCCCCCGCCACCACTGCCGTCACGCCGCAAGCCCTTTGATCCATAGCATCGTAATCAGCGGCAAGCAGTCACCATGCGGGTTATGGTACGAGATGAAAACGGTTAGGGATAGAAATTCATGGATTCGTTGACGAACATTTTATCCAAGCTTGAGACTTGCGTTCGCCAAGAAACGTACGAGTCGCTGGAAACGGACTGGTTGGAGATCAAACCTGTCCCGCCAACCGGCGGCGCGTGGGATTCCATCCGGGAATCCGTCTGTGCTTTTTTGAACACTCGCGGCGGCGTGGTCATTTTGGGGGTCAAGGAAGAGAAAAAACCGGAACGGCATTTCACCTTCACCGGCTACACGGAAGACCATAGCGGCAATGTCTCAGTTCTTCGGACAACGTTCAAAGACGCACAGGGTCATCCGGTAGACGTGTCCGACTCGCTGCTGATCGAGGTGCGCCCGTTTGCTGCAGGCCAAATCGCAACAATACGAGTCAGCCCGCTACCGGAAGACCAGAAGTTTTGCTTTTATCAAAAAAAAGACGGCAAACCCCAAGCGTTCAGACGCGAACTTGATCGCGACGAAATCATCTCTCCGCAACACGTGGAAGAACAGGAAGAACGCAAGCGAGAATTGGAAACGTGCCGTGAACTGCAACCCGTTCCAGGTGTAACCGTGGAAGACTTGAGCCTTGACCGGATCAACCAGTTAGTTCACTTGATTAATCAAGGACAACCAAAATCGATTGAAACCTTCAAAAGCACACTGAGTGATGCGGTTCCTTTTTTGGAAAAGAAACGGTTCATGCTGAAGAACCACCAAATTACCACGCTGGGAATGCTTATCGGCGGCGAAAATCCAGAAGAACACCTGCTGTTTCGCAGTCACCTGGATGCGTTTGTGGATGTGCCAAATGTTATTGCCCAAGACAAAAAAACCTTCCGCGATAATATTCTCCAACTCATGGAGTCAGGACACGCCTGGACTCTGCGCAACATTCTCACCGGTGTGTCGTCGGAAGCCAGTGGAATGATGGTGCCAGAGTATCCCGAAAAACTCATTCGAGAATCAATCAACAATGCGCTGGCACACCGCGACTATTCGATCAATCGCCCGGTCCAGATTACCATTAAACCACAAATTTCACTGAGCATCCGCAACCCGGGGCATCTGCCACACGAACTGGTTTTTGAAAGGCCGGCGGATGCCATCCCCGTGCGACGTATTTTTCCCAATCCCCGTGCCCGCAATCCACGCCTGGCGGACATTCTCAAGTTGCATAACAAATGGGAAGGCAAAGGGATCGGCATGTCAGACTTGGTCAACTGCGCATTGGCCAATCAGATTGACCTGCCCTACTACCTTTTCCATTCCGCAGACGAGTTATCGCTCTGCATTCCCTCCGGCAAAGTACTTGACGAAACAACAGAAGCGTGGTTCGACCTTTTCGACAAATTCATGGCCCAAAAGACCGGCGACAATCCGCTGACCGCAGAACATTGCATGGTACTAGCGTATCTGTTAAAAAGCGAACGCGCCAACCGAAATGGCCTCTACACCCTCGCACTTACGCCAGGGAACAATCACTTCGGAGCCATCAACAGCCTAAAAATGTGGGGGTTGATCGAACTGCATCCCGCCAGTGACCGATTCTGTGAGGTGTATGTCGTGTGTCGCGAATTGGCCATGGAAAATTGCCACGGCGAACTGCGGCAGCAGTTCGGCGCGGACTTCGACAACCTTGACCCACTTGGCAAGCAGACGCTGAACATGATTCTGCTGGCGGAAAAGTTTTCACGGGCGGGCGGTTTGAATGCCAAGCAAGTCAGTCGGCTATTGAAAAATCGCATGCCCGAAGAATACCGGCAACGCGGTGAAAATGAATTTTACCGGGCGCTTCGGTATCGGGTGGAACGGCTCGCCCCCAAAAAACAGTCGTTGAATTTGGACAGCCCGGAATGGCATTCGGTGCCCGACCGCATGCTCAGCATTCGCGGCCCCGGCAGTCGCCCCACCTTCCGCCTGAACCGCGAGTACCAGAAAAACCTGCTTTGATCCCCACCAGAGCACGGACGTTAAGCGGCACACCGAGAAATTCATCGCCCCATGCGCCTGACCTTCCTGGCCGTCAATTGTTCGCACTCGCATGCCTCGCTGGCGCTGCCGTGTTTGCACGCCGCGGCGCAGGCGGCGGCGCCGGAGTGGGAGTGGCGGGCGGTCGCCGGCGTCACCGCGGACCCGCCCGGCGTGCTGGCCGCGCAGGCGGCGGAGTCCGCACCGGACGTGGTGGCCGCCACGGTCTACCTGTTCAACCGCGCCGCCGTGTTCGCCGTGCTGCGCCGGGTCAAGGCCCTGCTCCCCGCCTGCCGCATCCTGCTGGGCGGCCCGGAATTTTTGGGCGACAACCGCGCCCTGCTCCAGGCCGAACCGTGGATTGACGCCGTGGTCCGCGGCGAAGGGGAACCGGCCATCGGCCCCTGGCTGGCCAGCCTGGACCGGCCGGCGGCCTGGCCCGCCATTCCCGGCCTGTGCTGGCGCGACGCCGCCGGCAACGGCCACGACAACGGTTTGGCCCTGCTGGCCGCCGATGCCTGGGCCGCCCTGCCACCCCCGCACAGCAGCCCGTTCTTCGCCCATGACCGGCCGTTCGCCCAGCTTGAAACCGTCCGCGGCTGCCCCCACGCCTGCGCCTTCTGCACCAGCGCCCGCACCGGGCCGCCGCGCTATCTGCCCCTGGACCGGGTCGCCGCCGACCTGGCCGCCCTTTACCGGCGCGGCCTCCGCGACTTCCGCCTGATCGACCGCACCTTCAATGCCGACCCGCGCCGCACCGTTGCCCTGCTGCGCCTCTTCCGCGAGACGTATGCCGACGGCCATTTCCACCTGGAATGGCACCCGGCCGGGCTGGCCGCGGCCGTCCGTGACGCCCTCGGGGCCGCGCCGGCCGGCCAGCTGCATCTGGAAGTCGGCCTGCAGACCACCGTCACCGCCGCCCTGCGCGCCTGCCAGCGCCGCGAGACGCCCGCCCGCGCCTGGGAGAACCTGGCCGTCCTCTGCGGACTCCGCAACCTGGCGGTGCATGTGGACCTGCTCGCCGGCCTGCCGGAAACCACGCCGGACACCGTGGCGGCGGACCTAGACCGGCTGCTGCGGCTCGGCCCGGCCGAGATCCAGCTGGAAACCCTCAAGCTGCTGCCCGGCACCCCCTTGGCCGACCACGCCGCCGGACTGGGGCTGGCTTACGCCCCCGACCCGCCCTACGAAGTCTTGCGGACGCCGCAGTGGACGCCCGGTGATTTGGGGGCCGCCCGTGACCTGTCCCGCCTCGTCGACCTCTACGTCAACGCCCCCCGCTTGCACGACGCCGGCCGCGCGGCCGCCGCCGCGCAGCCGGATTTCTGCCGCCGGTTCCAACACTGGCTGACGGCGCGCGGCCACGATTTTGCCCCGGCCGGACTCGACACCCGGCTGCGCCGTCTCCATGATTACGCGCGGGAGAGCGGCCTGGAAGAAGCCGCCGCCCTGCTGGAACGCGCCTGGCTG